>NZ_JAMJEZ010000055.1 GCF_023544715.1 Pseudomonas eutrophicaquae | reverse complement strand
TGAAGTTCAGGTAACACTGAATGGAGGACCGAACCGACTTACGTTGAAAAGTGAGCGGATGAACTGAGGGTAGCGGAGAAATTCCAATCGAACCTGGAGATAGCTGGTTCTCTCCGAAATAGCTTTAGGGCTAGCCTCAAGTGATGATTATTGGAGGTAGAGCACTGTTTGGACGAGGGGCCCCTCTCGGGTTACCGAATTCAGACAAACTCCGAATGCCAATTAATTTAACTTGGGAGTCAGAACATGGGTGATAAGGTCCGTGTTCGAAAGGGAAACAGCCCAGACCACCAGCTAAGGTCCCAAAATATATGTTAAGTGGAAAAGGATGTGGCGTTGCCCAGACAACTAGGATGTTGGCTTAGAAGCAGCCATCATTTAAAGAGTGCGTAATAGCTCACTAGTCGAGTGACACTGCGCCGAAAATGTACCGGGGCTAAACATATTACCGAAGCTGTGGATTGTCCTTTGGACAATGGTAGGAGAGCGTTCTAAGGGCGTTGAAGCATGATCGTAAGGACATGTGGAGCGCTTAGAAGTGAGAATGCCGGTGTGAGTAGCGAAAGACGGGTGAGAATCCCGTCCACCGATTGACTAAGGTTTCCAGAGGAAGGCTCGTCCGCTCTGGGTTAGTCGGGTCCTAAGCTGAGGCCGACAGGCGTAGGCGATGGATAACAGGTTGATATTCCTGTACCACCTATAATCGTTTTAATCGATGGGGGGACGCAGTAGGATAGACGAAGCGTGCGATTGGATTGCACGTCTAAGCAGTAAGGCTGAGTATTAGGCAAATCCGGTACTCATTAAGGCTGAGCTGTGATGGGGAGAAGACATTGTGTCTTCGAGTCGTTGATTTCACACTGCCGAGAAAAGCCTCTAGATAGAAAATAGGTGCCCGTACCGCAAACCGACACAGGTAGTCAAGATGAGAAGTCTAAGGTGAGCGAGCGAACTCTCGTTAAGGAACTCGGCAAAATGACCCCGTAACTTCGGGAGAAGGGGTGCTCTTTAGGGTTAACGCCCAGAAGAGCCGCAGTGAATAGGCCCAAGCGACTGTTTATCAAAAACACAGGTCTCTGCTAAACCGTAAGGTGATGTATAGGGGCTGACGCCTGCCCGGTGCTGGAAGGTTAAGAGG
>NZ_JAMJEZ010000054.1 GCF_023544715.1 Pseudomonas eutrophicaquae | reverse complement strand
CTAATACGAAAAAAACAACATTAGATATCACTGGTATGACTTGTGCCGCATGTTCAAATCGTATCGAAAAGAAACTGAATAAACTTGATGACGTTAATGCCCAAGTGAATTTAACTACAGAGAAAGCAACTGTTGAGTATAACCCTGATCAACATGATGTCCAAGAATTTATTAATACGATTCAACATTTAGGTTACGGTGTCGCTGTAGAAACTGTCGAATTAGACATTACAGGCATGACTTGTGCTGCATGCTCAAGCCGTATTGAAAAAGTGTTAAATAAAATGGACGGCGTTCAAAATGCAACGGTCAATTTAACAACGGAGCAAGCTAAAGTTGACTATTATCCTGAAGAAACAGATGCTGATAAACTTGTCACTCGCATTCAAAAATTAGGTTATGACGCATCTATTAAAGATAATAATAGAGATCAAACGTCACGCAAAGCTGAAGCGCTACAACATAAATTGATTAAGCTTATCATATCAGCAGTATTATCTTTACCGCTATTAATGTTAATGTTTGTACATCTTTTCAATATGCATATACCAGCACTATTTACGAATCCATGGTTCCAATTTATTTTAGCTACACCTGTACAATTTATTATTGGATGGCAATTTTATGTAGGTGCTTATAAAAATTTAAGAAATGGTGGCGCCAATATGGATGTACTTGTTGCTGTTGGTACAAGTGCAGCATATTTTTACAGTATTTATGAAATGGTTCGTTGGCTAAATGGCTCAACAACACAACCGCATTTATACTTTGAAACAAGCGCCGTACTAATTACCTTAATCTTATTCGGTAAGTATTTAGAAGCTAGAGCGAAGTCTCAAACAACCAATGCGCTTGGCGAATTATTAAGTTTACAAGCTAAAGAAGCACGCATTTTAAAAGACGGTAATGAAGTGATGATTCCTCTAAATGAGGTACATGTTGGAGATACACTTATCGTTAAACCAGGTGAAAAGATACCTGTTGATGGCAAAATTATTAAAGGTATGACTGCCATCGACGAATCTATGTTAACAGGTGAATCTATCCCTGTTGAGAAGAATGTTGATGATACTGTAATTGGTTCAACGATGAACAAAAACGGTACTATTACTATGACAGCAACAAAAGTTGGCGGGGAC
>NZ_JAMJEZ010000053.1 GCF_023544715.1 Pseudomonas eutrophicaquae | reverse complement strand
TAGGTGAAGTCCGAGACCCACAGGGCGTTCGGGCAACTGGCCTGGAACTGGCGATTGACGTGATCCTGCGGACACGGTGCCGCCCGGTCGCTGACGGTGGTACGGAGCGTCTTACCACGCATCACGCCACGCAGCCCCAGCCGGCGGTAAGCGTCCGCCGAACACATCTCCCCGCCTTTTCCAGATCGCGGCATGGTGTCCACCTATTTTTGGTGGACACCATTTCAAGCCACTTTCTGGAGGGTTTCATGTCTCGACAGCGCCGTACATTCCCCAAGGCCTTCAAGGCCCAGGTCATCGAGGAGTGTGCCCAGCCCGGGGCCTCCGTCGCTGGCGTGGCGCTGAGCCATGAGCTCAATGCCAACCTGGTGCATAAATGGATTCGCCAGCAGCGCGAGCCGCTGCCGACCATGCCCGCCTTTGTTCCGGTGCCGCTCGAGCTGATGCCTTCCGGACGAGCCGCTGCCGAGGCGCTGACGGTCAAGATCGACATTCCCCACCGCTCCGGCAGTCTGTCGGTACGCTGGCCGGCGCAGGACGCCGAGGGCTGCGCACGCTTCCTGCGCGGGCTGCTGGCATGATTCGCATCGACCGGATCTGGCTGGCCATCGAGCCGCTGGACATGCGCGCCGGTATCGAAACGGCGCTGGCTCGGGTCGTCCAGGTGTTCGGTGCGGCGCAGCCGCACTCTGCTTATCTGTTCGCCAACAAGCGCGCCAATCGCATGAAGGTGCTGGTGCACGATGGCTTCGGTGTCTGGCTGGCGGCACGCCGCCTGAACCAGGGGCGTTTCGTCTGGCCCGGTAGCGAACAGGGTACACAACGCGAGTTGACGCCAGAGCAGCTGCGCGCGCTGGTGATCGGACTGCCCTGGCGACGGCTGGGAGACGATGCGAGTATCAGTGTGCTGTAAACCGGCGCATCGGCTCTTGCGGCAAGGCAATTCACCGAACGCCCTATCGCCAGGCAGGGGTAGGGCGATCACAATCGGCGGCATGCAACCGCCCTTCGACCACCTGACTCCCGAGCAACTGCGTGCACTGGCGGCGCAGTTGACGGAGCGTGTCGCGCAGCTCGACCAGCAGGTATCCGGTCTTAGCCAGCAGGTGCACTACCACAAGACCCGCAACGAGCAGCTGGCCCACGAGATCGCCATTCTCAAACGGCACAAGTT
>NZ_JAMJEZ010000051.1 GCF_023544715.1 Pseudomonas eutrophicaquae | reverse complement strand
GTGTAGTGGTCTACTGATCCCGGACACCGATTTAGGCGAAAATCATCGCCATTAGAGAGGTGTTCGATGAGTAGACAGCGACGTACATTCTCAACCGAGTTCAAGCGCGAAGCCGCGACTCTGGTTCTGGATCAGGGGTACACCGTGGTGGAGGCCTGCCAGTCCTTGGGGGTGGTGGAGTCGGCACTGCGTCGATGGATCAAACAGCTTCAGGATGAGCGCAACGGCATCACCCCGCAGAGCAAGGCGCTGACTCCCGAGCAGCAGAAGATCCAGGAGCTGGAAGCCAGGATCAACCGACTGGAGCGGGAGAAAGCGATCCTAAAAAAGGCTACCGCTCTCTTGATGGCGGACGAACTCGAACGTACGCGCTGATAGACCAGTTGAGTGAGCAGGAGCCCGTGGAAATGGTCTGTTCAGCTTTCGATGTACCCCGTTCTTGCTACTACGACTACCGCATCCGCCGCCATCGAACCGATGCTCGTCGTGTAGCCTTGCGTAGTCAGGTCAACCAGCTTTTCAGTGACAGCCGAGGATCTGCGGGCAGCCGCAGCATCATGGGCATGATGCGTGAGCAAGGTGTGGTGATTGGCCGCTTTCGGGTTCGACGTCTGATGCGTGAGCTGGGCCTCGTCAGCAAGCAGCCCGGTTCCCATGCCTACAAGCAGGCCACCGTTGAGCGTCCCGATATTCCGAATCTGCTGAACCGCGAGTTCACTGTCGAACGCCCCAACCAAGTCTGGTGTGGTGACATTACCTACGTCTGGGCTCATGGCCGCTGGCATTACCTGGCAGTCGTCCTGGATCTGCATGTACGCCGCGTGGTGGGCTGGGCGTTTTCCGACAGGCCGGATGCCGAGCTGGCGGTTCGAGCCCTCGACATGGCGTACGAACAGCGTGGCAGGCCGCAACAGGTGATGTTCCATTCCGACCAGGGCAGCCAATATGCCAGTCGTCTGTTCCGGCAACGGCTATGGCGTTACCGCATGCGGCAGAGCATGAGCAGGCGCGGAAACTGCTGGGACAATGCGCCGATGGAGCGGCTATTTCGCAGCCTGAAGACCGAGTGGATACCCTCCACGGGTTACATGACGGCCCGAGAGGCACAACGGGATATCAGCCATTACCTGATGCATCGATACAACTGGCTCAGGCCGCATCAGGCCAATGACGGGCTGCCGCCCGCCGTTGCCGAGAAAAAACTTAACCCATTGTCCGGGATGGCTTGACCACTACA
>NZ_JAMJEZ010000050.1 GCF_023544715.1 Pseudomonas eutrophicaquae | reverse complement strand
TTATCGACAACTCGACGAGTCAGCCCTGGCGGCATGACTCAAACCAGAGAGCCTCCGGAGTTCCCGGGGCGGTTCAGTAGTACTTGCCATTCAGAACGACTCGAAGGATGACTTAGGCTGTTATGCCGCCCTTGGAGCGAAGACACCTAAGCGGATAGCGCGTGAGCCAGATCTGCCAGTCTGTAAGCGATACGCAGATGAGCTCATTGCGCAGGCACGACGCAGTGCAGTGCATGGCCTAGGGCAAAGCGGCACGTCGTAATTTCGAACCTCCCCTCGCCATGGTCTGGACAAAAACTGGAGGGTCCGATCATGAGCCAACTAATCCGCCTGAACGACGTGAAAGCCCTGACTGGTCTGGGTCGCTCGACCATCTACAAGTACATCAAGCTGGGCATCTTCCCGGATGCAGTGAAGCTCGGCGGCCGCTCAGTGGCTTGGGTTGAGGTCGAGGTACAGGCCTGGATCGCCGAGCGCATCAGGGAGCGTGACCAGCAGGTGCCCGTAGCCGCAGGGTAAGCGGCCCCGCAACATCCAAGCCCTGCAGTCGGTTCACGCCGGCTGCAGGGCTTTTTTGCCGGAGTGACAGAGGAGGCTGATTTGCCAGGCCAGCCCGGAGTTGAAGGGGGCGATTGATCAAGGGAACATGGGGTGAGATATGGCCAGGCATCCTCTGTAATACCTGTATGCTTTATAAGATTACCCATCCATTCCATACAGGCATATCAGTACCCAGTACTCCATGACGATCATCATCCGTATCAGAGGAAGGGATACATCAATACCCCATAGCCACACGATCCGATCAGGCCATCAGCATCGATCAGGTAGCCATCAGACGTAAAAAGATACCCACCCAGCACTGGTTATGAATCCACCAAAACGGAGACATGACCATGCGTCGTCACCCTCAGAACCACAACCTGCACATCCACCACGATCACACCTACCAAGGCCTGCCCGTCATGCACGAGAAAGGCCCGTTCATTCGTGAGCACCTGCAACGCCTGTACGACACGATGCAACGAGCACTCGATGAGCACCCTCGGACATTTGCCTTCCGGGTAGAGCTGAAGTTCCCCAGCAGCGGCATGCTGCCCAGCTACGCCTTCAGGAATGAGGTGATCAGCCGGTTCTTCGAGTCCTTCAAGGCCAAGATCGAACACAACCGCAGCATGGCCAGATGTAGTGGTCAAGCCATCCCGGACAATGGGTTAAGTTTTTTCTCGGCAACGGCGGGCGGCAGCCCGTCATTGGCCTG
>NZ_JAMJEZ010000004.1 GCF_023544715.1 Pseudomonas eutrophicaquae | reverse complement strand
CCCCTTCGTCTAGTGGCCTAGGACACCGCCCTTTCACGGCGGTAACAGGGGTTCGAGTCCCCTAGGGGACGCCATATCAGCCACTCGCGTGGTACCTGAAAGCCTCCGCAGCAATGCGGGGGCTTTTTTGTCTGTGCAGGATCTGAACATGCCTGATGCGCAATGGCATTGTTATGCCGATCGCACCCACTGCAGCCAGCAGCTGGCCGGTGTGCTGACACAACAGTTACAACAGGCGCTGTCCAGCGGCATGCCCGCTCGCCTGCTGCTGCCCGGCGGACAGACGCCGGGATTGTTACTGGCAGAGCTGGCGTGCCAGCCGCTCGACTGGGCGCAGGTGCAGCTCTCACCGACGGACGAGCGCTGGGTGACTGCAGAAGATCCCGCCAGCAATCTGCATCTGCTGCAGCACGCCTTGCCCGAGGCCCAGTTGCTCGATCCCCGTCAAGGCAGAACGCCCGAAGAGGCGGCGCAGTGCTGGTGTGTGCACCTGCGGGCCTGGCTGCCACTGCAGGGTGCACTGCTGGGCATGGGAGAGGATGGCCACATCGCTTCGCTGTTTCCGGCCATGCCAGCGCTTGCGGAGGCGCTGGATCCACAGGCTATGCCCGGCGCGCTACCGGGCGTTGCACCGAGCGAGCCCCGTCAGCGCCTGAGCGTCAATCTGAGTCTGCTGTTAAACAGCCAGTGGCTGGGGCTGCTGGTCTTTGGTGAAGCCAAGCGCCGTCTGCTGGAGGCCGTGCAGCGCGGTGAGGCTGCGTCGCTGCCTGTGGCGGCGCTGATGAGCGCTGCGGCCGGGCGTCTGCAGATCTACTGGGCACCCTGAGGGCAGTCCGGCTGCTAGACTGGCCCGCGTCCCGAATCTGCTAGGAACTGCCATGCTGCATCCTGTCGTCGAGTCGGTCACTGCCCGGCTTATCGAGCGCTCCCGCGAGCGCCGCACCCGCTACCTGCAGCGCCTGGAGTCTGCTCTGCAGCGCGAACCTCGCCAGCAACTGGGGTGCTCGAATCTGGCCCATGCATTGGCCGCGCAGGCATCCGATGCACGATTGATCCTGCGCCAGGGCGGTGCCCCGCACATCGCCATCCTCTCCAGCTACAACGATCTGCTGTCCGCCCACGCCCCCCTGCAGCACTACCCGGTACAGCTGCGTCAGGCGCTGGCTGAAGTCGGCGCCACGGCGCAGTTTGCGGCGGGCGTTCCGGCCATGTGCGACGGCATCACCCAGGGTGAGCCCGGCATGCAGCTGTCGCTGTTTTCCCGCGATCTGATCGCCCAGGCCACGGCCATCGGCCTGACGCATGGCATCTTCGACGGCGGGCTGTACTTGGGCGTCTGCGACAAGATCGTCCCGGGGCTGTTGATCGGCGCGCTGAGCTTTGGGCATCTGCCGGCGGTGTTTGTGCCGTCCGGGCCGATGGCTTCGGGGCTTTCGAACGGGGAAAAGGCTGCGGTGCGCCAGCGTTATGCCCGCGGCGAGGCCACTCGCGAGGAGCTGCTGGCGGCTGAACTGGGCGCCTATCACGGCGCCGGTACCTGCACCTTCTACGGCACCGCCAATACCAATCAGCTGCTGATGGAGGCCATGGGCCTGCATGTGCCGGGCAGTGCCTTTGTGCCCCCCGACTCGCCGCTGCGCCCGCTGTTGACCCGTGAAGCGGCGCGGCTGGTGGCTCGCAACAGCCGTCAGGGCGAGCGCTGGTTGCCACTGGGGCAACAGATCGACGCGCGGGTGTTGGTCAATGCCGTGGTGGCCCTGCTGGCCAGTGGCGGCTCGACCAACCATGGCCTGCACCTGCCCGCGATTGCCCGCGCAGCCGGGTTCGAGCTGACCTGGGAGGATTTCGCCGCGTTGTCTCGCGTGGTGCCGCTGCTGGCGCGGGTCTACCCCAATGGTCAGGCCGATGTGAACCAGTTCCAGGCTGCCGGTGGGCCGGCGTGGGTCCTGCGTGAGCTGCTGCAGGCCGGGCTTTTGCATGCTGAGGTAGCGACCGTGGCCGGCGAAGGACTGGCCGCGTACACCCGCGAGGCCTGCCTTGAGGCGGGCGAGCTGGCCTGGCGCGCGCTGCCGCCGGACAGCCCCGCCCCCGATATCGTGCGCACCTATAGCCAGCCATTTGCCGCTGAGGGCGGCCTGGTGCTGCTGCAGGGTAACCTCGGGCGGGCCCAGCTCAAGACTTCGGCGCTGGATCCGGCGTTCTGGCATATTCGCGCGCCGGCACGGATTTTCCGTGACGAAGCCAGCGTGCAGCACGCCTATCAGGCCGGTCTGTTGCAGGGTGATCTGGTGCTGGTGGTACGTTTTCAGGGGCCGCGCGCCAACGGTATGCCCGAGTTGCACAAGCTGATGCCCCTGCTGGCCAATCTGCAGGCGGCGGGGCAGCGGGTGGCGCTGGTCACCGATGGGCGCCTGTCGGGGGCCTCCGGGCAGGTCGCCGCTGCGCTGCATGTCACCCCCGAGGCGGCCTGCGGCGGGGCACTGGCAAAACTGCGCGACGGTGATATCGTCGAGCTCGATGTCCGGCGCGGCACCCTGGCGGTGCAGCTTGCGGCAGAAGAATGGTCGGCCCGCGAGCCGGTCACCCACCATGAGCCGCTGGCGGCAGGTTTTGGTCTTGAGCTGTTCAGCCTGCAGCGCCGCCTGGCCAGCCCTGCCGATCAGGGTGGCTCGATCCTCACTGGAGAGCATTGAACATGGGCCTGACCATGGATGAAGTACTCGACCGCGCCCGGCCGGTGTTGCCGGTACTGGTCATCGAAGATGCGAATCTGGCGGTCGATCTGGCCCGGGCGCTGGCGGCCGGGGGGATTGAGGTGCTGGAAGTCACCCTGCGCACCCCGCGTGCGCTGGAGGCGCTGAGTGCCATCCGCCGCGAGCTGCCCGAGCTGCTGGTCGGTGCCGGCACGCTCATCCATGCTGCGCAGTTTGCCGAGGCCCGCGATGCCGGTGCGCAGTTCATGGTCAGCCCGGGATGTACCGAGCAGCTGGCCGCGGCGGCCGATCGTATTGGTCTGCCGTATCTGCCGGGGGTCATGACCCCCTCCGAGGTGCTGTTCGCCCTGGAAAAGGGCTACCGCTCGCTGAAGCTGTTTCCGGCCAACGGCGAAACCAGCGTCAAGCTGCTCAAGAGCTTCAAGGAGCCGTTCAGCGGGATCCGTTTCTGCCCGACCGGCGGCATCCATGCCGATAACCTGATGAATTTTCTGCGCCTGCCGAATGTGGCCTGCGTCGGTGGCACTTGGGTGGCGCCGCCCAGCCTGGTGCGCGCCCGGGCCTGGGATCAGATCACCCAGCTGGCTGCCGAGGCCTGCCTGCTGTCGGCCAGCCTTGAGGCCTGATCGCTCTGCCGGTCAGCCGCGCCACAGAAACATCGCCGCTTTGCGGCCGAGTACCGTCAGGCTGTGCGCCTCATCGCAGGCCCGTCCGGCCAGGCCATAGCAGACCTGCAGCGGCAGCAGATGCTCCTCACGCGGGTGGCAGAAGCGCGCATGGGGGGCTTGCTCCCAGTGCTGCAGGCGCGTGCGGCGCTGGGGCTCATCCAGATTTTGGCTGGTACAAGTCTCGTGCAGCCAGGCGTCAAAGGCGAGATTGGCGCTGTGCGCCGTGTCGCTGCGGTCACTGAAAAAGGCGCGCATGTTGTGGAAGGAGAAGCCCGAGCCGATCACCAGCAGCGCCTCTTCATCCAGCGCCCGCAGCGCCTCGCCGAGGCGCAGGTGCAGATCGGCCTCCAGGGTGTCGACCAGCGACAGCTGCAGGCAGGGAATGTCGGCCTGCGGGTACATCAGCATCAGCGGCACAAACACCCCATGATCGAGGCCGCGCTGTTCATCCTGCGCCACTGGCAGGCCCGCCGCCGCGAGCGCCGCGTGCACTCGCCCGGCCAGCGCTGGCTCACCGGGGCAGGGGTATTCGAGCTGATAAGCCTCGGGGGCAAAGCCGTAGTAGTCGTAGATCAGCCCCGGCGTGCAGGCGGCGCCCACGGTGGCGCAGGGCGCTTCCCAGTGGGCGCTGATCACCAGAATGGCTTTGGGGCGCGGCAGCTGTGCGGCCAGTTGCTGCAGGTACTCGACCAGCTTCTGGTGGCCGGGCTCACCCAGCAGCGGCAGCGGGCCACCGCCGTGGGAGAGGTAGAGAATATCGGGCTGTCGGGACATGGCGATTTCCTGAGACGAGAGGGGCGGCGGATAGAAGCGGCTGTCGCGCCATACTTTACCGGCCGCTGCGCCCGCGCGACCAGCCACCCCCTCGTCGGGTGATGGCGCTGCTAGAATGCCGCGCCGTCGCCCCCGGGCGATTCTTTGATCCTGATCGGAGTGCTCCCGTGCAGATTGCCCTGGCCCCCATGGAGGGGCTTGTCGATGACATCCTCCGCGAACTGCTCACCGAGGTCGGTGGTGTCGACTGGTGCGTCAGTGAGTTCGTGCGGGTCAGTGATCGCCTGTTGCCGCGCGCCAGTTTTCGCAAGCTGGCGCCTGAGCTGGAGCAGGGCTGGCGCACCGCGTGCGGTACGCCGATGCGCCTGCAATTGCTGGGTTCCGATCCGGTCTGTCTGGGCGACAACGCCGCGCTGGCCGCAAGCCTCGGCGCGCCGGTGATCGACCTCAACTTCGGCTGCCCGGCCAAGACGGTCAACAAGTCGCGCGGCGGTGCGGTGCTGCTCAAGGAGCCGGAGCTGCTGCACGCCATCGTCCGCGAAGTACGCCGTAGCACCCCGCACAACGTACCGGTGACCGCCAAGATGCGCCTGGGTTACGACAGCCCGGACGCCGCGTTGGATTGCGCCCGCGCCCTGGCCGCAGGCGGTGCGGCGATGCTGGTGGTGCATGCGCGCACCAAGCAGGATGGCTACAAGCCGCCGGCGCACTGGGAGTGGGTGGCGCGGGTGCAGGAGGTGGTCGACATCCCCGTGTATGCCAACGGCGAGATCTGGACGGTCGAGGACTGGCAGCGCTGCCGTGCGGTAAGTGGCGCCGAGCACATCATGCTCGGCCGCGGGCTGGTCTCACGCCCGGACCTCGCCCGGCAGATCGCCGCCGCTGCGGCGGGGCACACCCTCGAGCCGCTCGGCTGGGCCGAATTGCAGCCGCTGCTGCGGCGCTTCTGGGCCAGGGCGCGCGATAAGCTGGCGCCGCGCTACGCTCCGGGGCGGCTCAAGCAGTGGCTGGCGATGCTGACCCGCAGCTATCCCGAGGCCCAAGTGCTGTTCGACAGCATCCGCCGCGACAATGACTGCGAGCGGCTGGATGCGTTGTTCGGTGTGCCGGCGCCGTAGCCGGCGCCGCGCTGATCCGCCTCACGCGGCGGAGGCTGCAGTGCCGGCGGCATCCAGCAACTGCATGAACGCCTGCGCCGCATTCGACAGCGTGCGCTCAGTGTGCACGATGTAGCCGAGCTGGCGGCTCAGCTGGATGCCCGAGAGCGGCAGGCGCGTCACCTGCTCGTCGAGCATGGTGCGCGGCAGCACGCTCCAGGCGATGCCGATCGATACCAGCATCTTGATGGTCTCCAGGTAGTTAGTGCTCATGCTCACGTTGGGCCTGAGCCCGGCCTGCTCGAACAACTGCTGGACGATATGGTGGGTGAAGGTGTTTTCGCCGGGGAACACCGCGGCATGCTGCGCCACCTCGGCGAGATTCAGCGCGCCGCCGTGGGCCAGCGGGTGCTCGGGCGCGGCGACAAAATCCAGCGGGTCCTCCCACACCGGCAACGCGCGCACCGGTGCGGCGGTCTGTGGGGCGAGGGTGATCACCGCCAGTTCAGTGCGCCCGTGCAGCACCTCCTCATAAGCCACTTCGGAATCGAGAAAGCGGATATCCAGCGCCACCTGCGGGTGGGCGCGGGTAAAGGCGCGCAGCAGCGGCGGTAGGCGATGCAGACCGATATGGTGGCTGGTCGCCAGCGTCAGCTGGCCGCCGACGGCGCCGCTCAGGTTGCTCAGCGCGCGGCGGGTGTCGTCCAGCACGCTGCGGACCTGGCGGGCGCGCGGCAGCAGGGCGCGGCCGGCCTCGGTCAGGCTGACCTCGCGGCCGATGCGGTCGAACAGCCGGGCGTCGAGCTGCTGCTCCAGCGCGGCGATGCGCTTGCTGACCGCCGGCTGGGTCAGATGCAGGCGCTCGCCGGCGGCCGAGAAGCTACCGGTCTCGGCGATGGCGATGAAGGTGTCGAGGCTGGCCAGATCCATGTTCGGATTCCATCGGGTTATCCAAAGCATGAAAAATATGAATTTGCTTCATCGGTGGCAAGTCCCTAGGATCGACCGCACAAGCCCTGTGGGCATAGGGTGGCAGGCAGGTCTCGACCGCACTGCACATCCGCATACGCGAAACCACCGATGAGGAATACCCCGTGGCCGGCAAGACGCTTTACGACAAGCTCTGGGACATGCACCTGGTCAAGCAGCGCGACGATGGTTCGGCGCTGATCTACATCGACCGCCAGATCCTCCACGAAGTGACCTCGCCGCAGGCCTTCGAGGGCCTGCGCCTGGCCGGCCGCAAGCCGTGGCGCGTCGACGCCAACATCGCCACCCCGGACCACAACGTGCCGACCACCAAGGCCGAGCGCCAGGGCGGCCTGGAGTCGATCCACGACGAGGTGTCGCGCCTGCAGGTGCAGACCCTCGACGAGAACTGCGACGACTTCGGCATCCTCGAGTTCAAGATGAACGACGTGCGCCAGGGCATCGTCCACGTGGTCGGCCCGGAGCAGGGCGCCACCCTGCCGGGGATGACCGTGGTCTGCGGTGACTCGCACACCTCCACCCACGGTGCCTTCGGCGCGCTGGCCCACGGCATCGGCACCTCCGAGGTCGAGCATGTGTTGGCGACCCAGTGCCTGGTGGCGAAGAAGATGAAGAACATGCAGGTGCGCGTCGAGGGCCAGCCGCCCGCCGGCGTCACCGCCAAGGACATCGTGCTGGCGATCATCGGCAAGATCGGCACCGCCGGCGGCAACGGCCATGCCCTGGAGTTCGCCGGCAGCGCGATCCGCGATCTGTCGATGGAAGGCCGCATGACCCTCTGCAACATGGCCATCGAGGCCGGCGCCCGCGTCGGTCTGGTCGCCGTGGACGAGAAGACCATCGCCTACGTCGAAGGCCGCACCTTCGCGCCCAAGGGCGCCGACTGGGACAAGGCCGTCGCGCAGTGGCAGGGTCTGGTCTCCGACGCCGATGCGGTGTTCGACACCGTGGTCGAGCTGAAGGCCGAAGAGATCAAGCCGCAGGTCAGCTGGGGCACCTCGCCGGAGATGGTGCTGCCGGTCGACGCCAGGGTGCCGAATCCGGCCAACGAAGCCGATCCGGTCAAGCGCGACTCCATCGTCCGCGCCCTCAAGTACATGGGCCTCTCCGCCGACCAGCCGATCACCGAGATCAAGCTGGATCGCGTGTTCATCGGCTCCTGCACCAACTCGCGGATCGAGGACCTGCGCTCTGCCGCCGAGGTGGCCAAGGGCCGCAAGGTCGCCGCCACCGTCAAGCAGGCGCTGGTGGTGCCGGGCTCCGGCCTGGTCAAGGCGCAAGCCGAGGCCGAGGGGCTGGACAAGATCTTCATCGAGGCGGGCTTCGAGTGGCGCGAGCCGGGCTGCTCCATGTGTCTGGCGATGAACCCGGACCGCCTGGAGAGCGGCGAGCACTGCGCCTCCACCTCCAACCGCAACTTCGAAGGCCGTCAGGGCGCCGGCGGGCGTACCCATCTGGTCAGCCCGGCCATGGCTGCCGCCGCGGCGGTGACCGGCCACTTCGTCGATGTGCGCGAGCTGCTGAACTGAGGAACGAGCGAATGAAAGCCTTTACCCAACACACCGGCCTGGTCTGCCCGCTGGATCGCGCCAACGTCGACACCGACCAGATCATTCCCAAGCAGTTCCTGAAATCGATCAAGCGCACCGGCTTCGGCCCGAACCTGTTCGATGAGTGGCGCTATCTGGACGTCGGCCAGCCGAACCAGGACTGCTCCCAGCGTCCGGTGAATCAGGACTTCGTACTGAACTTTCCGCGCTACCAGGGCGCCAGCGTGCTGCTGGCCCGCGAGAACTTTGGCTGCGGTTCCTCCCGCGAGCACGCCCCCTGGGCGCTGGAAGAGTACGGCTTCCGTACCATCATCGCACCGAGCTACGCCGACATCTTCTTCAACAACAGCTTCAAGAACGGCCTGCTGCCGATCATCCTGGCGGAAGCGGAAGTCGATGAGCTGTTCAAGCAGTGCGAGGCGGCCGAAGGCTACCAGCTGACCGTGGATCTCGCCGCGCAGACCGTGACCCGTCCGGACGGCAAGGTGCTGAATTTTGAGATCGACCCGTTCCGCAAGCACTGCCTGCTCAACGGTCTGGACGACATCGGCCTGACCCTGCAGGACGCCGAGGCGATCCGCGCCTTCGAGGCCAAGCACCAGCAGAGCAGCCCCTGGCTGTTCGGCGCGATCAAGTAATCCCTTTTTCGCCGGGGCGGGCAGCGTCCGCGCCCCGGCTACCACCTTCAAGGACAAGCAATGAGCAAGCAAATTCTGGTTCTCCCGGGCGACGGTATCGGTCCGGAAATCGTCGCCGAAGCGGTCAAGGTGCTGGAAGTCGCCAACGACAAGTACAGCCTGAATGTCGAGCTGAGCTACGACGAGCTGGGCGGCGCGGCCTATGAGAAATACGGTAGCCCGCTGGCCGACGAGACCCTGGCGCGTGCCCGCACCGCCGACGCCATCCTGCTCGGCGCCGTCGGTGGCCCGCAGTGGGACAACCTCGACCGTCCGCTGCGTCCGGAAATGGGCCTCTTGAAAATCCGCTCGCAGCTGGGTCTGTTCGGTAACCTGCGCCCGGCGCTGCTCTACCCGCAGCTGGCCGGTGCCTCGACTCTCAAGCCGGAAATCGTTGCTGGCCTGGACATCCTGATCGTCCGCGAGCTGACTGGCGGCATCTACTTCGGCAGCCCGCGCGAGAGCCGCGTACTGGAGAACGGCGAGCGCATGGCCTTCGACACCCTGCCGTACAGCGAGAGCGAGATCCGCCGTATCGCCAAGGTCGGCTTCGACATGGCCATGCTGCGCAACAAGAAGCTCTGCTCGGTGGACAAGGCCAACGTGCTGGAGTCCAGCCGCCTGTGGCGCGCCGTGGTCGAAGAAGTGGCCAAGGATTACCCGGAAGTCGAGCTGAGCCACATGTACGTCGACAACGCTGCCATGCAGTTGGTCCGCGCGCCCAAGCAGTTCGATGTGATCGTCACCGATAACATGTTCGGCGACATCCTCTCCGACGAGGCCTCGATGCTCACCGGCTCGATCGGCATGCTGCCGTCGGCCTCGCTGGACGCCAACAACAAGGGCATGTACGAGCCGTGCCACGGCTCGGCCCCGGACATCGCCGGCCAGGGCATCGCCAACCCGCTGGCGACCATCCTCTCGGTGTCGATGATGCTGCGCTACAGCTTCGGTGAAGTCGTGGCGGCGGATGCCATCGAGCATGCAGTCGGCAAGGTGCTGGATCAGGGCCTGCGCACCGGGGATATCTGGTCGGAAGGCTGCCAGAAGGTCGGTACCCGCGAGATGGGCGATGCGGTAGTCGCCGCGCTGCGGAATCTGTAATCTGTCGGGCCGCTGCCGCCGGGTAGCGGCCCCACTTTTTCAACAAAGGTGTAGTTGCGATGAAGCGTGTTGGTCTTGTCGGTTGGCGCGGTATGGTCGGTTCCGTGCTCATGCAGCGGATGCTGGAAGAGCGTGATTTCGACCTGATCGAGCCGGTGTTCTTCACCACCTCCAACGTAGGTGGCCAGGGCCCTGCCATTGGCAAGGACATTGCCCCGCTCAAGGATGCCTACAGCATCGACGAGCTGAAGACCCTCGACGTGATTCTCACCTGCCAGGGTGGCGACTACACCAGCGAGGTCTTCCCCAAGCTGCGTGAGGCCGGCTGGCAGGGCTACTGGATCGATGCCGCCTCCAGCCTGCGCATGGCCGATGATGCGGTGATCATCCTCGATCCGGTCAACCGCAAGGTCATCGACCAGTCGCTGGATGCCGGGGTGAAGAACTACATCGGCGGCAACTGCACCGTTAGCCTGATGCTGATGGCCCTCGGCGGCCTGTACGAAGCCGGCCTGGTCGAGTGGATGAGCGCCATGACCTATCAGGCAGCCTCCGGCGCCGGTGCGCAGAACATGCGCGAGCTGATCAAGCAGATGGGCACCATTCATGCTGGCGTGGCGGACGATCTGGCCAATCCGGCCAGCGCGATCCTCGACATCGACCGCAAGGTCGCTGAGCTGCAGCGCAGTGCCGAGTTTCCGGTGGACAACTTCGGCGTGCCGCTGGCCGGCAGCCTGATTCCCTACATCGACAAGGAGCTGCCCAACGGGCAGAGCCGCGAAGAGTGGAAGGCACAGGCCGAGACCAACAAGATTCTTGGCCGCAACAAGAGCCCGATCCCGGTCGATGGCATCTGCGTGCGCGTCGGTGCGATGCGTTGCCACAGCCAGGCGCTGACTATCAAGCTGAACAAGGACGTGCCGCTGGCCGACATCGAGAACCTGATCAGCCAGCACAATCCGTGGGTCAAACTGGTGCCCAACCAGCGCGAGGCGAGCATGCGTGAGCTGAGCCCGACCGCTGTCACCGGCACCCTGAGCGTGCCGGTGGGTCGTCTGCGCAAGCTGAATATGGGCTCGCAGTATCTGGGCGCCTTCACCGTGGGTGATCAGTTGCTGTGGGGCGCCGCCGAGCCGCTGCGCCGCATGCTGCGTATCCTGCTGGAGCGCTGATCGCCTCGTCTGGGCGTTGTCACCGGAACCCGCTGCGGCGGGTTCCGTCGTTTTTTACCTGAGCCTTTGCTGGCCGCCGCTACGCGCCGCCAGCCCCTCTGGAGCCATCCGATGAGTCAGACCTTCGACATTGCCGTACTCGGTGCGACCCACCTGGTCGGTGAAGCCCTGCTTGAGCTGCTGGAGGAGTGCGGCTTTGCCGTGGGCCGGGTGCTGGCGCTGTCCTTCGAGGAGGAGCATGGGCAGGTGGCGCCGTTTCGCGGACGCAGTCTGCGGGTGCAGCCGCTCTCGCGGGTCGATCTGCAGGGCATTGATCTGCTGTTTGCGCTGGAGGCGCTGACTGCTGCGCAGCGCACGGCGATTCAGGCGGCTGGCTGTCGGCTGATCGAATGGCCGGCGCAGAGCCCGCTGCCCTGCGCCTTGGCGGTTGCCGCGGCGCCGCTGCCGGCGGCGGTGCGCAGTCCGCTGCCGGCGGTGATCGCGCTGGCCGAGGTGCTGGCGCCGCTGCAGGGCTTGCTGGAGATCCGCTATCTGCATGTTACCGCCGCCCTGGCCGCCGCGCAGCGTGGCCGCGAAGGGGTCGAGGAGCTGGCCCGCCAGACCGCGCAACTGCTCAATGCGCGCCCGGTGGAGCCTGCGGTGTTCGCGCAGCAGCTGGCCTTCAATCTGCTGGCCTCCAGCAGCCCCGAGCAGGGGGGGCGCAATCAGGACGAGCAGCGTCTGGTGAGCGAGCTGGCCGGTCTGCCGGGCCTGGCCGAAGTGCCAGTGGCAGTCACCTGCCTGCAGGCGCCGGTGTTCTTTGCCGACAGTCTGGTGCTCAGCGTGCAGTGCGCGCAGCCGGTCGATCTGCCGGCGCTGGCGGCAATTCTTGAGGCTGCACCGGGGCTGGAGTACCTCGACGCAGAGCCATGGCCCAGCGCCGTGGAGGATGCCACCGGGCAGGACCTGGCCTATGTCGGACGCTTGCGCCGGGGCTTGAGCGATCCTTGCCAGTTCTCGCTGTGGATCACCGCCGACAGCGTGCGCATCGGCGCAGCGCATGCCATTCGTCTGGCCGAGCGTCTGCTGGAGGCGCCGCGTGACTGAATCGCTGCTGCAGGTCGAGCCGCACGCGGGCGGCCTGACCCGTATTGCCCTTGGGGTCGAGTACAAGGGCGCGCGTTATCGCGGCTGGCAGCGTCAGCAGGCTGGCGTGCCCTCGGTGCAGGAGGCGCTGGAGCGGGCGCTGAGCCAGGTGGCTGCCGCTCCGGTCAGCGTGGTCTGCGCCGGGCGTACCGATGCCGGGGTACACGGCAGCGGGCAGGTGGTGCATTTCGATACCGCGGCCGTGCGTCCGCTCAAGGCCTGGGTGATGGGCGCCAATGCCAATCTGCCGCCCGACATCAGCGTGACCTGGGCGCAGCCGATGCCCGAGGACTTCCATGCGCGCTTCTCCGCGGTGGCGCGCCGCTATCGTTATGTGATCTACACCGATCCGGTGCGCCCGGCACATCTGGCCGAAGAGGTCACCTGGAATCACCGGCCACTGGCCATCGAGCCGATGCGTGAGGCGGCGGCGCAGCTGGTCGGCAGTCACGATTTCACCTCGTTCCGCGCCGTGCAGTGCCAGGCCAAGTCACCGATCAAGACCGTGCATCACCTGCGGGTCATCGAGCATGGACGCTTCATCGTGCTGGATGTGCGCGCCAATGCCTTCCTGCATCACATGGTGCGCAATTTTGCCGGTGTGCTGATGACCATCGGCGCCGGCGAGCGGCCCCCGCAGTGGGCCGGTGAGGTGCTGGCGGCGCGTGACCGGCGGGCCGGTGGGGTCACGGCGCATCCTTACGGGCTCTACCTGGTGCGGGTCGAGTATCCGCCGCAGTTCGTGCTGCCGGAGCGTTACCTTGGGCCGCATTTTCTGTCGACCCTCGACGATTGAAGGGCGCCGCGATCTGGCTGACGCTCAGGCGCTTTTGCTACCATCGCGGCTTTGTCCGTATCGAGGGATGCTCCGTTGGCCGTAGTGCGCAGCAAGATCTGCGGGATTACCCGTATCGAGGATGCCCTGGTCGCCGCCGAGGCCGGCGCCGATGCCATTGGTCTGGTGTTCTGGGCGCCGAGTCCGCGGGCGGTGGATCTTGAGCAGGCACGGCGTATCGTGGCGGCCTTGCCGCCCTTTGTCACCACGGTCGGGCTGTTCGTCAATGCCGCGCGGGCTGAAGTGCGCGAGGTGCTGGAAGCCGTGCCGCTGGATCTGTTGCAGTTTCATGGCGACGAGCAGGCCGCGGACTGCGAAGGGCATGGCCGCCCTTATATCAAGGCCTTGCGGGTCAAGCCGGATGAGGACATCGCCGCGCAGTGCGCCCGCTATCCTGGCGCCGCTGGCATTCTGCTGGACGCCTATGTGCCGGGTATCCCGGGCGGTACCGGTGAGCGGTTCGACTGGTCACGGGTACCGGCGCAGCCACCGTGTCCGATCATCCTTGCCGGAGGGCTGACGCCGGAGAACGTCGCGCAGGCCATCCAGCAGGTACGCCCCTGGGCGGTGGATGTCAGCGGCGGGGTCGAGGCGGGCAAGGGCCGCAAGGACGCCGGCAAGGTACGCGCGTTTCTGTCGGCGGTGCGCGCCGGCTGAGAACCGCATGTGACGGTGCGTCAGCGCCTGCCGTCCATAATCCGAATGATTTATTTGCGCGCGGATGGCACAGGCCTTCGCGGGCCCACGGAGAACAAGAGCATGAGCAACTGGCTGGTAGACAAACTGATCCCCTCGATCATGCGTTCCGAGGTGAAAAAGAGCACGATCCCGGAAGGCCTCTGGCACAAATGCCCCTCCTGTGATGCCGTGCTCTACCGTCCGGAGCTGGAAAAGACCCTCGATGTCTGCCCCAAGTGCGACCATCACATGCGTATCGGCGCCCGTACCCGCCTCGATTACTTCCTGGATGCGGAAGGCCGCGAGGAAATCGGCGCTGAGCTTGAGCCGGTCGATCGCCTGAAGTTCCGTGACAGCAAGAAGTACAAAGACCGCCTGAGCGCTGCGCAGAAGGACACCGGCGAAAAGGATGCCCTGGTGGCCATGAGTGGCCGCCTGCTGGACATGCCGGTGGTGGCTGCGGCGTTCGAGTTCTCCTTCATGGGCGGCTCGATGGGTGCGATCGTCGGTGAGCGTTTTGTGCGCGCGGCCAATGTGGCGCTGGAGCGCAACTGCCCGCTGATCTGCTTCTCCGCCTCGGGCGGTGCGCGCATGCAGGAAGCGCTGATTTCGCTGATGCAGATGGCCAAGACCTCGGCGGTGATTGCCCGTCTGCGCGAGGAGGGCATTCCCTTTGTCTCCGTGCTGACCGACCCGGTCTACGGGGGTGTGTCGGCCAGTCTGGCGATGCTGGGCGATGTCAACGTGGCGGAGCCGCGCGCGCTGATCGGCTTTGCCGGGCCGCGGGTGATCGAGCAGACCGTGCGCGAGAAGCTGCCGGAAGGCTTCCAGCGCAGTGAGTTCCTGCTGGAGCATGGCGCCATCGACATGATCATTCCGCGCAGCGAGCTGCGCGCGCGTCTGGCAACCCTGCTGGCCCAGCTGACCCATCAGCCGAGCCCGCTGGTGTGCAGCGTCGAATCCGCCGAGGCATGAAACGCTCGCTCACCGACTGGCTGAGCTATCTGGAGCAGCTGCACCCGGTCGCCATCGACATGGGCCTTGAGCGCTCGCGCCAGGCGCTCGAGCGCCTGGCGCTGGGCCGGCTGGCACCGCGGGTGATCACCGTGACCGGCACCAACGGCAAGGGCTCGACCTGCGCGCTGCTCGCCAGCCTGCTGCGCCACGCCGGTCTGCGGGTCGGTGTCTACAGCTCGCCGCACCTGCTGCGCTACAACGAGCGCGTGCAGCTGGCCGAGGGCGAGGCAAGTGACGAAGCGTTGTGTGAGGCCTTTGCAGCCGTCGAGGCCGCGCGCGGCGATATCTCGCTGACCTACTTTGAAATGGGCACCCTGGCCGCCTTCTGGCTGTTTGCCCGTGACGCACTGGATGCCGTGGTGCTGGAAGTGGGGCTCGGTGGGCGGCTGGATACCGTCAACCTGATCGATGCGGATCTGGCGATCGTCACCAGCATCGGCATCGATCATGTCGAGTTTCTTGGCAATAGCCGCGACAGTGTCGCTTTCGAGAAGGCGGGGATCTTCCGCGCCGGTTGTCCGGCCCTGTGCGGTGATCTGGATCCGCCCGCGCCGCTCTTGGAGCAGGCGGCGCAGCTTGGCTGTCCGCTGTACCGGCGTGGTCTGGCCTTTGATCTGCACGAAGCGGCACTGAACTGGTCCTGGCAGGGGCAGGATGCGGCGGGTCAGCCGCTGCAGCTGGTCGATCTGCCGCCACTGGATCTGCCGCAGGAAAATGCTGCGCTGGCCTTGCAGGCTTATGCCTTGCTGGATCTGCCCTGGGAGCGCCAGCAGATTGCCCAGGCGCTGCAGGCGGCGCGCGTCAGTGGGCGCCTGGAGCGGCGCGTCATCGACTGGCAGGGGCGTCCCCTGCAGTTGTTGCTGGATGTCGGGCATAACCCGCACGCCGCCGCGTACCTGGCCAAGCGCCTGCAGCAGCGTCCGCCGCGTGGCCGGCGGCTGGCGGTCTTCGGTCTGCTGGCCGACAAGGATCTGCCCGGAGTCATCACGCCGCTGCTGCCGCTGATCGCGTGCTGGGCGGTGGCGCCGCTGCCGACTTCGCGCAGCTGCAGTGCTGAAGCGCTGCAGGCGGCCCTGCAGTCTGCGGGTGCGTCGGTCAGTGCCTGGCCGTCGCTGCCTGAGGCGCTGGAGGCGCAATGCGCCAAGGCGAGCGAGGCGGACGAGATTCTGGTCTTCGGCTCTTTCTATGCCGTCGCCGAGGCGCTGAGCTGGCTCAATGGGCGCGCCTGAGCGCCTTCAATGTTAAAGAGGACATCGGATGGCTCTGCTGGATGAGCGCCTGAAACAACGCATCGTGGGCGCTGTGGTCCTGTTGGCTCTGGCCGCGATCTTCCTGCCCATGCTGTTCAGCCGCGAGGATCGCCCGCGTGCCGTCGAGGTACAGGTGCCGGCACCGCCGGCGCCACCATCGATCGGTGCGGCCACACCGGCTGCGCCCACTGCGGCGCCGGCTCCGGCTGACGCCGCCACAGTGCCCGGCAGTGCGCTCGATACGGCGGGGCTGCCGGTCAGCTGGTCGGTGCAGCTGGCGGGTTTGTCCAATCTTGAGCGGGCCCGCGAGCTGCAGCAGACCCTGCGCCGCCAAGGTTACAACGCTTACCTGCGCTCGGCTGGCGGTCTGCACCGGGTGCTGGTCGGGCCGCTGATCCAGCGCGCGGAGGCTGAGCGGATGGCAGCCATCCTCGGCAAGAAGCTCAAGGTGCAGCCGATGATCGTGCGTTTTCAGCCGGAGGCGCGCTGAGCGTCCGGGCTGACTCGCCGGGCTGCGCTCTGCTAGAATCCGCGCTCATTTTCCTGCTGGCAGGTAGCGCGGATCGTGGCATTCAACTGGACCGACTGGGTGATCCTGGCGCTGATTGGCGTCTCCGCGCTGCTCAGCCTGAGCCGTGGATTCGTCAGGGAAGCCCTGTCGTTGTGTGTCTGGGTGGCGGCCGGGGCGATTTCCTGGGTGTACGGGGCGGCGCTGGCCGAGTACCTGACGCCCTATATCGAACTGCCCTCGGCCCGCGCGATTGCCGCCCGCTCGATCCTGTTCGTCCTGACCCTGATGATCGGTGCGCTGGTGACTCACCTGCTCGGCATGCTGGTGCATGCCACGGGGTTGAGCGGCATCGATCGCCTGCTGGGCACGCTGTTCGGCCTGGCCCGCGGGGCGCTGATCGTGGTGGTGCTGGTCGGGCTGCTGAATCTTGCGCCCGTCCAGCAGGATCCCTGGTGGCAGCAATCGGTGCTGCTGCCCGAATTTCTGATGATCGCCGAGTGGGCGAAGACCCAGTTGATGGGCTTCTTCGATCCCTCGGCCGCCGCCGCACACCTTCCGGGGCGTGCGGCTTTCCCGCTTTAGCCTGACTTTCTAGGGGTTGCGTCGCATGTGTGGCATCGTTGGTATGGTGGGTAAGTCGAGCGTCAACCAGTCGCTCTATGATGCCCTTACGGTTCTTCAGCACCGCGGCCAGGACGCTGCCGGCATCGTGACCAGTCATGACGGTCGCCTCTTCCTGCGCAAGGACAACGGCTTGGTGCGTGACGTGTTCCACACGCGGCACATGCAGCGGCTGATCGGCAACATCGGCATCGGCCATGTGCGCTACCCGACCGCCGGTAGCTCCAGCTCGGCCGAGGCGCAGCCGTTCTACGTCAACTCGCCCTATGGCATCACCCTGGCGCATAACGGCAACCTGACCAACGTCGATCAGCTGTCGCGCGAGATCTACGCCTCGGACCTGCGCCACATCAACACCAATTCCGACTCGGAAGTGCTGCTCAACGTGTTCGCCCACGAGCTGGCGGTGCGCAACCAGCTGCAGCCGACCGCTGACGATATCTTTGCCGCGGTGGCGGGTGTGCATCAGCGCTGCCGTGGCGGTTATGCGGTGGTGGCGATGATCACCGGTTACGGCATCGTCGGTTTCCGCGATCCGCATGGCATCCGCCCGATCGTGTTCGGGCAGCGGCATACCGATGAAGGCGTGGAGTACATGATCGCCTCGGAAAGCGTGGCACTGGATGTGCTCGGCTTCACCGTGATTCGTGACCTCGCCCCGGGCGAGGCGGTGTACATCACCCCCGAAGGCCAGCTGCACACCTGCCAGTGCGCGGAGAACCCCAACCTCTCGCCGTGCATCTTCGAGTACGTCTACCTGGCGCGTCCGGATTCGATTATGGATGGCGTCTCGGTCTACAAGGCGCGCCTGCGCATGGGTGAGAAGCTGGCCGAGAAGATCCTGCGCGAGCGCCCGGATCACGATATCGACGTGATCATTCCGATCCCCGACACCAGCCGTACCTCGGCGCTGGAGCTGGCCAACCGTCTGGGCGTGAAGTTCCGCGAGGGCTTCGTCAAGAACCGCTACATCGGCCGCACTTTCATCATGCCCGGCCAGGCGGCGCGCAAGAAATCGGTGCGCCAGAAGCTCAACGCCATCGATCTGGAGTTCCGTGGCAAGAACGTGATGCTGGTCGATGACTCGATCGTGCGCGGCACCACCTGCAAGCAGATCATCCAGATGGCCCGCGATGCCGGGGCCCGCAAGGTCTACTTCTGCTCGGCGGCGCCGGCGGTACGCTACCCGAATGTCTACGGCATCGACATGCCCAGCGCCCATGAGCTGATCGCCCACGGCCGCACCACTGAAGAGGTAGGTGAGCTGATCGGCACCGACTGGCTGGTCTACCAGGATCTGGAAGATCTCAAGGAGGCGGTCGGTGGCGGCAAGATCAAGATTGCCGACTTCGACAGTGCAGTCTTCGATGGCAACTACGTCACCGGTGACGTCAATGAGGCGTACCTGCAGCGCATCGACGCGGCTCGTAATGATCAGGCCAAGGCCGGCCCCGGCCCGGTCAACGCGATCATCGATCTGCACAACAACTGAGCCGAGGGGCGCCTGTTGGGCGCCCTCAACCGGCGGCGGCACCGGCCGCGCAAGGCCCGGGCCTGCCGCCAGAGGAGAGCAAGATGACTCAAGAATGGCAGGCCGGACGGCTGGACAGTGACCTCAGCGAGGCGGCTTTCGATACCCTGGCGGTGCGTGCCGGTCAGCGGCGCAGCCCCGAGGGTGAGCACGGTGAAGCCCTGTTCATGACTTCCAGCTACGTGTTCCGCAGCGCCGCTGATGCCGCCGCACGCTTTGGCGGCGAGCAGCCGGGTAACGTCTATTCGCGCTACACCAACCCCACCGTGCGCACCTTCGAGGAGCGCATTGCCGCGCTGGAGTGTGCCGAGCAGGCCGTGGCGACGGCCTCGGGGATGGGCGCGATGCTGGCAATGGTGATGAGCCTGTGCAGCGCCGGTGACCATGTGCTGGTCTCGCGCAGCGTGTTCGGCTCGACCATCAGCCTGTTCGACAAGTACTTCAAGCGCTTTGGCATCGAGGTGGATTACCCGCCGCTGGCCGATCTCGACGCCTGGGCTGCCGCCTGCAAGCCCAATACCAAACTGTTCATTGTCGAGTCGCCCTCCAATCCGCTGGCCGAGCTGGTCGACATCGCGGCGCTGGCCGAGGTCGCGCATGCGCACGGCGCGCTGCTGGCGGTGGATAACTGCTTCTGCACGCCGGTGCTGCAGCAGCCCCTCAAGCTCGGGGCGGACATCGTCATCCATTCGGCCACCAAATACATCGACGGTCAGGGCCGCTGCCTGGGCGGTGTGGTAGCCGGACGGGCCAAGGAAATGCAGGAGATGGTGGGCTTCTTGCGCACCGCCGGGCCGACCTTGAGCCCCTTCAATGCCTGGTTGTTCCTCAAGGGGCTGGAAACCCTCAAGGTGCGCATGCTGGCCCACTGCGCCAGTGCCCAGGCGCTGGCCGAGTGGCTGGAGCAGCAGCCGCAGGTGGCGCGCGTCTACTACGCCGGGCTGTCCAGCCACCCGCAGCATGCGCTGGCCTGCCAGCAGCAGACCGGTTTTGGTGCGGTGGTCAGCTTCGAGGTCAAGGGTGACAAGGCCGCCGCCTGGCGGGTGATCGACAACACGCGGATGATCTCGATCACCACCAACCTCGGGGATACCAAGACCACCATCGCCCACCCGGCCAGCACCTCGCACGGTCGCCTGAGCCCCGAGGCGCGGGCGGCTGCGGGTATCAGTGACAGCCTGATCCGTCTGGCGGTGGGGCTTGAGGATCTGGAGGACCTCAAGGCCGATCTGGCACGCGGTCTGGCAGCCCTGTGATCGAACTCCCCTTGGAGCTTCCGCCGCGGCCGGTTGCGCTGGTGACTGGTGCTGTCCGCGGGATTGGTCTGGGGATTGCTGCCTGGCTGCTGGTCGAGGGTTGGCAGGTGGTGCTGGCTGACCGCGATGTATCGCGGGGAAGGCAAGTGGCCGAGGCCCTAGGGGATCAGGCGCACTTCATGGCGCTGGATGTGGCGGACGAGGCGCAGGTCAGTGCGGTGGTGGATGCGCTGATCGAGCGCTTCGGGCGTCTGGATGCGCTGGTCAACAATGCGGCGCAGACCCGTGCCCATGGTGTGCCGCTCGATCAACTGGCGCTGGATGACTGGCAGGCGGTCCTTGCGATCAATTTGACCGGGCCGCTGCTGCTAGCGAGGGCCTGTGCGCCTCATCTGCGGGCGGTGCGCGGTGCCATCGTCAACCTGACCTCGACCCGTGCACATCAATCTGAAGCGCACTGCGAGGCTTATGCCGCCAGCAAGGGTGGCCTGCTGGCACTGACCCATGCGCTGGCGGTGAGTCTGGGGCCTCATGTGCGGGTCAATGCGGTCAGTCCCGGCTGGATCGATGCGCGAGACCCCGCCCAGCAGCAGGCAGCGCCCTGGTCGGTGGCCGATCACGCCCAGCATCCGGTGGGCCGGGTAGGGCAGGTCGAGGATGTGGCATCACTGGTGGCTTGGCTGTTGTCGGCTGACAGCAGTTTTGTCACAGGCCAGGAGTTCATCATCGACGGCGGCATGACCCGGCGGATGATCTACGCCGAGTGAGCGGCTGCGCAGTGGATTCTGCGCCCACCCGGTAAAACGAAAAAATCCTTATGTGCTGTTGACTTAGCGTTGGCTCATGCGTAAAGTTCGCGCCTGTCGCAAGGCACTGGCTGATTAGCTCAGCTGGGAGAGCACCTGCATCACACGCAGGGGGTCGGCGGTTCGATCCCGTCATCAGCCACCAGAACTTGCACAAAACAGTAGTACCGGACGCAAGTCCAGCCGACGCGCAGTGGTAGTTCAGTCGGTTAGAATACCGGCCTGTCACGCCGGGGGTCGCGGGTTCGAGTCCCGTCCACTGCGCCATATTCGGGAAGATACAAAGTGTGTTCCCAAAATTTCTGCCAAGGCAGAGATGTGAAACAGAGTTCCATGGACGCAAGTCCAACCGACACGCAGCGGTAGTTCAGTCGGTTAGAATACCGGCCTGTCACGCCGGGGGTCGCGGGTTCGAGTCCCGTCCGCTGCGCCATATAAAACCCTTTGAGAGCAATCTCGAAGGGTTTTTTACTTTCTGCAACAGTCACTTTTTCGTCATCCCGGATCTTTAGGCTGATACTCGTTGTCGAAGCACGACGAAACCCATCCAGCCACAAGAGGATTTTCCATGGATGACTATCAAGAAGAACTGCTGGCCCTGCGCGAAGCCGAGCGTGACTGCCCGGACGTGGTAGAGGATGCAACCGAGCTATGAATCCCTTCCTTGATGCAGGCCGCGGCAGTCCATGCCGCGCGCCTCATCTGCGCTGAACCCGTACCAACCAAGTATTCCTCCGCTTCTTGCGCCAGACCATTCCCCTGCCTGCTTTGGCGCCGCTCCATATCCCTTCCTCGCCTGCCCCCGGCTATTGCTGAGCCCCTTGCCCTGGTGCGTGTTGCCGCCTATGGTCACCGCCATCGATTGCATGACGGCGCGCTGATGTTTCCTACGTTATCCCTGCCACCGCTGCTGCCCGGTTGTGACCAGCCGGCACCGCTGCAGCGGCTGGATTGTGCCTGGCTAGAGCAGGCTGCGGTGGAGCTGGCGCTGCTGCGCCTGGATCTTCTGGACCCCCGCTGGGGAGGCAACAAGGCCTTCAAGCTGGCGCCGATCCTGGCCGAGGCGCAGCGCGGTGCAGCGCCGGGGCTGATCAGTCTGGGTGGGGCGCACTCCAATCATCTGCACGCCCTGGCGGCGGCCGGCCAGCATCTGGGGCTGCTGACGGTCGGACTGCTGCGCGGCCATCCACAGGACACCCCGACCGTACGAGATCTTGCGCGCTACGGCATGCAGCTGCATTGGCTGGGCTATGGCGGCTACCGTCAGCGCCATCAGGCCGACTTCTGGGCACCCTGGCAGGCCCGTTATCCGGGCTTTCTGATTCTGGAGGAGGGCGGGAGCAACCTTGCCGCCGCACATAGCTGTGCCCGTCTGGTGACGATGATCGAGCAGCAAAAGGCCCTGCTGGGCTGGTCACGGGTAGACCAGATCTGGGCTGCAGCCGGCACTGGTACCACGCTGGCCGGCCTGGCACTGGGCGCAGCGTCAGGGCAGCAGGTGGTCGGCGCCCTGGCAGTACCGCCCGATCATGGCGTATCGGCGCAGCTGCAGCGCCTGCTGCAGGCGGCGGGCGGCCCGCACGCCACATTCCCGCGCCTGATCGATGCCAGCCGTGGCGGCTTTGCAAGGATTGATGCTGAGCTGGCGCGCTTCATGCAGGCGTTCGAGCAGGAAACCGGCGTAGCGCTGGAGCCGCTGTACACCGGCAAGCTGCTGCTGGCACTGCGTGATGCGCTACAGCGCGGGGAGATCCGGCCAGGCACCCGGATCGTCGCTGTACACAGCGGCGGTTTGCAGGGGCGACGTGCCCTGCAAGCGCGTTTGCAGCACCTGGCCCGTGCCTGAGGTGGTTTGCCGCCATGGCGAGCATCACCCATAATCGCCGCACTTACACAGACAAGCCGGCAGGATCTCCATGGATCAATTTCGCAACATCGGCATCATCGGGCGTCTGGGCAGCTCGCGGGTGCTCGATACCATCCGTCGCCTCAAGCGCTTCCTGCTGGAGCGCCACCTGCATGTGATCCTCGAGGACAGCATCGCCGAGATGCTCCCAGGGCACGGCATGCAGACCTGTACCCGCAAGCTGATGGGCGAGATCTGTGATCTGGTCATCGTGGTCGGTGGCGATGGCAGCCTGCTCGGTGCCGCCCGCGCCATGGCGCGGCATGGCACGCCGGTGCTGGGCATCAACCGCGGCAGCCTGGGCTTTCTGACCGATATCCGCCCTGATGAGCTGGAAGCACGGGTTAGTGAGGTGCTGGAAGGCCGCTATTTGATGGAAAGCCGCTTCCTGCTCGAGGCCGAGGTGCGGCGTGGCATGGAGTCGATCGGGCAGAGCGATGCCCTCAATGATGTGGTGCTTCATCCGGGCAAGTCGATGCGCATGCTGGAGTTCGAGCTCTACATCGACGGCCACTTCGTCTGCAGCCAGAAGGCCGATGGCCTGATCGTCGCCACCCCTACCGGCTCCACCGCCTATTCGCTGTCGGCCGGTGGGCCGATCATGCACCCCAAGCTCGATGCCATCGTCATCGTGCCGATGTACCCGCATACGCTGTCCAGCCGGCCGATCGTGGTGGATGGCAACAGTGAGCTGAAGGTAGTGGTTTCGCCGGAGCTGCAGATCTATCCGCAGATTTCCTGTGACGGGCAGAACCACTTCACCTGTGCGCCGGGCGACACCCTGTCGATCCGCAAGAAAGCCCAGAAGCTGCAGCTGATCCATCCGGTCGAGCACAACTACTACGAGATCTGCCGCACCAAGCTGGGCTGGGGCAGCCGTCTGGGAGTGCAAGAATAGTGTTCCTCGATCCGGCGCGCGGTTATGACCTGATCGGCGATGTGCATGGCTGTGCGCGGGCGCTCGAGCGTCTGCTGGCCGGGCTGGGCTACCGGCGTCAGGGCGGCGTGTGGCGGCACCCTGAGCGCATGGCGATCTTTCTCGGTGATCTGGTCGATCGCGGCCCGCATATCCGCGAGACCCTGCATCTGGTGCATGACATGGTGGCTGCCGGGCAGGCGCTGTGCCTGATGGGCAATCACGAGTGGTACGCGCTGGCCTGGCACACCCCGGCGCCGCTCGGCAGTGGCCGGCGTTATGTGCGCGAGCATAGCCCGCACAATGCCCGGCTGATCCGCGAAACCCTCGAACAGCTCGAGGGCCATCCGGGGGATCTGCGTGACTTCATCAGCTGGTTCCAGACCCTGCCGCTGTGCATGGATGCCGGACGCTTCCGGCTGGTGCATGCCTGCTGGGACGCCGCGATGATCGAGCGCCTGCGCTGCGAATGCCCGGATGCCACCGTCGATCGGGCCTTTCTGCAGCAGGCCACTGACTGGAACAGCTTTGCCGCCCAATGCATCCAGCGCCTGCTGCGCGGCATCGACATGCCGCTGCCGGGCGGCATGACCCTGACCAGCCGGGACGGTTTCACCCGCGGGGTGTTCCGGACCAAGTTCTGGGGCGAGCGGCCCGAGACCTATGGCGATCTGGTCTTCCAGCCCGATGCGCTGCCGGATGAGGTGGCCAACCTGCCACTCTCCAATGCGCAAAAGGCTGCGCTGCTGCACTACGGTGAGGACGAGCCGCTGCTGTTCGTCGGTCATTACTGGTGCCGCGGCACCCCGCGCCCGCTGCAGCGCAATCTGGCGTGCCTGGATTACAGCGCGGTGCGCCGCGGCAAGCTGGTGGCTTATCGCCTCGATCAGGAAAGCGTGCTCGAGCCGCAGCGCTTCTTCTGGGCCGAGGTCGGCGGCGGGATGGCGCTGGATACATGATCGCCCGCCTGCTCGCCCTGCGTCTGCCGGTGACCTTGCTGATCCTTTCGGCCAGCGTGCTGGTGGCGCTGCTCAGCCGGTTCGGCGACTTTCTGCCGGTTCTGCAGCCGCTGACCTTCAGCGCGTTTCGCCTCTCCGGTGAGTACCTGTACATGCTGCCGCAGGCTGAGACCTGGGCCGCGGGGCAGTGGTGGCGGCTGTTCACGCCGATGCTGATTCACTTTGGCGTGCTACATCTGGCGATGAACGGGCTGTGGTTCTGGGAGCTGGGTCGCCGGCTGGAGCGCGTACACGGTAGCCTGTGGCTGCTGGCGCTGGTGCTGCTTTACAGCCTGATTTCCAACCTGGCCGAGTTTCTCTACAGCGGGCCGGTCCTGTTCGGCGGGCTCTCTGGCGTGCTGTACGGGCTGCTCGGGCATTGCTGGCTGCGTCAGCGTCTGGCGCCCGATCCGCGCCTGGCGCTGCCTTCCGGGGTGATCACCCTGATGCTGGTCTGGCTGCTGATCTGCCTGAGTGGCGTCACCGCCTGGCTCGGCTTTGGCGAGATCGCCAATGCGGCACACCTGGGCGGTCTGATCAGTGGTTGCCTGACCGGTCTGCTGGCTGGCCTGCTGGCCCGCCGTTCAGGGTAGAATCGCCCACTCTTGCCCCCCGGAGGTTTATGCCATGACGTCCTTCATCGACATGATCGAGAACATCACCGCCGACATCTACCAGAACCTCAAGCTGGCAGTGGAAATCGGCAAGTGGCCGGATGGCCGCAAGCTCAGCCAGGAGCAGAAGGAGCTGTGCCTGCAGGCGATGATCGCCTGGGAAATGCAGAACCTGCCGGAGGAGGAGCGCACCGGCTACATGGGCCCGCAGGAATGCCAGTCCAAGGCCATTCAGGTGCCGAACATCCTGTTCAAGACCTCGACCAGCTCCGACACCCTGCACTGATGGGCGTCATCGAACGTGGTGCGCTGACCAAGATGGCAGCGCGCCTCGAGGCGCCGGTGCAATATGCCCTGCGCCTCGATGATCGCCAGCTGCCCCTCAACCCGCTGCTCGGCCAGCGTCTGCGCCTTGAATTTCTTGGCGCCATCCACTGCAGCCACTGCGGGCGCAAGACGAAAAAGAGCTACGCCCAGGGCTACTGCTACCCGTGCATGACCACGCTGGCGCAGTGCGACAGCTGCATCATGAGCCCGGAAAAGTGCCACTTTGACGCCGGCACCTGCCGCGACCCCGCCTGGGGCGAGCAGTTCTGCATGACCGACCATGTGGTCTATCTGGCCAACTCCAGCGGCGTGAAGGTCGGCATCACCCGCGCCACCCAGCTGCCGACCCGCTGGCTCGATCAGGGCGCCTGTCAGGCGCTGCCGATCCTGCGCGTGGCCACCCGCCAGCAGTCCGGGCTGGTCGAGGATCTCTTGCGCAGCCAGGTGGCGGATCGCACCAACTGGCGCGCGCTGCTCAAGGGCGATGCCGCACCGGTGGATCTGCCGGCGGTGCGCGCGCAGCTGTTCGAGACCTGCCGCGAGGGCCTTGAGGCCCTGCAGCAGCGCTTTGGCCTGCAGGCGATCCAGCCGCTGGCCGACGCTGAGGTGGTCGATATCCGCTATCCGGTGACCGAGTACCCGGCAAAGATTGTCAGCCTCGACCTGGACAAGACCCCGGTCATCGAAGGCACCCTGCTGGGGATCAAGGGCCAGTACCTGATCCTCGATACCGGGGTGATCAATATCCGCAAATACACCGCCTATCAGGTGGCCGTGCAGCCACTCTAAGGAAGCCCGCCATGCGTAGCGAACAACCGAACACCGTCTATCTCAAGGATTACCGGGCTCCCGACTACCTGATCGATGAGACCCACCTGACCTTCGAGCTGTTCGAGGACCACACCCTGGTTCACGCGCAACTGGTCATGCGCCGCAACCCCGAGGCCGGTGAAGGCTTGCCAATGCTGGTGCTCGATGGCCAGCAGCTCGAACTGCTCGCCCTGCACCTTGATGACGTGCCGCTGGGCACAGGCGACTACCAGCTCACCGACAGCCACCTGAGCCTGCAGCCCAGTCAGCCGAGCTTTGTCATCGACAGCACGGTGCGCATCCACCCGGAGCGCAACACCGCGCTGGAAGGCCTGTACAAGTCCAGCGGCATGTTCTGTACCCAGTGTGAGGCCGAGGGCTTTCGCAAGATCACCTTCTACCTCGACCGCCCGGACGTGATGAGCAAGTTCACTACCACGCTGAGTGCGGACAAGCAGGCCTATCCGATCCTGCTGTCCAACGGCAACCCGATCGCCAGCGGCGAGGAGGAGGGTGGCCGGCACTGGGCCACCTGGCAGGATCCGTTCATGAAGCCGGCCTACCTGTTCGCCCTGGTCGCCGGCGATCTGTGGTGCATCGAGGACAGCTTCCGCACCCTGAGCGGCTGCGACGTGGCGCTGCGCATCTACGTCGAGCCGGAGAACATCGGCAAGCTGCAGCACGCCATGGACAGCCTGAAGAAGTCGATGAAGTGGGACGAGGAGGTGTACGGGCGCGAATACGACCTGGACATCTTCATGATCGTCGCGGTCAACGACTTCAACATGGGCGCCATGGAGAACAAGGGCCTCAACATCTTCAACTCCAGCTGCGTGCTGGCCCACCCGGACACCGCCACCGACGCCGCCCACCAGCGCGTCGAGGCGGTGGTCGCCCACGAGTACTTCCACAACTGGTCGGGCAACCGCGTCACCTGCCGCGACTGGTTCCAGCTGTCGCTGAAGGAAGGCTTCACCGTGTTCCGCGACGCCGAGTTCAGCGCCGACATGAACTCGCGCACGGTCAAGCGCATCGAGGACGTGGCCTTCCTGCGCACCCACCAGTTCGCCGAGGACGCCGGCCCCATGGCCCATCCGGTGCGCCCGGATTCCTACATGGAAATCTCCAACTTCTACACCCTGACCATCTACGAGAAGGGCGCGGAAGTGCTGCGCATGATCCACACCCTGCTCGGCGCCGAGGCGTTCCGCAAGGGTTCGGATCTGTACTTCGAGCGCCACGACGGCCAGGCGGTGACCTGCGACGACTTCGTCCAGGCCATGGAGGATGCCAGCGGCCAGGATCTTGCCCAGTTCAAGCGCTGGTACACCCAGTCCGGCACCCCGCGTCTGGCCGTCGAGGACTGCTACGACGCCCACGCCAAGACCTACACCCTGACCTTCCGCCAGAGCTGCCCGGCCACTCCCGGCCAGGAGCGCAAGGAGCCCTTCGTCATTCCGGTGGCCATGGGCCTGCTCGACAGCCACGGCCGCGAACTGCCGCTGCGTCTGGCCGGCGAGGCCGAAGCGGCCGGCACCTCGCGGGTGCTGGCGGTGACCGAGGCGGTACAGAGCTTCACCTTCGTCGAGGTGCCGGTCCAGCCGCTGCCGTCGCTGCTGCGCGGCTTCAGCGCGCCGGTGAAGCTGCATTACCCCTACGGCCGCGACCAGCTGATGTTCCTCATGCAGCACGACAGCGACGGCTTCAACCGCTGGGAGGCCGGCCAGCAGCTCGCCGTGCAGGTGCTGCAGGCGCTGGTCGAGCAGCAGCAGCGCGGCGAGCCGCTGCACCTCGACGGCCGTCTGATCGAGGCGCTGCGCGCGGTGCTGGCCGACGAGACGCTGGACCAGGCAATGGTCGCCGAGATGCTCGCCCTGCCGGCCGAGGCTTATCTCGCCGAGCTCAGCGAAGTGGCTGACGTGGAGGCCATCCACATCGCCCGCGAGTTCGCCCGCGAGGCGATCTCCTGCGAGCTGTACGACCTGCTGTGGGCACGCTACCAGGCCTGCCGTGACGCCTCGCGCCGCACGCTGTATGCCGCCGATGCCGCGCAGATTGCCCGCCGTAGCCTGCAGAACATCGCGCTGTCCTACCTGCTGCTGGCGCACAACGACGAGACCCTGGCCGCGGCTGTCGAGCAGTTCGAGCATGCCGACAACATGACCGAGCGCCTCGCCGCGCTGGCCGTGCTGGTCAACTCGCCGTTTGATGCCGAAAAGGCCCAGGTGCTGGCCAAGTTCGCCGAGCACTTCAAGGACGATCCGCTGGTGATGGATCAGTGGTTCGCCGTGCAGGCGGGCTGTTCGCTGCCGGGTGGTTTGGAACGGGTACAGGCGCTGATGCACCACCACGCCTTCACCCTGAAGAACCCCAACAAGGTACGCGCGCTGATCGGTGCCTTCGCCAACCAGAACCTGGTGAACTTCCACCGTCTGGACGGGGCGGGGTATCGCTTCCTCGCCGATCAGGTGATCGCCCTGAATGCCCTGAACCCGCAGATCGCCGCCCGCCAGCTGACCCCGCTGACCCGCTGGCGCAAGTACGACAGCGCCCGTCAGGCGCTGATGCGTGGCGAGCTGGAGCGCATCCGCGACAGCGGCGAGCTGTCCAGCGATGTGTTCGAGGTGCTCAGCAAGAGCCTGGCCTGAGGGGACGGGCGGGTGGCATCACGCCGCCCGCTCCAGCCAGGCACCACCGTTCAGCGTGGATAGAGCGGTGGTAGCTCCCCGTTGTGCTCGCCATCCCCAACGCCTGCAGGCAGCCGGACCACGGCCTGCCAGAGCGATTCCCCCTGCCAGCGCGGGCCGCTTTCGCTGTACAGCGCGCCGTTCAGGCCATCGAGCGCGACATTGAGCGCACTGTGGCGTGCGGCCAGTTCGGCCAAGGTATGCGGCTGCTGACGTGCCCAGGCATCCAGTGCCTGACGGGCGGCCTGTGCATCATTGTGCTGGCAGGCGCGGCGCAGATCCTCCAGCAGGATGCGGGTGCTGGGCGCGCTGGGGGTACTGCTGCGCAGGATGGCCGGCTGGCGGCGCGCCCGCCACCACAGCGCCAGGGTTAGCAGGTTGGCGCACAGCAGCAGCAGGCTGGCCAGCTGCCAGGGCCAGAGCCGGGCTGCGGGCGCTGTCTCGACGCTGCTGGGGGTAACGCTGGGGGCGGCAGGCAAGCGGCTGGCCAGCACCTGCAGCGGACGCTCCGGCAGACGGCTGCTGACCAGGCGATCCTCTTCGGTATTCCACCAAAACACCTCGATCGCCGGCAGCAGGAAGTCACCGGCGCCGGTGGGCACCAGTGCGCTGGCCTGCTCCTGGATACCGATCAGACCACCGCTGGCGGACTGCTCGCGCTGGCGGGGCTGGTCAGGATAACGGCGCAGACCTTCCGGGAGCGGGCCTTGTGCGACCTCTGGCAGCTGGGCGGGCGGCAGGCCTTCGGCGCGCAGACGCAGGGTGCGGGTCAGCGAATCGCCGACGCGGATTTCGCCCTCGGCGCCGCGCCAGATTTCTTCCAGTTGCAGAGAGCGTGCCGGCAGCCACGGCTGGTCGGCCGGATAGTCGGCCGGGCGCGGCCGTACCTCAAGGCGCAGGCTGGGCGAGCGCACCTGCAGCGGCCGCCCACTGCGCAGCCCCGGCACACTGCCGCTTTCCTCCAGCGCCGTGGCGCTGAACAGCAGTGGCGGAATCTGCAGCGTGCCACTGCGCTGCGGGAACAGGGCATAGCGCACCTCGATCACCCCGTGACGCACTCCATTGATCTGCTGCTCATAGGTGCGAGCGCGCCCCAGCGGGACCACGTGGACATCCTCGATTTCCAGCGGACTGAGCTGGCTGTCATCGTACAGGGCCACCGAGTGAAAGATGCGCAGGGTCAGCAGGCTCTGCGCCTGCACATAGACACGCGGCTGATCGAGCTGGGCGTCGATGAACACCGCCGCCAGCTCACTCGGCGCCTGTAGCGGGCGGGCGGCCATGACCTGCAGGCGAATCGGCTGCGAGCGCTTGTCGCCGATCTGCAGCGCCGGAATCCGCAACTCACCGCTCAGGCGTGGCTGCAGGGTGATCAGCAGCTGCTCGCGGTGGCGGCCGTCGCCGTCCTTGCTGTCCCGGCCGAGCAGGCGGGTTTCCAGGATCTCGAACTGGGCGCTGAGCGCCTGCAGATCGGGGCGCCCATCCAGCAAGGCTGTATCGGCCTCCAGACGCAGTTCGACGATCTCGCCCAGCGTCAGGCTGCGCCGGTCCACGCTGGCGGTCAGGCCGCTGGCTTCGACCAGGCTGCTGGCCAGCCAGACGATCAGCAGTATCCAAGGGTTCATGGGGCGGGTACTCATTGGGTGCGCTCCTGCTGCTGTTGCAGGTCCTGCCAGAAGGTGCGCTGCAGCAATTCGGCGGGGTCATCGGGGATCTGCCGCAGCCAGTGCTCGAGCGCCTGCTGCTGCTCATCGAGCGGCCGCTCAAGGGGGCGGGGCAGCGCTGGAGGCTCGGTCGTCTTGTGCAGCGGCGCTGATTGCGGCGCCTCGTTCGCGCCTTGCGCGGGGGTTGCCGGCGCAATGTCGGTGGCACGCGGGGCCGGCGTGGGCGGCGGGTGTGGGAGGGGCTGTGCTGCGGCTGGCGTATGCGCGGGTGGGCGCTCAGGCAGGCTGGCGGCAGGCTGCTCCGCCGCCGTGCTCGGCGTTGTCTGCGCTGGGGGCGGCGGGGCAGGGGTGGGCTGCTCGCTGAGCCAGCGCTCCAGATGCTGCAGATTATGGCGGGCATCCTCAAACTGTGGATCGTCGCGCAGCGCCTGGCGATACGCCTGGCGCGCGGCCTCGTAGTCGCCGGCAAAGGTCAGGGCAGTGCCGCGGTTGTAATGGGCCACGGCACCCGCGGCGCTGGCGAAGGCGTCGGCTGCGGCCTCGTAGTCGCCGGCGCGAAAGTGCGCGATGCCCTGCCAGTGCGGGTCGCGGAACTGCCGGGCCGCATGTTCGGGCTGCCCGGCTTCCAGCAGACGCAGGCCACGCTGGTCAGCACGCCGCCAGAGGGCCTCAAGGTCAGCGGCCTCGGCGCCCGGCGGCAGCACCAGCAGCGGCAGCACCAGCAGCCAGCCGCGCCGCGCGCCACAGGCGGCCAGCAGCAACAGGGCCAGCAGCAGCCAGTGCCCCTGATCGGCCCAGACCTGCCTGGTCTGCGGCGGGTGGCCTGTGCTGGACTGGCCGAGCGGGGAGGGCGTCAGCAGGCCCAGCGCCTGCAGGTCGCGCTCATCAAGACTCAGGCGCTGATAGGCGTCGGCGCTGGCAATCAATGCTGCTTCCTGCAGGCGAGGCAGGCGGATGGCGCCGTCCTGATCACGTAGCAGGCCGCCTTGCGGGTCGCTGATGGGCGCGCCCTGCAGCGTGCCGACACCGAGGATCGACAGGCGCTGCGGGTGTGCGGCCCGCTGACGGCGCAGGCCCTCGCGCTCTTCAGCACTCAGCTGGCCGGTCAGCAGCAGCAGCTGGCCGTGACCGTTGGCGCTCTGCTCAAGCAGTGCCAGGGCCCGTTCGACGGCCAGATCAGCCCGCCGGCCCGGCAGCGGCATCAGGCGCGGATGCAGGGCGCTTAGCAGGTTGTGGGCGGTGAGCGGATCCTCGGCCAGCGGCATCAGCACATGGGCGCTGCCGGCGTAGACGATGAGGGCAGTGGGTGCGTCGGCGCGCGCGTCCAGCAGGTCCCGCAGCTTGCGGCGCACCTGCTCGAGACGGCTGGGGGCAAGGTCGGTCGCCAGCAGATCCGGGGTCAGCTCAATCATCACCACCAGCGCTTCGCTGCGCCCGGACAGTGGCTGCGCCAGCCGCTGCCAGCCGGGGCCGGCCAGCACCAGCACGGCCAGCAGCCAGCCGATGCCGAGCAGCCACCAGGGGCTCAGGCGCTGCCGCGCGCTGGCCCCCTCGCGCAGCAGCCAGGGTTGCAGCGGCGGGGGCAGCAGGCGTTGCCAGCTGCTCTGGCGCGGACGCCGCCGCCACAGCAGCCACAGCAGCAAGGCCAGCAGGGGCAGGGCGAGCAGCCAGAGGGGGCGGCTCAGGTGGGGCAGCCAGCTCATGAACAGTCCCTCGGGCGCCTGCGCAAACCGTGCCGCTGCACCGCCAGCCCGACGCTCAGCAGCAGGGCGGCCGCCAGCGGCCAGTGGTGCAGCGGGTGGATCTGAAAAGCGCGGCGCGGCGCCTGGGCGACCGGTTCGAGCTGATCCAGCGTGTGGGTGATGGCCTTAAGCTCCTGACCGCTGCGGGCGCGAAAATAAGCGCCGCGGCCAATATCGGCGATTTCGCGCAGCAGGGGCTCATCCAGATCCAGGCCCTGAATCAGCTGGTCTGGCCCGAGCTGCTCCAGATCGTCGGGGCTTGCGCCGATGCCGATGGTGTACAGCCGGATGCCTTCAGCAGCCGCCAGGCGGGCGGCGGTCAGCGGCGGCAGGTAGCCGGCGGTGTTGGCGCCATCGGTGACCAGGATCAGCACCCGGCTGTTGGCCGGGCGCTGGCGCAGGCGCTTGATCGCCAGCCCTATCGCATCGCCCAGCGCGGTTTGTGATCCGGCAATCCCGACCTGTGCCTGGCGCAGCCAGGTGTGCACTGTGCTGCGATCAAAGGTCAGCGGTGCCTGCAGGTAAGGCCGGCTGCCGAACAGGATCAGGCCAATCCGGTCGCCCTGACGCTGCTCGATGAACGGGCCGAATAGCGCCTGTACCAGCTGCAGTCGGCTGATCGAGCGCTCGGCATGGCGCATGTCGAACTGCTCCATGGAGCCTGAGACATCCACCGCCAGCAGCAGATCGCGCCCGCTGGAGGGTACCGGCAGCGGCTCGCCCAGCCACTGCGGACGGGCGGCCGCGATGACCAGCAGCAGCCAGATCAGCAGATAAGGCAGCTGGCGGACGGGCGGGCCGAGCAGGGGCGTGCGCCGGGGTTCGGTGGGTGGCGCCAGCTCGTCCAGCGCGCTGACCTGCAGGGCCGGCTCGTCCCGCTGTGCATCCGGTAGCAGGCGGCGCAGCAGCCAGGGCAGCGGTAGCAGGGCGAACACCCAGGGCCAGGCAAACTCAGGCATGTTTTTGGATCCAGGTGGCCACGGCCTGCTGCAGGCCCTCGATGGCCTTGTCATCCAGGCGACAGTCCGCACGGTAGCCGCCCTCGACCAGAATCATCCAGCGTGTCAGCCCGGCGGCTGGGCAGCGGTTGTCGAGAAAGGCCAGCCAGGCACGGCCGCTCAGGGTATGGCTGGCGCTGTCCGGATAGCGGGCCCGGCACAGCCGTTTGAGCAGGGCATTGAGGGCCTGCAGCCAGGGGCCGGCGGGCGCGCCGTCATAGGGGCGCGGCAGTTGCTGCAGGGCTTCCAGGGCGCTCTGTCGATAAGGCTCCAGATCGATCGTGGGCGGAGCGGGCGGGGCGCTGGGCGTGCGCAGGCGGTAGCGATACAGCGCGGCGGCGGTCAGGCCCAGCAGCATGGCCGCCAGCAGCCACCAGCCGGGCGCCGGGGGCCAGAGCGAGGGCGCGGCCGGCAGGTGCAGGGGGGCCAGTTGGGCAAGCAGGGCTTCCCGATCCGTCATGCCTGACGACTCCGTTGCGGGGCTTGCAGCTGCGCCTGCAGTTGCTCGAGTAGCGGGCGGCCGGTGCTGAGGGGCAGCAGCGCCAGGCCGGATTTTTGCGCCAGCCGCTGCCAGCGCGCCTGGCGCTCGCGGGCCTGCTGCTGCCAGGCCTCGCGCACCCGAGGATCGTTGCTGTCCAGCACCAGGCTGCACTGCGCATCGGCAAAGCGCAGTAGACCAGCCGCCGGCAAATGGTGTTCGAGCGGGTCGCTGATCGGCACCAGAATCAAATCACAGTGCTGCGCCAGCAGGTCGATCTGCTGCTCGGCGGCGTGGTCCAGGCTGCGCTCGTCCGCGATCAGCAGCGCCAGACTGCCCGGACGCAGGATCTCGCGGGCCCGGCGCAGGGCCCGGGGCAGGCCATGTCCCGGGGAGGCAGCGGGCGGCGCGCTGGCCAGTGCCTGATTGGCGCGCACCAGGCGGCCGAGCAGTTGCAGCAGGCTCTGCTTGCTGCGTCGCGGGCGCACTTCGCTGCACTGCTGGCCATCGAAGACCAGTCCGCCGATCCGGTCGTTATGCTGCAGGGCCGCCCAGCCAAACAGCGCCGCCACTTCAGCCGCCAGCACCGACTTGAAGCCGCGCACGCTGCCGAAAAACAGCGCCGGACTCTGCTCGACCAGCAGCAGGACCGGCCGCTCGCGCTCCTCATGGAACAGCTTGGTGTGGGGTTCGCGGGTGCGGGCGGTGACCCGCCAGTCGATGGTGCGCACATCGTCACCCGGCTGATAGACCCGCACCTGGTCGAAATCCACACCGCGTCCGCGCAGGCGTGACTGGTGCAGGCCGATCAGCGGGCTGCGCCGCTCATCCTTGGAAAACAGCTGGATCTGGCGCAGGTGATGGCGGATCTCCAGGAGCTCAGCCAGCCCGATCGTCACGCCGGGGATCGCGGGGGAGGCGTGCATGGCGCGTCAGGCCACCGCGACCACATCGAGCAGGCGCTGGATCACCCGATCCTGATCGATGCCGGCCGCCTCGGCCTCAAAGGACAGGATGATGCGGTGACGCAGCACATCGAACAGCACGTTCTGGATGTCCTCGGGGCTGACAAAATCGCGCCCGGCCAGCCAGGCATGTGCCCGTGCGCAGCGATCCAGCGCAATCGAGCCGCGCGGGCTGGCGCCCCAGGCGATCCACTCGGCCAGCTCGGCGTCAAAGCGTGCCGGGGTGCGGGTGGCCATCACCAGCTGCACCAGGTACTCCTCCACCGCATCGGCCATGTACAGGCCGAGGATCTCGTGGCGGGCCGCCATGATCGCTTCCTGGCTCAGGCGCTGCTCGGGCTGGGTCTCGCCGCACAGGGCCTCGCCGCGTGCCTGCTGCAGGATGCGCCGCTCCACCGAGGCATCCGGGTAGCCGAGCTTGACGTGCATCAGGAAGCGATCGAGCTGCGCTTCGGGCAGCGGATAGGTGCCTTCCTGCTCGAGGGGGTTCTGGGTGGCCATCACCAGAAACAGCGGCGGCAGGGCCCAGGTGGTGCGGCCAATGCTCACCTGCCGCTCGGCCATGGCCTCCAGCAGCGCTGACTGCACCTTGGCTGGCGCGCGGTTGATCTCATCGGCCAGCACCAGGTTGTGGAAGATCGGCCCGCGCTGGAATACGAAACTGCCATCCTCAGGGCGGTAGATCTCGGTGCCGGTGATGTCGGCCGGCAGCAGATCCGGGGTGAACTGGATGCGGTGAAACTCTGCTTCCAGACCGGCGGCCAGATCCTTGATCGCCTTGGTCTTGGCCAGCCCCGGCGCGCCTTCGACCAGCAGGTGACCATCGGCGAGCAGGGCAATCAGCAGGCGATCGAGCAGCCGCTCCTGGCCGAGGATCTGGCTGGCAAGGTACTGGCGCAGGGCAAGCAGGGCGTCACGGTGGGACATGGCGGACTCGACGGGTTCGCAAAGGCAGGTGCGCACTTTAATCGATTCGCGCGCGCGGCGGGCAGCCCGCTGTCTGGGTGATGAGTTGTTGGCACACGCCCTGGCAAGCGTCATCTATTTGACTGCTGGCGGGGTTTTGGCTTAACTGCCGCCGATACGGGACGGGTCGCCTTGGCGTGTCGTCTTGCCCCCTTTCTGCCCCAGGTGCGACCGATCATGCTGCGTGATGCCCGTTTGCTGCTGATAGATGATGACCCCCAGCGCTGCCATGACCTGGCGGTGATCCTCGAGTTTCTCGGCGAGCCCTTCCTGATCTGCCAGGGCGAGGACGTGCTGGCGGAATGGCAGGCCCAGGGCGCGCCGGTGCTTTCCTGCCTGCTGCTCGGGCCGCGGCAGGCCAGTCACCGGCTGCGGCTGCTGCGCCAGCTCGGCGGGACGGTCGAGCACCTGCCGATCCTGCTATTTGGAGCGCAGGAGTACGCCAGCTGGCCCGATGAGCTGCGCCGCCGGGTGCTGGCCCAGCTGGACATGCCGCCCAGCTACAGCCAGCTGACCGATGCCCTGCACCGCGTGCAGGTGTACCGGCAGGTCTATGACCGGGACCGTGACCGCGGCCTGCTGCGCGAGCCGAACCTGTTCCGCAGCCTGGTCGGTACCAGCCGCGCCATTCAGGAGGTGCGCGAGCAGCTGCAGCAGGTGGCACAGACCGAGTGCAGCGTGCTGCTGCTGGGCGAGCCGGGCAGTGGCAAGGAGGTGGTGGCGCGCAACCTGCACTACCACTCGCCGCGCCGTGAGCAGCCCTTCGTGCCGTTCAACTGTGCGGCGGTTGATCCAGCGGTGCTGGAGGGCGAGTTGTTCGGTTATCAGCAGGGTGCATTTGCGGGCGCCCTGCATGAGCGGCCCGGGCGGTTGGAAATGGCCGCCGGGGGCACGCTGTTCCTGGACGAGATCGGCTGCCTGCCGCCCTCGGCGCAGGGACGTCTGCAGCGTCTGCTGCAGGAGGACTGCTTCGAGCGCCTAGGCGACAGCCAGCCGCGGCCCCTGAATGTCCGCATTGTCGCTGCCTCGCAACCCGGGCTTGAGCCGCGGATTGCTGTCGGACAGTTCTCCAGTGATCTCTATTACCGGCTGAGCCGCTTCACCATCGAGCTGCCGCCGCTGCGTGAGCGGGTCGAGGATATTCCGCTGCTGATCAACGAGCTGACCGCCCGTCTGGAGCATGAAAAGCGCGGCTCGATTCGCTTCAACTCCGCAGCGCTGCTCTCGCTGTGCCAGCACGACTGGCGCGGCAACGTGCGCGAGCTGGCCAATCTGGTCGAGCGTCTGGCCATCATGCATCCCTATGGAGTGGTCGGGGTGGGCGAGCTGCCGAAGAAGTATCGCTACCTGTCCGAGGAGCTGGACACGGCGCTTCCGGTGGCGGCCAGCAGTCAGGCCAGCCTGCCGGGGCTGGATTCGCCGGTTTTGCTGCCGGTGGGCGGGCTGGACCTCAAGGCCTATCTGGGCAACCTTGAACAGGTGCTGATCCAGCAGGCGATGGACGATGCCGGTGGGGTCGTGGCCCGGGCGGCCGAGCGGCTGCGCCTGCGGCGTACCACGCTGGTGGAAAAGATGCGCAAATACGGCATGCAGCGCCGTGACGAGGAGGACGAGGCATGAGCAAGCCACTGAGCCCGGTCCAGGTGATTGCGCTGGCCAGTGGCAAGGGCGGCGTCGGCAAGACCCAGGCGGCGATCAACTTGGCCTTCTCGCTGGCCGCCCGTGGCCGGCGGGTGATGCTGGTCGATGCCGCCTTTGCCCTGCCGGAGGTGGCCGTCAGTCTGGGCCTGGCGCCGCCGCGCACCCTGGCGCAAGTGCTGGCCGGTGACTGCACGCTGGCCGAGGCAATCCAGCCGGTTGGCGAGCTGCAGCTTCTGGCCGGCAGCAGCCTGGACCCGCTGCCCGACGCCCGCCAGCTGGCCGGGCTGATTCAGGCCTTCAGCACGCTGGCGCAGCCCCCGCAGGTCTTGCTGATCGACTGCTCGCCGGGGCTCGGGGCGGATGTGCGCTGCCTGCTGCGCGCGGCCAGCGAGGTGCTGCTGGTGGTCAGTGATGAGCCGGCAGCCCGGGCCGCTGCGCTGGCCTTGTTGCGCCGCCTGAACAGCGCTCAGGGGCTGCGCCGGGTGCGCCTGCTGGCCAGCATGACGCAGAACGCTGCCGAGGGCCGGGCGCTGCATGAGCGCCTGCTGCAGCAGATCGATGACCTGGACGGCATCGCGCTGGATTACCTCGGCGCAGTGCCCCAGGACGACACCCTGCGCCGCGCCGTGCAGCGCCAGGGGGCGGTCTGCGAGCTGCAGCCGCGCAGCCGCATCGCCCAGACCTATGCCCGGCTGGCCGAGACCATCGATGGCTGGCCGCTGCCGGCCAATCCGCGCGGGCACCTGGAGTTTTTCATCGAGCATCTGGTGGCGGCCCAATACCAGCCGCGTCCACGGCCGGCCTGAGCCGATTCGGCCCGCAGCGCCGGTCACACACTGTTGAAAAATCCGCGCATCGGGCCGTTGGGTGGCTATGTATAATGCGCGCCGACCCGGCCGGCAGACGGCCGGCCTCCCCGGAGCGCCGACGGATAGCCATGCTGTGACCAGTCCCTTCCTTGAAGCCTGCGAGCTTGCCTGCGAGCGTGACCAGCGGCTGCTGTTCGAGCAGCTCGACATGACTTTGCGCCCGGGCGAAATGGTGCAGATTGCCGGCCCCAATGGCAGCGGCAAGACCAGCCTCTTGCGCCTGCTGGCCGGGCTGATGCAGCCGAGCGCCGGCGAAATCCGCCTGAGCGGGCAGGCGCTGGAGCAGCAGTGCGATACCCTGGCCCGCAATCTGTTGTGGATCGGCCATGCGGCCGGCATCAAGGGACTGCTGAGCCCCGAGGAAAACCTCGCCTGGCTGTGCGCCCTGCAGGTGCCGGCCAGCCGTACCGCCATCTGGCAAGCGCTGGCTGCCGTAGGGCTGCGGGGCTTTGAGGATGTGCCCTGCCACACTCTGTCGGCCGGTCAGCAGCGCCGCGTGGCGCTGGCGCGTCTCTATCTGGATCCGCCGCCGCTGTGGATCCTCGATGAGCCCTTCACCGCCCTCGACAAGCAGGGCGTGGCCCAGCTCGAAGCCCACCTCGCCCGGCACTGCGAAGCCGGCGGCATGGTGGTGCTGACCACTCACCACACCCTCGGGCAGCGCCCGTCCGGTTATCGCGAGCTGGATCTGTCGCGGCGGGGGATGGCCTGTGAGTAACGTCTTCACACAGCTGCTGGTGCGCGAGACGCGCCTGCTGTTTCGCCGTCCGGCCGAGCTACTCAACCCGCTGGTGTTCTTCGCCATCGTCATTGCCCTGTTCCCGCTGGCCGTCGGCCCCGAGAGCCAGCAGCTGCAGACCCTCTCGCCAGGGCTGCTCTGGGTTGCGGCGCTTCTGGCAGTCTTGCTGTCGTTGGATGGACTGTTTCGCAGTGATTTTGAGGACGGCTCGCTTGAGCAGTGGGTCCTTTCGCCGCACCCGCTGCCTCTTCTGGTTCTGGCCAAGGTGCTGGCACACTGGCTGCTCTGTGGCCTGAGCCTGGTACTGCTGGCGCCGCTTTTGGCATTGATGCTGGGCCTGCCCGGACGCTGCCTGCCGGTGCTGCTGGCCACGCTGCTCCTTGGCACGCCGATCCTGAGCCTGCTGGGCGCGGTCGGTGCGGCGCTGACCGTGGGCCTCAAGCGCGGTGGTCTGCTGCTGGCGCTGCTGATCCTGCCGCTGTACATCCCGGTGCTGATCCTTGGCAGCGGCGCGCTGCAGGCAGCCCTGCAAGGCCTGCCGGCCGCAGGCCACCTGCTCTGGCTGGCCAGCCTGACGGCGCTGGCCGTGACCCTGACTCCCCTTGCCATCGCAGCCGGCCTGAAGATCAGCGTCGGCGAATGAAGTGAGCATTCCCATGAACTGGACATGGTTTCACAAGCTGGGTTCGCCCAAGTGGTTCTACGACATCAGCGGTCGCTGGCTGCCCTGGCTGTCGGTGGCGACCGTGCTGCTGCTGGCGGTGGGGCTGGTCTGGGGACTGGCTTTTGCACCGCCGGATTACCAGCAGGGCAACAGTTTCCGCATCATCTATATCCACGTCCCGGCAGCCTTCCTTGCCCAGTCCTGCTACATCATGCTGGCGGTGGCCGGCATCGTTGGCCTAGTGTGGAAGATGAAGCTGGCGGATGTGGCCCTGCAGTGCGCCGCACCGATCGGCGCCTGGATGACCTTCATCGCCCTGTTCACCGGCGCGATCTGGGGCAAGCCGACTTGGGGCTCGTACTGGGTCTGGGATGCCCGCCTGACGTCGATGCTGATCCTGCTGTTTCTGTACTTCGGGGTGATTGCCCTCGGCCAGTCGATCAGCAATCGTGACAGCGCCGCCAAGGCCTGTGCGGTGCTGTCGATTGTTGGGGTGATCAATATCCCGATCATCAAGTACTCGGTGGAGTGGTGGAACACCCTGCACCAGCCGGCCACCTTCACCATCACCGAAAAGCCCGCCATGCCGCCGGAGATGTGGATTCCGCTGCTGATCATGGTGCTGGGGTTCTATGCCTTCTTTGCCGTCAGCCTGCTGCTGCGCATGCGCCTTGAGGTGCTGCGCCGCGAGGCACGAGCCAGCTGGGTCAAAGCCGAAGTGGAGCGCCATCTGTGAGTTTTGAATCCTTTAGCGATTTTCTCGCCATGGGCAAGCATGGCGTGTACGTATGGACCTGCTTTGCCGTCAGCCTGGCGGTCCTGGCACTCAATGTGGTGCTGCCGCTTCTGGCACGCCGCCGCTACCTGCAGCAAGAGGCGCGTCGTCTGCGCCGGGAGGGCAAGCAATGAATCCGCAGCGCAAGAAGCGCCTGTTCATCATCCTCGGCCTGCTCACAGGCCTGGCCGTGGCCGTGGGGCTGGCGCTCAGCGCCCTGCAGCAGAACATCAACCTGTTTTACACGCCCACCCAGATCGCGGCTGGCGAGGTGCCGGACGGTGCGCGGATCCGCGCCGGCGGCATGGTCAAGGAGGGCTCGGTGAGCCGCTCCCGTGATTCGCTGGAGGTGGACTTTGTGGTCACCGACTACGCCGCCGATGTGACCATCCGCTATAGCGGCATCCTCCCGGACCTGTTCCGTGAAGGGCAGGGCATCGTCGCCCTCGGTCGGCTGAACGCGGACGGCGTGCTGATTGCCGACGAGGTGCTGGCCAAGCACGACGAGAACTACATGCCGCCGGAAGTCACCCAGGCCCTGGAGAAAGCCAGCCAGCAAGGCGGGGCCGCTGCGGGCAGCGCCTACGGCAACTACGGTGCCAGCAAACCGTCTGCAGCCGGGCAGGACGCCACCGGTACAAAGGTGCAGGATGCGGCCCAGCAACCGTCCTCCTCGCAAGGAGATGAGCAATGATCCCCGAGCTCGGCCATCTGGCCATGATTCTCGCCCTGTGCCTGGCGGTGGTGCAGGGCACCCTGCCGCTGATCGGTGCCTGGCGCGGTGACCGCCTGTGGATGGGGCTGGCCCAGCCGGCGGCTTGGGGGCAGTTCGGCTTCCTGCTGTTTGCTTTCATCTGCCTGACCCATGCCTTCCTGATCGATGATTTCTCGGTGGCCTATGTGGCCAGCAACTCCAACTCGGCGCTGCCCTGGTTCTACAAGATCAGTGCGGTTTGGGGCGCGCATGAGGGCTCGCTGCTGCTCTGGGCGTTGATCATGGCTGGCTGGACCTTTGCCGTGGCGGTGCTGTCGCGCCAATTGCCGGAGGAGATGCTGGCCCGGGTGCTGGGCGTGATGGGCCTGATCAGTGTCGGCTTCCTGCTGTTCATGATCATCACCTCCAACCCGTTCGAGCGCCTGCTGCCCAATGCCCCGGCCGATGGTCGGGACCTCAACCCGCTGCTGCAGGACTTCGGCCTGATCGTGCATCCGCCGATGCTCTACATGGGTTATGTCGGGTTGTCGGTGGCATTTGCCTTCGCCATCGCGGCGCTGCTGGGTGGGCGTCTGGACGCTGCCTGGGCGCGCTGGTCGCGGCCGTGGACCATCGTGGCTTGGTCGTTCCTCGGCATCGGCATCGTGCTCGGTTCCTGGTGGGCCTATTACGAGCTGGGCTGGGGTGGCTGGTGGTTCTGGGACCCGGTCGAGAATGCCTCGTTCATGCCCTGGCTGGTGGCCACTGCGCTGATCCACTCGCTGGCGGTGACGGAGAAGCGCGGCGTGTTCAAGAGCTGGACCGTGCTGCTGGCGATTGCCGCCTTCTCGCTGAGCCTGCTCGGCACCTTCCTGGTGCGCTCCGGCGTGCTGACTTCGGTGCATGCCTTTGCCAATGACCCTGAGCGTGGCACCTTCATCCTGATCTTCCTGCTCTGCGTGGTCGGCAGCTCGCTGGCGCTGTTTGCCCTGCGCGCGCCGGTGGTCAAGAGTCAGGTGGGCTTTGCCCTGTGGTCGCGGGAGACGCTGCTGCTGGCCAACAACCTGATCCTGGTGGTGTCCTGCGCGACCATCCTGCTCGGCACCCTCTATCCGCTGGCACTCGATGCCCTGACCGGCGCCAAGCTCTCGGTCGGCCCGCCGTACTTCAATGCGCTGTTCCTGCCACTGATGGCCTTGCTGATGCTGACCCTTGGCATCGGCGTGCTGGTGCGCTGGAAGGACACCCCGGTGCGCTGGCTGGGCGGCATGCTCCGTCCGGTGCTGGTACTGGCTGCTGTGCTCGGCTTTGTCGCCGCCTGGCTGCTGGGCGACTTCCACTGGGCCGTCCTGGCCACCACGCTGCTGAGTGCCTGGGTGGTGCTGACCGGTGTGCGTGACATCCTCGACAAGACCCGCCACAAGGGGCTGCTCAAGGGCCTGCCGGTTCTGTCGCGCAGTTACTGGGGCATGCAGATGGCGCATGTCGGAATCGCGGTCTGTGCGCTGGGGGTGGTGCTGTCCAGCCAGTACACCGTCGAACGTGACCTGCGCATGGCGCCGGGCGAATCGGCGGAGCTGGGTGGCTATCAGTTCGTCTTCGAGGGTGCCCGTCCTCATCAAGGCCCCAACTACACCGCTGACAAGGCCACCGTGCGGGTGATCGAGGCGGGCCGCGAGATTGCCGTGCTCTATCCCGAGAAGCGTCTGTACACCGTGCAGCAGATGCCGATGACCGAGGCGGGCATCGATGCCGGTTTCTGGCGTGACCTGTATGTTGCGCTGGGCGAGCCGCTGGATGAGGGGGCGTGGGCCGTGCGCCTGCACGTCAAACCCTATGTGCGCTGGATCTGGCTGGGCGGGCTGATGATGGCCTTCGGTGGTCTGCTGGCCGCGCTGGATCGCCGCTACCGGGTCAAGGTCCGCACGCGGGTCAGCGAAGCGCTGGGCGGCGAGGTGCGCGCATGAACCGTCGCCTGCTGCTGATCCTGCCGCTGCTGGGCTTTCTGGTGCTGGCGGGCCTGCTCTACAAGGGGCTGTTTTTGGATCCCCGTGACATCGGCTCGACGATGATCGGCAAGCCGCTGCCGAGCTTTGCGCTGCCCTCACTGGAAGACCCGCAGCGCACTGTGCGTGCCGAGGATCTGCGGGGCCAGCCGGCGCTGCTCAATGTCTGGGCCACCTGGTGCCCGACCTGCCGCGACGAGCACGAAATGCTCAACCGTCTGGCCGCTCAAGGCGTGCTGGTGTATGGCGTCAACTACAAGGATGACAGCGAGCTGGCGCGGCGCTGGCTGGCCCAGCTGGGCAATCCGTATCGCCTGAACGTTGCGGATCCGCAAGGCAGCCTCGGCATCAACCTGGGTGTCTATGGCGCGCCGGAAACCTTCCTGCTCGACAAGGACGGCATCGTCCGTCACAAGTACGTCGGGGCCATCGATGAGCGCGTCTGGCGTGAACAACTGGCGCCGCTGTACCGCGCATTGCTCGATGAGGCTGGCCAATGAAGCACATCCTGCTGGCTGCCAGTCTGGGGCTGGGCGTGCTGCTCAGCGCCCAGGCGGCAGTGGATACCTACGAGTTTCGGGATGACGCCGAGCGCGCCCGCTATCGCACGCTGGTCGAGGAGCTGCGCTGCCCGAAATGCCAGAACCAGAACATTGCTGATTCGGATGCGCCGATCGCCATGGATCTGCGCCGCGAGATCTTCCGCATGCTCGGCGAGGGGCAGAGCAACGAGCAGATCGTCGATTACCTGGTCGATCGCTACGGTGACTTCGTGCGCTATCGCCCGCCGGTCAATGCGCGCACCTGGCTGCTCTGGTACGGGCCCTGGCTGATGCTGGGCGGTGGCCTGCTGGTGCTGGGCGGCATCGTCCTACGTCGGCGCCGCGCCAGTGCCGCGGGGGCCGCAGCGCCGGCAGCCCATGATCTTTCCGCCGAGGAGCGTGCGCGCCTCGACCACCTGCTCAACCACAAGGCTGATCGCTGATGACCACGTTCTGGCTGGCTGCCGCCGTTCTGCTACTGGCGGCCCTCGCCCTGTTGCTGATTCCTGTACTGCGCGGCCAACGCGCGCAGGCTGAAGAAGACCGCACTGCCCTCAATGTAGCGCTCTATCAGGAGCGCATTACCGAGCTGGATGCCCAGTATGCGGCTGGCGCGCTGGACAGCACCCAGCTGGAGCAGGGCCGCAGCGAGGCGGCCCGCGAGCTGCTGGCTGATACCGAAAAGGGCGGTTTGCAGGTGCGCAGCCCGCTCGGGCGCTGGCTGCCGCTGGCACTGAGCCTGCTATTGCCGGTGGTGGCCGCCGGCCTTTATCTGCAGTGGGGGGCCAGCGCTGCGCTCACGCTGCGTCAGGAGATGGCCCAGGCGCCGCAGACCCTGGAAGAGGCGGTGGCGCGCCTGGAGGCAACGGTCAAGGCGCAGCCGGATAACGCTGAGGCCTGGTACTTCCTTGGGCGCAGTTACATGAGCCAGCAGCGTCCACAGCAGGCCGCGGGTGCCTTTGCCCAGGCCGTTGACAAGGCTGGCCGGCATCCTGAGCTGCTCGCCCAGTGGGCGCAGGCGCTGTACTTTGCCGGCAACCAGCGCCTGACCGCGGAAATCCGTCAGCTGGGTGAGGAAGTGCTCGCGCAGGACCCTCAGGATGTGACCGTGCTCGGCCTGTTCGGCGTGGCTGCCTTTGAGGAGCAGCGCTTTGCCGAGGCCATCGAATACTGGGGGCGGCTGGCGGCGCTGCTGGCGGCCAATGATCCATCCCGCGCCGCCATCGAGGGCGGCATCGCCCGCGCCCGCGAGGAGCTGATTGCCCGTGGTGAGTCTGTACCGGAGCCTGCGGCGGCGGTGCCAGCGGTGGAACTGAAGGTCAAGGTCAGCCTGGCTGCTGAGCTGGCTGACAAGGTGCAGCCGGGCGATACGGTGTTCGTCTTTGCCCGCGCCGCCTCCGGCCCGCCGATGCCGCTGGCAGCCAAGCGCCTGACGGTGGCGGACCTGCCGGCGGAGGTCAGCCTCTCCGACAGTGATGCGATGATGCCGCAGCTCAAGCTCTCCGGCTTCCCCGAAGTGCAGCTGGTCGCGCGCATCTCCCGCGCCGGCAGCCCGACTGAAGGGGAGTGGTTCGGCGACCTGCCACCGGTCAAGACCGCTGAGAGCAGCACCCAGGTGCTGGTGATTGATACGCCTGAGGTGCGGTAGGTTTACGGCAGCGGGTAATGTCCCGGCACAACGTCAGGTCGCTCTGTGGGCGAGCGACCTGGCGTGGTCGTCATGGCAACCACTCATGCCCTGCATAGGCTTTTTCGGAGGAGTCCAGCGGTGATCTATCTGAATACCGAGCACCTTGAGCGCTGTATCCGCACCTTGCGCTCCTCCCTCGACCTGTATGCCCGTGCTGAACCTGGCAGCATCGAGCAGGAGGTTTTCCGCAATGCCATTGTCAAGGGTTACGAGCTGGTTCAGGAAACAGCCTTCAAGCTGTTGCGCAAGGCATTACGCGAATTTGGTCATGGCGCGCGCAAGCTCAATGACTTGCCGATCAAGGATGTCTTGCGGCTGGCTGCCAGCCACGGGCTGATGGGTGTTGAGGCGGTGGAGCGCTGGTTTGCCTACCGCGACAATCGCAACAATACCGCCCACGACTATGGCGAGGGCTTCGCCAAGGAAACACTGGTACTGCTACCGGCCTTTCTCGACGATGTCAGCGAACTGGCCGCGGTGCTAGATGACCGGCTCGGTAAGGACAGCGAGCATGCCCAGGCTTGATCGCAAGCAGCTAGAACTGCCACCGCGCTATTTGGCGATGGTGCAGCAGATTCTGCGCCAGCATGTGGCTGATGCTGAGGTCTGGGCCTATGGCAGCCGGGTGAACGGCGGCAGCTACGAAGCCAGTGACCTTGATCTGGTGCTGAGCCATCCTGCGGCGCCCGATCAGCCAGATACCCGCCTCGGCGCACTTCGTGAAGCCTTCTCCGACAGCAACCTGCCGATCATTGTCCAGGTGGTCGACTGGGCGCAGATTCCTGAGGCTTTCCGCCGCGAGGTCGAAGCGGGGTATGTGGTGGTGCAACGAACGCCTTAGCGACTCAACTCATACGCACACAGGCTGACCGTCGAGGCCAGGTTCAGTGACTCGATGCTGCCGCAGCCGCCAATCGTGAAGGGCCGGGCGCCGAGTGCAGCGAGCTGCTCGCGGGGCACGCCGCGGGCTTCGTTACCGAACAGGTAGCAATCAAAGTCGCGAAATGCCGCGGACTGCACAGGCTCACCCTGCATGTCCAGGCAGGCAATCCGTGGGAAGCGCGCGTGCAGTGCCTCCAGCGTCACCTCCAGCTCCAGCGGGGTGTGGAAGATCGCGCCCATGCTGGCGCGCACTACCTTGGGGTTGTATGGATCGACACTGCCCGGGCTCAGCAGGCAGCGAAAACCGCCGAACCAGGCCAGGCTACGCAGGATGGTGCCAAGGTTGCCGGGGTCCTGGATTTCATGCAGGTAGATGGCGCGCTCACCTGCCGCCGGGGCGCCGGCTGGCGTGCCGGCATCCGGCAGCGGCACCACGGCCAGAATCCCTTGCGGGGTCTGGGTGCCTGCAATCTGCGCCATCTGCCGATCAGTGATCAGGTGACGGCGCAGCGGGCTGGGCCAATGCTCATACGCAGCGGTCACGTACAACTGGCTGCGCAGCAGGCGTGGGTCGTGCGCTGCGGCCTTGTACAACTCCAGCAGCAGGTGCTCGCCTTCGACCAGAAAATGCCCGAACTCGCTCCGGTACTTCTTCTGCTGTAGCTTCTTGATGTCGTCGAGTTTCATCAGATCGGCACTCAATGGCTCTGCACGGGGGCTGCTTCGAGCGCGGCCAGCATCGAGCGGGCGACCGCTTCGGCGACCTTGATGCCGTCTACCCCTGCCGAGAGGATGCCGCCTGCGTAACCGGCCCCTTCGCCGGCCGGGTACAGGCCGCGCAGGTTGAGGCTCTGCAGGGTTTCCGGGTCGCGGGTGATGCGCACCGGCGAGCTGGTGCGGGTCTCAATGCCGGTCAGGACCGCATCGTCACAGTCAAAGCCGCGGATCTGCTTGCCAAATACCGGCAGGGCTTCACGGATCGCCTCGATCGCGTAGTCCGGCAGTGAGGGCGCCAGATCACCGAGGCGCACGCCGGGCTTGTAGGAGGGCTCGACCTCGCCGAACTCGCGCGACGGCACGCCGCGGATAAAGTCGCCGACCAGCTGTGCGGGTGCGCAGTAGTCACGCCCGCCCAGCTCGTAGGCGCGCGACTCCAGGTGCTCCTGGAATTCCACGCCGGCCAGCGGGCCGCCCGGGAAGTCCTGCTCGGGGTTGATGCCGACGACGATGCCCGCGTTGGCATTGCGCTCGTTGCGCGAGTACTGGCTCATGCCGTTGGTCACCACGCGCTCCGGCTCGGAGGTGGCGGCCACCACGGTGCCGCCCGGGCACATGCAGAAGCTGTATACCGCGCGGCCATTGCTGGCCTGGTGCACCAGCTTGTAGTCGGCGGCACCGAGCCCCGGATGACCGGCGTACTTGCCCAGCCGCGCCTGATCGATCATCGACTGCGGGTGCTCGATGCGGAAGCCCACGGCAAACGGCTTGGCTTCGAGGAACACGCCCTGGCGGTGCAGCATGCGGAAGGTGTCGCGCGAGCTGTGGCCGAGCGCCAGCACCACATGGCGGCTGTGCAGCTGCTCGCCGCTTTCCAGCACCACGCCCTCAAGCTGGCCATCCTCGATCAGCAGGTCGCTTACCTTGCTCTCGAAGCGCACCTCGCCGCCCAGGGCGATGATCTCCTCGCGCATGGTGGACACCACACCGGTCAGGCGGAAGGTGCCGATGTGCGGCTTGCTGACATACATGATCTCTTCCGGCGCCCCGGCACGGACGAATTCGTGCATCACCTTGCGGCCGTAGAACTTCGGGTCCTTGATCTGGCTGTAGAGCTTGCCGTCGGAGAACAGGCCGGCACCGCCCTCGCCGAATTGCACGTTGGATTCGGCGGTCAGGGTCTTCTTGCGCCACAGCGCCCAGGTGTCCTTGGTGCGCCGGCGCACGTCCTTGCCGCGCTCCAGCACGATCGGCTTGAAGCCCATCTGCGCCAGCAGCAGGGCGGCAAACAGGCCGCAGGGACCAAAGCCCACCACCAGCGGCCGCTCGCTCAAACCGTCCGGGGCCTGGGCCACCGGGTAGTAGTGGGTGTCCGGGGCCGGGCGGATGTTTCGGTCATCGGCGAGGCGCGCGAGGATCGATGCCTCGTCGCGGGCTTCAAGGTCGATGATGTAGATGAACAGGATGACGCTGTTCTTCTTGCGCGCATCGTAGCTGCGTTTGAAGACGCTGAAGTTCAGCAGGTCGGCATCCGGGATGCCCAGACGCTTGACAATGGCCTGGCGCAGCGCCTCGGGTGAGTGATCGAGGGGCAGGGACAGTTCGGTGATGCGGATCATGACGGTAGGCCTGGCCGGTGACTCCGGCAAAGGAAGAGGGGCGGGGTGAGGCGCGGATTGTAGCGATCGCCGCTGCCCCTGTCAGGCCGCGCGGCAGCGGGCGCTGCCTCGCACCGTCCGCTCGGCGTATACTTGCAGCCATTTTGCGGTCCGCTGCCTGAGGCGCTGGCCGGCTTCTCACCCGATTTTTCTGGTTGATCCCCTCATGAAACGCTCCAAAAGCAGTAGCCGCTGGCTGAAAGAACACGTCAACGATCCCTACGTCAAACAGGCGCAGAAGGACGGCTACCGCTCGCGTGCCGCCTACAAGCTGCTCGAGCTGAGCGAGAAGGACAAGCTGATCCGCCCCGGCATGCTGGTCATGGATCTGGGCTCGGCGCCCGGCGGCTGGTCGCAGGTGGCGGGGCGCGTCGTCGGCGACAAGGGCCGGGTGCTGGCCAGCGATATCCTGCCGATGGACTCGCTGGAGAACGTCGATTTCATCCAGGGCGACTTCACCGATGACAAGGTCTTCCAGCAGCTGCTCGACAAGCTCGATGGCCGCCAGCCGGACCTGATCATCTCCGATATCGCGCCGAACATCAGTGGCGTGGCCGCTGCCGATCAGGCCGCCTCGATGTATCTGGTCGAGCTGGTGCTCGACATGGTGCGCCGGGTGCTCAAGCCGGGCGGCAACTTCGCGGTCAAGGTGTTCCAGGGCGAAGGCTCGGATGCCTACCTGAAAGACGTGCGCAGCTCCTTTGAGAAAGTCGTGGTGCGCAAGCCCGATGCCTCGCGCTCGCGCTCCAGCGAGGTGTACTTCGTCGCCAAGGGCTTCAAGGGCTGACGGGCCTCAGCCCTCGCGCCGATGCCGGGATACCCCGGCCACAAAGGTTTCCTGCACCACCCGGTCATCGCCCAGGGTCAGTAACACCGCAAGACGCTCGGCCAGATCCTGGCACTCCTCCAGCCGAAAACGCAGCAGCGGTGTGGCCTGCACATCCAGCACCACAAAGTCCGCCTCGTGACCGGGCGCCAGGCTGCCCACCTGGCCCTCCATGCCCAGCGCGCGAGCACCGCCCAGGGTAGCCAGGTACAGGGCCTTGAACGGATCGAGGCTACGGCCCTGCAGCTGCTCGACCTTGTAGGCCTCGCCCAGCGTGTGCAGCAGCGAGAAGCTGGTGCCCGCGCCGATATCACTGCCGATGCCGACCTTGAGCTGCAGACGTTCGGCCCGCGCCAGATCAAACAGGCCGCTGCCAAGGAACAGATTGGAGGTCGGGCAGAAGGCCACGGCCGCCCCGCATTGGCCGAGGCGTTGGCAGTCATGCTCGTCGAGGTGGATGGCGTGGGCGAACAGTGAACGCGGGCCAAGCAGGCCGTGGCGGGCGTAGATGTCCAGGTAGCTGTCGCAGTCGGGGAACAGGCTTTCGATCCAGGCAATTTCTGCGCGATTTTCTGCCAGATGGGTGTGCAGGCGCACGCTGGGAAATTCCTCGAGCAACTGCGCGGCGCGGCGCAGCTGTTCGCTGCTGCAGCTGCCGGCAAAGCGCGGGGTGACGGCGTAACCCAGGCGACCATGACCGTGCCAGCGCTCGATCAGCGCACGGCTCTGCGCGTAGCCGCTGTCGGCGCTGTCACACAGCTCGGGCGGTGCGTTGCGGTCCATCAGCACCTTGCCGCAGAGCATGCGCAGGTTCAGTTCGGCGGCGACGGTAAAAAAGGCCTCTACCGACTCGGGATGCACACTGGCGAACACCTGGGCCGTGGTGGTGCCGTTGCGCAGCAGCTCGGCGATAAAGAGCCGCGCCACCCGCTCGGCGTAGGCATAGTCGGCAAAACGCTGCTCGGCGGGGTAGGTGTAACGGGTCAGCCAGTCAAGGAGCTGCTCGCCGGCGGCGCCGATCATCCCGGTCTGCGGGTAATGGATGTGGGTGTCGATGAAGCCGGGCACGATCAGCCCCTCCGGCCAGTGCTGGACCAGGGTGCCGGGCGGCAGACTGGCCAGCAGCTCATCGGCCGGGCCGCAGGCGTGGATCAGGCCGTCCTCGACCAGCAGCAGACCGTCCTCCAGGTAGCGGTAGCTGGCTGCCCGCCCGACCTTGGCCGGATCCTCCAGGCTGTAGAGCAGGGCGCTGCGATAGGCCGTGGGCATGCGGGGCTCCTCGGGGCTTGAGTGCAGAGGGTCGCAGTCTCCATTGCCCGCGGTGGCACTGCAACCTGTTGCAGCCGGCGTGGTCGAATCGTCCAGCATCGTCAGGGCCACGGCCGTGGCGGATGCCCCTTTCAACGCATCAGGCAGGGCAACCTGCCATGGAGCCGGATTCGTGAAGCCCCTAGCCCTTTCCTGCCTGCTGGCGCTGGTCCTGCCGCTGACCGCGTGCACTGTGCCGGCCGCCGATTACCGCATGCATTACGGTGATGACGGTGTCTATTCGAGCGAGCTGCGCCGCAGCTACGCCGGCTACTATCCGCCGCCGCCGAGCGGGCGCTGGATCTGGCAGCCGGATCTGCGTCTGTATACCAGTGCCCGCGAGCCAAGCCTTTATTACCGCGACGATGGCCTGTTCCTGCGCTGGAGCAACGGCCGCTGGGGGCAGGCACCGCGGATGCAGGGACCGTGGCGCAGTCTCGATGCCCGGCACCTGCCCGCGCCGCTGCGCCACCGGCATGGCCAGTACCGCGAAGCCGAGCGCCGCTCGCTGCACGGCCTGCAGCATGAGCGCCAGCGTCTGCATCGTGAGCGGGAATGGCAGCGTCAACAGCAGGATGCCGAACGGCGTCAGTTGGAGCATCAGCGCCGACAGGTTCACCAGCAGCGCCTTGAGATGCAGCGCGAGCGCCAGCGTCTGGAGGAGCGTCAGCGCCAGCTGCGTCAGGTGCAGCATCAGGAGTCCGAACGCTGGCGTGCACAACACACGGACCGGGAGGCCCGCCGTGAAGCTCGGGAGGCTCGCCGCGAGGCCTACCGTGAGCGGCGCCAGCGCGATGAGATGCCGCATCACGAAGGCCGCGAGGAGCGTCGCGGGGAGTGGCGCCGCGACTGAACAGTCCATAACGCTCGGCGGGGCGAGCCGGGCGGCAGTCCGTGATGCCGCCCATCCGGCGTGCGGACTCAGCCGAGCAGCACACCGCCCAGCGCCGTGAGGCCCACCACCAGCCAGGCCGGCAGCTTCCATACCGTCAGCGCCATGAACGCCGCGAGACACAGCGCAAAATCGTGGGCCTCCCGGATGCTGCCGGTCCAGACCGGCTGATAGAGGGCGGCCAGCAGCAGGCCGACCACCGCCGCGTTGATCCCGGACAGCGCCGCCTGCATCCGGGCATGGCGGCGCAGCCCTTCCCAGAACGGCAGCGCGGCGTTGACCAGCAAAAAGCCCGGCAGAAAGATCGCCACCAGACACAGCAGCGCGCCGCGCCAGCCACCGACCTCACCCTCGAGCACCGCGCCAAGGAAAGCGGCAAAGGTGAACAGCGGGCCGGGCACCGCCTGTGCGGCGCCGTAGCCGGCGAGGAAGGTTTCAGCCGCTACCTGTCCACTGGGCACCACCTCGGCCTGCAGCAGCGGCAGCACCACATGCCCGCCGCCAAACACCAGCGAACCGGCGCGGTAGAAGGTGTCGGCGAGCTGCAATGCCGCGCTGTCACTACTCGCGGCCAGCAACGGCAGACCGAGCAACAGGGCGAAAAACAGCAGCAAATTGAACAGCGCATTGCGCCGGCCCAGACGGATCGGCAGCGGCTCATGGAAGCCGTCCCGATCGCTGCGCGGCAGCAGTAGGCCGACAAGTGCGGCGGCGAGGATAATGGCGATCTGCCCGCCGGCATGCGGCCAGAACAGCGCCGCGCAGCAGGCCATCGCCATCAGCGACAGGCGCGGTGCATCCGGGCACAGGCTGCGCCCCATGCCCCAGACCGCCTGCGCCACCACGGCCACCGCGACCACCTTGAGGCCCTGCACCAGCCCGGCGGGCAGCAGGTCGCCCCACAGCGCCAGCCCCTCGGCAAAGGCGATCAGCAGCAGCGCCGAAGGCAGGGTGAAGCCGAGCCAAGCCGCCAGCGCCCCGGCCTGCCCGGCCCGCGACAGCCCAATGGCCATCCCCACCTGACTGCTGGCCGGACCCGGCAGAAACTGGCAGAGGGCGAGCAGATCGGCATAGCTGCGCTCATTGAACCAGCGGCGGCGCTGGACAAATTCCTCGCGAAAATAGCCCAGATGCGCCACCGGGCCGCCAAAGGAAGTGAGTCCAAGACGCAGGAAAATCAGAAAGACCGGCCACGCACGGGTGGCCGAAGAGGAGGGCGTTGACATGCGGGCAGGCTCCTGAAATCACGGGCAGCGACACAGTCTAGGCAGCGTCGATGACAGTCTAAATCGGCCGGCCTGCGCGCAGGCACTTGGCGCCTCGGGCGCTGTGCTAGACTGCAACGCCCGCCGATTCGACCCCTCTGGCCCGATGCTTTCGCCCTCCGTTTCTGCCGCTGCGCTGTCCCTGTCGCCTTGTTGCTGCCCTGCGGCTAGGGAGTTTGCGTGCGCCTGAAATGCATCCGTCTGGCCGGCTTTAAGTCGTTCGTCGATCCGACCACGGTGAGCTTTCCGAGCAACATGGCGGCGGTGGTCGGCCCGAACGGCTGCGGCAAATCCAACATCATCGATGCGGTGCGCTGGGTGATGGGCGAGAGTTCGGCGAAGAACCTGCGTGGCGAGTCGATGACCGATGTGATCTTCAACGGCTCAAGCAGCCGTAAGCCGGTCGGTCAGGCTTCCATCGAGCTGGTGTTCGATAACAGCGACGCCAGCCTGGGCGGTGAATACGCCGCCTGGAGCGAGATTTCCATCCGCCGCCGGGTCACCCGTGATGGGCAGAACACCTATTTTCTCAACGGCACCAAGTGCCGGCGCCGCGACATCACCGACATCTTTCTTGGTACCGGGCTCGGTCCGCGCAGCTACTCGATCATCGAACAGGGGATGATTTCCCGGCTAATCGAGGCCAAGCCGGAGGAGTTGCGGCATTTCATTGAGGAAGCGGCGGGTATCTCCAAGTACAAGGAGCGCCGCCGCGAGACCGAGAACCGCATCCGCCGCACCCAGGAGAATCTGGCGCGGCTCACCGATCTGCGTCAGGAGCTGGAGCGCCAGCTCGAGCGCCTGCAGCGTCAGGCGCAGGCGGCGGAAAAATACCGTGAATACCGCGCCGAGGAGCGTCAGCTGCGTGTCGAGCTGACGGCTCTGCGCTGGCGGGTGCTGGATGCCCAGGTGCTGGCGCGTCAGGCGGTGATCGGCGATCAGGAGGTCGCGCTGGAAGCGCTGGTGGCCGAGCAGCGCAGTGCCGATGCGCACATCGAGCGGCTGCGCGACGGTCATCATGAGCGCGCTGAGGCGTTCCATCAGGTGCAGGCGCGCTTTTATGGCGTCGGCGGCGATATCGCCCGCCTAGAGCAGGCCATCCAGCATGGCCAGCAGCGTCTGCGCCAGTGGCAGGAGGATCTGCGCGAGGCCGAACAGGCCCGTCAAGCCACCGGAGCAGACCTTCGTCACGACCATGAACTGCTGGCTCAATTGGATGAGGAGCTGGCGCTGCTCGAGCCGGAGCAGGCGCTGGCCCAGGCCGCGGCCGAGGAGGGCCATGCCGCGCTTGAGGAGGCCGAGGCAACGATGCAGGCCTGGCAGGAACAGTGGGAGGCGTTCAATCAGCACAGCGCCGCGCCGCGCCGCGAGGCTGAGGTGCAGCAGGCGCGCATCCAGCAGCTTGAGCAGGCGCTGGAGCGGCTGTTGGAGCGGCAGCGCCGGCTGGAGGATGAGCAGCGCCAGCTCAGCGATGATCCGGCCGCCCTGCAGATGGATGAGCTGCGCGAGCTGCTGGCCGAGACGGGGGTGCAGCTGGAAGCCCTGCAGGAGGCCGAGCAGCAGATCGAGGATCTGCAGCAGCTGCGTGAAGCGCTGCAGCAGGCGAGCCGGGCGCAGCAGCAGATCCAGGGCGAGCTGCAGCGCCTCGATGGTCGCGCCGCCTCGCTGCACGCGCTGCAGCAGGCAGCACTTGACCCCGGCAGCGGGGTGGCCGACTGGCTGGGGGCGCAGGGGCTGCTGGAACGCCCCCGGCTGGCCGAGGGGCTGCGGGTGGAGCCTGGCTGGGAGCTGGCGCTGGAAACCGTGCTGGGCAGCGATCTGCAGGCGGTATGGCTGGAGGATTTTGCCGCGCAGGATCTGGCCACCTTCGCCCAGGGTGAGCTGCGTTTGGGCTCTGCTGCGGGCAGCGCCGTCGTGCCGGGCAGTCTGCTGGACAAGGTGCAGGCACCGCGGGATCTGTCGGCCTGGCTGGGCCGGGTACGCACGGTCGAGTCGCTTGATGAAGCGCTGGCGCGGCGCGTGGAGCTGGCCGGGGGCGAGAGTCTGGTCAGTCGTGACGGGTACTGGGTAGGCCGGCATTTTTTGCGGGTGCGCCGTGGCCGTGAGGCCAATGATGGCGTGCTGGCGCGTGCCGAGGAGCTGGCCCGTCTGCAGGATGAGCGTGAGGCCCTGCAGGCGCAGCTGGCCGCGAGCGAGCAGCAGCTGGCCGCCTTGCAGGAGCGCCAGCGTCACGCCGAGCAGCAGCGTGACCAGCTGCGCCGCGAGATTCAGGACGTCTCCCGTTTGCAGGGGGAGCAGCGCGCCCGGCTTTCCGCCCTGCAGGCCCGTCATGAACAGCAGGCGCTGCGTCGCCAGCGACTCGCGCAGGAGCTGGCCGAGCTGAGCGAGCAGCATGCGCTCGAGCGTGAGCTGCTGGGCGAAGCCCGCCTGACGCTGCAGGAAGCGCTGGAGGCGATGGCCAGTGACAGCGAGCGACGTGAGGGACTCTTGGCGCGCCGTGAGGGACTGCGCGAGCAGCTGGAACACCGGCGGGCCGAGGTGCGTCACGCTCAAGAGCAGGCGCAGCAGCGCGCGGTGCGCCTTGGTGCGGTACAGGCCCAGCACGCCTCGACCCGCCAGGCGCTGGAGCGGCTGGCGCTGCAGGAAGCGCGGCTGGTAGAGCGCTGCGAGCAGCTCAGCCTCAACCTGGAGGAGGGCGATGAGCCGCTACAGGAGCTGCGGCTGCGCCTTGAGGAGCTGCTGGAGCGGCGTCTGGCCGTGGATGAGGAGATGCGTCTGGCGCGTCTGGCCCTTGATGACGCGGACCGCGAACTGCGTGATGCCGAGAAGCGCCGCAGCAGTGCCGAACAACAGGCCCAGCTGCTGCGTGGGCAGCTCGAGGCCCAGCGGCTGGACTGGCAGGGCCTGAGCGTCCGGCGCACGGCGCTGGAGGATCAGTTGCAGGAGGAAGGCGCTGAGCTCGCCGAGCTGCTAGCCGGGCTGGCGGAGGAGGCGCACGAGGCAGAATGGGCGCAGCGTCTGGAGCAGCTGGCCACGCGCATCCAGCGCCTCGGGCCGATCAACCTGGCGGCCATCGAGGAGTATCAGCAGCAGTCCGAGCGCAAGCGTTATCTGGATGCGCAGAATGAGGATCTGGTCGAGGCGCTGGAGACGCTGGAAAACGTGATCCGCAAGATCGACCGGGAAACCCGCAGCCGCTTCAAGGACACCTTCGAGCGGATCGACGAGGGGCTGCGTACGCTGTTCCCCAAAGTGTTCGGCGGTGGCCAGGCCTGGCTGGAGCTGACCGGTGAGGATCTTCTGGATACCGGGGTGGCGATCATGGCGCGCCCGCCGGGCAAGAAGAACAGCACCATCCACCTACTCTCCGGTGGCGAAAAGGCGCTGACCGCGATCGCGCTGGTGTTTGCGATCTTCCAGCTCAACCCGGCTCCCTTCTGTATGCTCGATGAAGTGGACGCTCCACTCGACGATGCCAACGTCGGCCGCTATGCGCGGCTGGTCAAGGAGATGTCGCAGACCGTGCAGTTCATCTATATCACCCACAACAAGATCGCCATGGAGATGGCCGATCAGTTGATGGGGGTCACCATGCATGAGCCGGGCTGTTCACGGCTGGTGGCGGTGGACGTCGAGGCCGCCGTGGCATTGGCGGAAAGCTGACGTAACGACCATGCAGGGCCGGCCGTATATAGATTTGTGACGGCGTGTTAATTTATGCCGCAAAAGAAGCATCCGGGTATATAACCCTTGACCAATGAGTCGGGGCTGCCCGCGTTTCAACCCATTGCTGAGTTGGGGGAAAGTGTCTTTCATGGACTTCGGTTTGCGCGAATGGCTGATTGTCGCCGGTATCATCGTGATCTGCGGCATCCTTATCGATGGATGGCGCCGCATGCGCGGCAGTCGCAATCGGCTCACGCTGCGGGTTGACCGCTCGGCCACGAAGCTCTCGGAGAGCAGCGCCGAGCCTGAGCTGCTGGGCCCGTCTCGCGTGGTTGAGCGTGGCCGCGAAAAAGCTGCAGAAAAGCATGAGCCACGGATCGAGCCAGCCCCTCGCCGTGAAGCGCCGGTGCGCCGCGAGCCGCTGGTGCCGGCTGAGCCGGCGCTCGAGGATGACGCACCGAGCGCTGCCGCGCCGCTCAGCGGCGCGGCTCGCCCGCCAGAGCCTGCGCTGGCTGTGCCACCGGCCGAGGCTGCGGTGGCCTCTCCTGCGCCGGTCTCGGCCCGCCCGGTGACCGAGCCGGCACCCCAGGCGCCCACCGCGCCGATGCTGCCGCTGCGTCCCGCTGCCGATGTGTCCGCTCCCGAGCTCGAGCGCGCACGGACAGAAGAGGGGCGTCCGCAACCGCTTGGCAGTGATTTGCCCAGTCGTAGCAGTGCTTTGCGCAGCGATGCGCCTGCAGCGGCCGAGCGGTGTCAGGAGCGCACCCCACGCAGTGAGGCAGCACCAGCTCCGGTCCCGGACGATGTGCTGGTGATCACGGTGGTCTCCCGCGACAGCACAGGCTTCAAGGGGCCGCAGCTGCTGGATAACATCGTTGCCAGTGGCCTGCGTGCCGGTGATCCGCTGGGTGAGCGTGATGTTTTCCATCGCTATGAGAGCTTGGGTGGTACCACGCCGCTGTTCTCGATGGTCAATGCGCTGAAACCCGGCACCTTCGACATGGACAATCTGGAAACCTTCAGTACCCGTGCCGTGACCTTCTACCTCACCCTGCCGGGGCCGCGTCATCCCAAGGAAGCCTTCAACATGATGCTGGAGGCAGCCCGCCGGCTAGCCGAGGGTCTGCAGGGCGACCTCAAGGATGAGCAGCGCAGCGTGCTGACCGGCCAGACCATCGAGCACTACCGCCAGCGCATCGCCGATTATGAGCGACGAGCGCGGATGAACCGGCGCTGAGTCCTCTGCTCCCCGCGACCGCCTGACCAGACAGCCCTGCCCATGCAGGGCTGTGTTCTTTTCTACGGAGGCCTGCCCATGACCACTGCCGCCCAGCGCATCGCCGCCCTGCGAGCCGAACTCGACCAGCATAACCATCGCTATTACGTGCTCGATCAGCCGAGTATTCCGGATGCCGAGTACGATCGGCTGTTCAGCGCACTCAAGGCGCTGGAAGCCGAGCATCCCGAGCTGATCACGGCGGATTCGCCCACGCAGCGGGTGGGTGGGCAGGCGCTTGCCGAGTTTGGTCAGGTGCGTCATGAGGTGCCGATGCTGAGTCTGGGCAACGCCTTTGCCGAGGACGAGCTGCGTGACTTTGACCGTCGGGTGCGCGAAGGACTGGGTGAGCAGCTGCCGGCGGGCGATCTGTTTGGCGCGGGTGCGGAGGTGGCCTATGTCTGTGAGCCCAAGCTCGATGGCCTGGCGGTCAGCTTGCGTTACGAAGATGGCGTGCTGGTGCGCGGCGCGACCCGTGGCGACGGCAGCACCGGTGAAGACATCACCGCCAACGTGCGGACCGTGCGCAACATCCCGCTGCGCCTGCTGGACAGTGGCTGGCCGCGCGTGCTGGAGGTGCGTGGCGAGGTCTATATGAGCCGTGCGGGCTTTGATGCCCTCAATGCACGGGCGCTGGAAAGCGGCGGCAAGACCTTCGCCAATCCGCGCAATGCTGCGGCTGGTAGCCTGCGTCAGCTTGATCCAAAGATTACGGCCAGCCGTCCGCTGAGCTTTTGTGCGTATGGAATTGGTCAGGTGGAGGGCAGCCTGCCGGATACCCAGAGCGGTATCCTCGCGGCGCTGAAAGGCTGGGGGGTGCCGATCAGTGCCGAGCTTCAGCAGGTGCAGGGCATCGAGGCGGCGCTGGCCTACTACCGGCGCATCGGGGAGCAGCGCGATGCGCTGCCCTATGAGATCGACGGGGTGGTGTTCAAGGTCGAGCGTCTCGACTGGCAGCGCGAACTGGGCTTTCGGGCGCGCGAGCCGCGCTGGGCCATCGCCCACAAATTCCCGGCCCGCGAAGAGCTGACCGAACTGCTGGACGTGGAGTTTCAGGTGGGCCGCACCGGCGCGGTGACCCCGGTGGCGCGCTTGAAGCCCGTGCAGGTGGCGGGGGTCACGGTATCGAACGCCACTCTGCACAACATGGACGAGGTGCTGCGCCTTGGGTTGATGATTGGCGACACGGTGATCATTCGCCGCGCCGGTGACGTGATTCCCCAGGTGGTGCAGGTGGTGCGGGAGCGTCGTCCGGCGGATGCGCGGGCGGTGCATATTCCGGAGCAGTGCCCGGTGTGCGGCTCGGCCGTGGAGCGCACCCAGTTGCTCAAGCGCAGCAAGGGGCGCGCGCAGGTCAGCGAGGGAGCGATCTATCGCTGCGTCGGCCGCCTGCGCTGTCAGGCGCAGCTCAAGCAGGCGATCATCCACTTTGTATCGCGGCGGGCCATGGATATCGACGGCCTGGGGGAGCGGATCGTCGAGCAGCTGGTGGAGGCGGAGCTGGTGCAGTCGCCGGCTGATCTCTACACCCTGTCTTTCGAGCAGGTGCTGGCGCTGGAGGGCTTTGCCGAGCTGTCGAGTCGCAACCTGCTGGCGGCGATCGAGGCCAGCAAGCGGCCGACGCTGGCGCGCTTCATTTACGCGCTGGGCATTCCCGATGTCGGTGAGGAAACCGCCAAGCGCCTGGCCCGGGCGCTCGGTTCGCTGGCGCGTCTTGACGTGGCGCTGCCCGAGGTGCTGGCCTGGCTGCCGGACATCGGTCTTGAGGTGGCCCATGAGATTCACAGCTTCTTTGCCGATGCCCACAACCGCACCGTCATCACTCAGCTGCTGGCGCGCGGCGTGCTGCTGCAGGAGGAGGGCGAACTGCAGGCCGAGTTTGCGGCCTGTGCCCGCCTGGCTGAGTTGCTCGCTCGGCTGGAGATTCCCGGCGTAGCGGCCACCGGCGCGAAGCGCCTGGCCGCCGCGGCGGGTGAGGATCTGGAAGCGCTGATCGCGCTCAGTCAGGACTGGCTGAGCCTCAAGGCGATCAAGGGTCTGACGGAAAAGGCCCGCGAGGGGTTGCGCGGCTTCTTTGCTGTGCCCGCCAACACGGCGCGCGCGCGGGCCATCGAGGCGCAGTTGCGTGACTTTGGCATGCACTGGCAGAGCGAGCGGCGCGCAGTGGCGGGTCTGCCGCTGGCCGGGCAGACCTGGGTGCTCACCGGGACCCTGGAGAGCATGAGCCGCGATGAGGGCAAGGCAAAGCTGGAAGCGCTGGGCGCCAAGGTAGCGGGTTCGGTGTCGGCCAAGACCCACTGCGTGGTCGCCGGCCCCGGTGCCGGCTCCAAGCTGGCGCGGGCGAATGAGCTGGGGATTGCCGTGCTCGATGAGGCAGGCTTTATCGCCCGGCTGGCTGAGCTGGGCGGCTGAGTGAGCGGCCGCCAAGGGTACGCACCGCGCGCCTGCGCCGCGGTGCTGCGCTCTTGGGTGAGTCGGATGCGCAGGCGTCTGCCATGCGTAACCTGCTGCCAGCGCAGCGCGAGCGGCGTATAATCGACGGCTTTTCTCCAGTCCTTCCGCGAGTGACGCCTGCCATGGAAATCAATCCGATCCTCAACGCCATCAAGGACCTGACCGAACGTACCCAGGCCATCAGGGGGTATCTTTGACTACGATCTGAAAGCGGATCGTCTGATCGAAGTCAACCGTGAGCTGGAAGATCCGAACGTCTGGAACAATCCGGAGTACGCGCAGAACCTCGGGCGTGAGCGTTCGACCCTGGCGCAGATTGTCGAGACCCTCGATGAGCTGACCGGTGGGCTGGCCGACTGCGGCGACCTGCTGGATATGGCGGTCGAGGAAAGCGACGAAGGCGCGGTGGCCGATGTCGAGGCTGAAGTCGCCCGCCTGCGTGAGAGTCTCGAGAAGCTCGAGTTCCGCCGCATGTTCAGCGGTGACATGGATGCCAGCAACTGCTACCTGGATATCCAGGCCGGCTCCGGCGGCACCGAGGCGCAGGACTGGGCCAATATCCTGCTGCGCATGTACCTGCGCTGGGCCGACAAGCACGGCTTTGATGCCGAGATTGTCGAACTCTCCGAGGGCGAGGTCGCCGGGATCAAGAGCGCGACCGTGCATGTGCGCGGCGAGTATGCCTTTGGCTGGCTGCGTACCGAGATTGGTGTACACCGCCTGGTGCGCAAGAGCCCGTTCGACTCCGGCAACCGTCGCCATACCTCGTTCTGCGCGGTGTTCGCCTCGCCGGAAATCGACGACAACATCGAGATCGAGATCAATCCGGCCGACCTGCGTGTTGATACCTACCGCTCCTCGGGTGCCGGTGGTCAGCACGTCAACACTACCGACTCGGCGGTGCGGATCACTCACGTGCCGACCAACACGGTGGTCAGCTGCCAGAACCAGCGCTCCCAGCACGCCAACCGCGACACCGCGATGAAGATGCTGCGCGCCAAGCTGTACGAGCTGGAGGTGCAGAAGCGCCGCGAGGCCTCGCAGGCGCTGGAGGAGACCAAGTCGGACATCGGCTGGGGCCACCAGATCCGCTCCTACGTGCTGGATCAGTCGCGGATCAAGGATCTGCGCACCGGCGTTGAGCGCAGTGACTGCGACCGCGTGCTGGACGGTGACCTGGACGAGTACCTCGAAGCCAGCCTCAAGCAGGGACTCTGAGTCCCTGCCACCCGTCCGCCTGCGGGCGGGTGCCCCTTGCTATCCGCGCCCGGCGCGGCCACGAATCAGTGATGGAAACCCAACGATCATGAGCGAACAACCGCTGAACGAGCATGCCCTGCGCGAGGAAGAAAACAAGCTGATCGCCCTGCGCAAGGAAAAACTGGCTGCCGTGCGCGAGCGCGAGGCGATTGCCTTCCCCAATGATTTTCGCCGCGACGCCCTGTGCGGTGACCTGCAGCAGCAGTACGCCGAGGCCAGCAAGGAAGCACTCGAAGGCCAGCAGATCAAGGTCAGCGTGGCCGGGCGCATCATGCTCAACCGCGGTGCGTTCATCGTGATTCAAGATTGCAGCGGGCGGATCCAGCTGTATGTCAACCGCAAGACCCTGCCGGCCGAGACGCTGGAAGCGATCAAACATTGGGACATGGGCGACATCATCGCCACCACCGGCGTGCTGGCGCGCTCCGGCAAGGGCGACCTGTATGTGGACATGCAGGAAACCCGCCTGCTGACCAAGTCGCTGCGCCCGCTGCCGGACAAGTTCCACGGCCTGACCGACACCGAGACCCGCTACCGCCAGCGCTACGTTGACCTGATCATGAACGAGGAGGTGCGTCACACCTTCCGCGTGCGCTCGCAGGTGATCGCCCATATCCGCCAGTTCCTCAACCAGCGCGGCTTCCTTGAAGTGGAAACTCCGATGCTGCAGACCATCCCCGGCGGCGCGGCGGCCAAGCCGTTCGAGACCCACCACAACGCGCTGGACATGCCGATGTTCCTGCGTATTGCGCCGGAGCTGTACCTCAAGCGCCTGGTGGTCGGCGGCTTCGAGAAGGTCTTCGAGATCAACCGCAACTTCCGCAACGAGGGCGTGTCGACCCGGCACAACCCCGAGTTCACCATGCTGGAGTTCTACCAGGCCTACGCCGATTACGAAGACAACATGGACCTCACCGAGGAGCTGTTCCGCGAGCTGGCCCAGGCAGTGCTCGGCAGCACCGATGTGCCCTACGGCGACAAGGTGTTCCACTTCGGTGAGCCGTTCGTGCGTCTGTCGGTGTATGACTCGATCCTCAAATACACGGACGTCACCGCCGACGACCTCAATGACGTCGAAAAGGCGCGTGCGATTGCCAAGAAAGCCGGTGCCAAGGTGCTTGGTCACGAAGGGCTGGGCAAGCTGCAGGTGATGATTTTCGAGGAGCTGGTCGAGCACCAGCTGGAGCAGCCGCACTTCATCACCGAGTACCCCTTCGAGGTATCGCCGCTGGCCCGCCGCAACGATCACAACCCGAATGTCACCGACCGCTTCGAGCTGTTCATTGGCGGGCGCGAGATTGCCAATGCCTACTCCGAGCTGAATGACGCGGAAGATCAGACCGAGCGCTTCCACGCCCAGGTGGCGGAGAAGGATGCCGGTGACGATGAGGCGATGCACTTTGATGCCGACTTCGTCCGCGCCCTGGAATACGGCATGCCGCCGACCGCCGGTGAGGGCATCGGCATCGACCGTCTGGTGATGCTGCTGACCAACTCGCCGTCGATCCGTGACGTGATCCTGTTCCCGCACATGCGTCCGGAGCAGTAAGCGTCACACTGCCAGCGCAGCGGCGGGCCTGGCTCGTCGCTGCGCAACCGACCCATGCCGCAGGAGCCGCGTCCATGAGCCGCAAGGCGGATCGCCAGTATCAGCAGACCATCCGTGCGCTGTCCGACCGCCTGGTCGAGGCACAGACGCCCATCCGCGTGCTGGATGCCATCAAGTGGGATGAGGGGGTGCGTCTGCGCTTTCTCGCCGCAGGTGGTCGGGCCTTGCCGGAGGTGGGCCGCGAGTATTATCAGCGCCGGCCCCTGTCCTTTGATGCCGACGAGCGCAAGCAGCGCTTCCAGCAGATCGAGCGTGACATCACCCGTCAGCTGGGGCAATTCAGTCCGGTCGGGCAGATCATGCGGCGCATGTGCCGGGAATACCGCATGGTGATCCGTATGCTGGAAGCGCGCGGGACGGCGGATTTCGGCTTGATCTCCCAGGAGTTGTACGGCTCGGCCTCGGACGCCTTCCATGCCGGTGACCCGACGCTAGCGGATCTTGGCCTGATGTTCTCGACCTTCCTCGACAACATCGCTGGGCGTGGGGATCTGCGTGAAGAGGCGCGCAATCTGTCGGCCAGCGAGGCGGTGGCGTTGCTGCAGGCGCGCCTGAATGGCGTGTTCGGTGAGGCGGATGAGCCGGTGGTGCGGGTCTTTGAGTCCGACGGGATCCTGGCGGATGCGGCGGCTGGCGCCGATTACATTAAGATTCGCGCTGATGCCCGCTTCAGCGAGCGGGATTTGCGCGCGCTGGAGGTGCACGAGGGGCTGGTGCATGTGGCCACCACCCTGAATGGCAAGAACCAGCCGATCTGCACCTTTCTGGCCAAGGGGCCGCCGTCCTCGACCATCACCCAGGAGGGGCTGGCGATCCTCATGGAGGTGATCGCCTTCACCTCTTATCCGACCCGCCTGCGCAAGCTGACCAACCGTACCCGGGCTATTCATATGGCCGAGGAGGGTGCGGACTTCCTGCAGGTGTTCGGCTTCTACCGTGATCAGGGCTATAGCGCCGAGGACAGCTATTCCAACAGCATCCGGGCGTTTCGTGGCTCGACGCCCCAGGGGTTGCCCTTTACCAAGGACCTCTCCTACCTCAAGGGCTTTATTCTCACCTATAACTATATCCAGCTGGCGGTACGCAAGGGACGTCTTGAGATGATCCCGCTGCTGTTCTGTGGCAAGACCACCCTGGAGGATATGCGTACCTTGCGCCAGCTGGTCGATGAGGGGCTGGTGGTGGCGCCGCGCTATCTGCCGCCGCAGTTCAGCGACCTTAATGCCCTGTCGGCCTGGATGTGTTTCTCCAATTTTCTCAACCACCTGAGTCTGGACCGGGTCGAGGCGGATTACGCCAACATCCTCTGAGGGTCCGGACCTTCTGCTGCGGAGTTCATCAATGCGCGAAAGCAATCCCGTTCACCTGATCCTGACCGGTGTCGGCAGCGTACTGGCCACAGTCGCGGCACTGGGTTACTACGGTTATCTGCACATCGCCAAGCCTGAAGATGCCCTGCTGCTGGCAGACTACACCATGCTCAAGACGCTACCGGGCGAGGACTATCGCGTTTCGCTGAAGCCTGCCGAGCAGACCGCGCAGTGTATCGATGGTGTGCTGGTACTGTTCGATATCCGCCAGCCGGGCCTGACCGGTGTGCTGGTGGATAACCGCAAGCGTGCCGTGCGCTGCATGGGGCAGGAAGTCCCCCGCGCCGAATGAGCGGTGAGGGCGGCAGAGAGCATTTTCTGATTCGTTGAAAAGCAGAAACCCCGCCGAAGCGGGGTTTCTGTCAACGCCATGCGGGTGATTAGATCACCTGCACTTCGTCGGCCTGCAGACCTTTCTGGCCTTGAACAACCAGGAAGGACACGTTCTGGCCTTCTTTCAGGCTCTTGAAGCCGTCGGATTTGATGGCGCGGAAGTGAACGAACACGTCCGGACCGCTTTGCGGAGTGATGAAGCCGAAGCCTTTCTCATCGTTGAACCACTTGACGGTGCCAGTTTGACGATTGGACATGGGAGTCTCCTTGAACAGAGTTGACTGCGACGCCGGAACAGCCCGAGGTCGGAACTGAGTGCAAGGAGCCAGGAAAACCGCGATGGGATTGGATCAAGATCTAAACCAGTCGATTACGATGACACTGCAACACAGTGCGCTCACCCTACGCGGTAATGCCGCAACGTGCAAATGCTTTCTGCGTAGCTCGACGAATGTCGAGGACGAACGGTGCCGTCTGCTCTGGGGCACAGACCGGGCGCGCTGCCAGGCTTGTCGGCTAGAATGGCGTTTCATCGCTATTCAGGGTACAGGGCATGGCTCAGGTCGGACGTTTCAATAGGCTGCAGATCGTCAAACATACCGATTTCGGTCTCTATCTGGACGGTGGTGACGAGGAGATCCTGCTACCGCGTCGTTATATTCCGCGCGATCAGCGCTGCGAAGTCGGCGACTGGCTGGAGGTGTTTGTCTACCTGGACAGCGAGGACCGCATCATCGCCACCACCCAGCGGCCCCGGGTGCAGGTCGGCGAGTTTGCCAGCCTCAAGGTGGTAGCGATCAATTCGGTGGGTCTGTTCCTCGACTGGGGGCTGCCCAAGGATCTCTTTATGCCGCATTCCGAAGAGCGTCGGCCGCTGCAGGTCGGCGATTACTGCGTGGTGCATGTCTACCTTGACCCGCGCACCCGGCGTATCACCGCCACGGCGCGTCTTGATCGTTACCTGGATCGCGCCCCCGCTGCCTACCGTGCCGGGCAGCCGGTCGAGCTGCTGCTGGTGGAGCGCACCGATCTTGGCTTCAAGGTGATCATCGAGGGGCGTCACTGGGGCTTGCTGCACAAGAATGAGCTGTTCAAGTTCGTGCGCCCTGGCATGCGCGAGAAGGGCTATATCCGTGAGCAGCGTGCAGACGGCAAGATCAGTCTGAGCCTGCAGCCGATTGGCCGGGAAGCGGGGGATCAGCTGGCCGAGCAGATTCTGGCCCGCCTGCGTGAGGCAGGTGGCCGACTGGCACTGGGCGATCGTAGCCCGCCCGAGGAGATCGGTCGGTTGTTCGGGGTCAGCAAGGGCAACTTCAAGAAGGCGATTGGTGGGCTGTACCGGCAAGGGCTGATCACGCTCGATGAGCAGGGTATTGCACTGACCTGAGTGCCACTCGAATCCTGCTGCGGCCCTCAGTCGGTGGTGTTGTTGCATTCGCCGCTGAAGGTCAGCGCGGTGCGGCAGCGGCGGCACAGGTAGCGTCGTCCCTCGAGCACCAGAGCATGCCGGCGAGCGGTGAACGGGAACTGGCCATCCGGACACGCGCAGCGGTACAGATAATGTACGCGCTGCGGGCGCTTGACCGCGTAGTGGTGGCAGCGCTCGGCCGGCAGGCCATAAACCCGCGTCATGATCGCCTGCCATTGCGGGCCGTGGGGGCGGATGCTGGCGCCATACAGCTGGTGGGCGATCAGGTGGGCGACCTCATGCGCCACCGTCTGCTGCAAGAAGTGCACGCGATTTTCCCGGTACAGCTGGGCGTTGAAGCGCAGATGGTTTTCCTGCAGATGGGCGACTCCGGCCTTGAGTCCGCGCAGGCGCAGGCTCACGCTGGGGCGTGCAAAGGATCGGGTGAAGAAGCGCTCGGCTTGCTGATAGCACGCTTCGACGCGGGCCAGCAGTTGATCAGGCATTTATCGACTCCTTGGGTGGGAGCCGGGATTATGCCAGTGCGGTGCGGCAGCGCGGGGAAGTGAAGGGGCTGCCGATCGGCAGCCCCGGGTGCCCTTGCAAGGATCAGCTGGTGTAGACCGGGCCGATGCCAAAGCCCCACAGCAGTACGGAGATGGCCAGCATCGCGACCAGTACGACCAAGCCAACGGCGAGGATCGAGCTGGAGAACATGAAGCCTTCTTCCTTGGGGATGTTCATGAAGGCCGGTATGCCCACATACAGCAGATAGGCGGCATACCCGAAGGCCGCTGTACCGACCAGCAGGGTCAGCCACAGGTCCGGGTAGAGGGCGACCAGCCCGGCCAAAAGCAGCGGTGTTGCACAGTAACCGGCGAAAATCACGCAGTCACTGAGGCTCGGATTGGCGTCGTAGGTGCGTGACATCCAGTGGATGAATGCGCCCATCACCGCTACACCACTGAGCATGGCTAGGTAGGAGAGTACCGCCATCGGCAGGGCGCTACTCACGGTCAGGCGAACGGCCTCGCCACCGCCGATCGACCAGCCGACCTGGGTCGTACCGATATAAGCAGACAGCACCGGAGTAGCGGCCAGTATCAGCACATGATGCAGGTACAGGTGGCTGATGCTCTCGTGCTCGCCACGAATCTGTTGCCATTCCCGTTCGGGGTGGGCCAGCAGGCCCCAGACATGACTGATCATCTCGTGCACCTCTTTGCGGTGGGTGAGTGACGATCGCGGCGTCGGCCGGTGATGCAGAGTGGTCGGTGCCGCATCTCGAATCACGGCTTCAGTATAGTCAGTGCATGGGGTGCGACAAGCTGTCGCAGAGTGTGGGCTTTGTAACCGGATGTGCTGGTCGGGTGGCGAGTGGTGTGGCGGGTGCGGTGAAAGGGGCTGGGGCCGACCGGTGTTTGTGCGTAAAATCGCCGCCTTTCGCAACTCCCCGGACTCCAACGCTCATGGGCACCCTCTCGGTCAACCAGAACAAGCTGCAAAAGCGCATCCGCCGCCTGGCCGGCGAAGCCATCACCGACTTCAACATGATCGAGGATGGCGACAAGGTCATGGTCTGTCTGTCCGGTGGCAAGGACAGTTACACCATGCTCGACGTGCTGCTTTATCTGCAGAAAGTCGCGCCCATCAAGTTCGAGATCGTGGCGGTGAACATGGATCAGAAGCAGCCAGGCTTCCCCGAGCATGTGCTGCCCGAGTACCTCAAGGCCATCGGCGTCGATTACCACATCATCGAGAAGGATACCTACTCGGTGGTCAAGGAAAAGATTCCCGAGGGCAAGACCACCTGCTCGCTGTGCTCGCGCCTGCGCCGCGGCACCCTGTACACCTATGCCGATGAGATCGGCGCAACCAAGATGGCGCTTGGCCATCACCGCGATGACATCCTCGAAACCTTCTTCCTCAACATGTTCTACGGCGGCACCCTCAAGGCCATGCCGCCCAAGCTGCTCTCCGATGACGGGCGCAATGTGGTGATCCGCCCGCTGGCCTACTGCAGCGAGTCCGATATCGAGGACTACTCACGGCTCAAAGAGTTCCCGATCATCCCCTGCAACCTGTGCGGCTCCCAGGAAAACCTGCAGCGCCAGGTGGTCAAGGAGATGTTGCAGGAATGGGAGCGCAAGTCGCCGGGGCGCACTGAAATCATGTTCCGCGCCCTGCAGAACGTGCATCCCTCGCAGCTGGCTGACCGTAACCTGTTCGACTTCAAGAGCCTGCGGATCGACGACAGCGCCACGCCGCGCTTCATTGATGTGATGAGTCTCTGAGTCTTCAGAGGGGCAGGGCGAGGCACGACGCTGGGGCACGGGCAACAAGTCACACCTTGGTCGATAAAATTTGCAAATGAGGGGTATAGGCGGCATAGTCGCGCTCCATTCATTTTTCAACGACACGGTTGTGCCCATGCTTAAACGCCTAGCACCCCTCGTGCCACTGTCCCTGGCCCTGCTTCTGACTGCCTGCGCCAGCAGCGGTCCACAGCACATCTCCACGTTGCCTCAGGCGACCACCACGACCTCGACCGCTGCGCTGCAGGACTCCCGCTCGGTCTTTGAAGAGGGCGTGCTGATCTACGACGCCCCCCTTGAGGAAGAGGACGAGGCAACCTTCCGGCTCGATGAGCAGCCCTATGAGCTGCCGGCACTGAGTGCAGTGCTCGAGCGCGGTCACAAGCTGATTGGTACCCCCTATCGTGCGGGCGGTAGCAGCCTGAATGGCTTTGACTGCAGCGGATTTGTCAACTTCCTGTTCCGCGAAGAAGCCGGCATTCGTTTGCCGCGCTCGACCCGCGAAATGATCAAGATCGAGGCCCCGCGAGTGGCCCGCCACGACCTGCAGCCGGGCGATCTGATCTTCTTCGGTGATCGTGGTCGGGTGAATCACGCCGGTATCTACGTTGGCGACGGTGAATTTATCCACTCCTCCAGCAAACGCAGTGGCGGTGTGCGCATCGACAAGCTGGCCAGTCGCTACTGGAACAGCCGCTACCTGCTGGCCAAGCGTGTCCTTGAGGGCGATAGCCAGTAAGCCTTCGCGCATCCGCTGACCCTCAAAGCCCATCCCCGTTCGCGGTGATGGGCTTTGTGCATCTGGGCAGGGCCAGATGGTCTTGTCGCTCTGGCGTGGGCTTGCGGTCGGCCAGGCCGCGCGGCAAAGTAGCGACTGATTTTGTGTCCGAGTCCACAGCTGATGCGCCTGCCCGTTCGCCTTTGCCTGATTGCCTGCCTGCTGCTGTTGGGTGCCTGCGCCTCAAAGGCGCCGCCGCAAGCCCCGCAAGCTGTGCGGGCGCTGCCTTCTTCCGGCGTCGCCGAAAATGTCCTGATGCATGCCATCGGTCTGGTGGGCACACCCTATCGCTGGGGCGGAAACACGCCCGACAGTGGTTTTGATTGCAGTGGGCTGATCGGCTATGTGTATCGCAATGCCGCTGACCTGCAGTTGCCCCGCACGACCCGCGAGATGAATGCGCTGCCGGTGCCACCAGTGGCACGTACCCAGCTGCGCTCCGGGGATCTGCTGTTCTTTGCCACCGCTGGTGGGCGTGCGGTCAGCCACGCGGGCATCTACGTCGGCGATGGCCGCTTTGTGCATGCCCCGCGCGCTGGCGGCACCGTGCGCCTTGAGCGGCTGGACAGCCAGTATTGGCAGCGCGCCTACCTGGGCGCGCGCCGGGTACTGGCGGCAGGGCAGCTGGCCAGCAATCCCTGAGACTGGCCAGCGCCGCGATCAGTTGCGTTGCCAGGTGACGTCCAGATACACCTCGCTGTCGTTATAGCGGTAGGTGCAGGTGCCATCCCATGCGGCCTCCAGGGCGTGGCCCATGCGATTGGCCAGGTGCGTACCGGTGGTGGTCACGATCAGCGTCTCACCTTCGTCACGCAGCGCGATCAAGCGCTCCAGCGGATGTTCACTTTTCTCGCGGGCTTCGGTGTGCTGCAGCAGGCTGATGATTTCGCTGCGGTGCGCGCTAACAAAGCCGCCACTGAGCACCAGCCGGCCGGCCTCTGCGCCATCAGCGATCCGGCGACAGGCCGGGCAGGTGTGTGCAGGCAATGCGGCCGCCGTGTCCGCATCCGGCCAGTGCCAGTGGCCGCCGTGGTAGACCGCCGTACAGTGCGGGCACTGCGCAGCGCCTGCCGGACGCTGACTGTCCAGATAAGGGTCATGGGGCGTGCCGTGCAGCAGTTTGTGATCTTTTGTGTGTTCCATGATCGTCTCCTCGGGGTCGCCAAAATAACGGCTCAGCCCGCCATGGGCTGTCACCTCCATCCTTGCCCCTGGCCGCAGCCCGCCCTTGATGTCGATCAAGTCGCCGCCATTCTCTACGCGACATGCTCACAGGCAATGACCCGCGGGAGCACCTCGCGGGCCTGAGTGAGGGAGATCATCATGCGACACGCCTCTTCAGCGACGCGGCTGGCCGATCGCGAGGCGGCCGGAGCGTCTCTGGCCGAGCAGTTGAGCGACTGGCAGGGCCGCGCCAATGTGCAGGTGCTGGCCCTGCCGCGCGGTGGCGTACCGGTCGCCTGGGCAATTGCCCGGCGCTTGCAGCTGCCCTTGGATGTGCTGGTGGTGCGCAAGCTCGGCCTGCCCGGTCACGAGGAATACGCCATGGGCGCGATTGCCGCCGGAGGCGTGCAGGTGCTCGACGAGGCGCTGGTGCGTGCGATGGGCGTCACGCCCGCGCAGCAGGCCGCGGTGCTGGCGCGTGAACAGCGGGAGCTGGAGCGCCGCGAGCAGCTGTACCGAGATCAGCAGCCAGCGCTTTGGCTGCAAGGGCAACAGGTGCTGCTGGTCGATGATGGGCTGGCCACCGGCGCCACGATGCACGCGGCACTGCTGGCGGTACGGCGTCAGCAGCCGGCGAGTATTGTGCTGGTGGTACCGGTCGCCTCGCAGGAAGCGCTGGATCGCCTGCAGCCACTGGTCGATCAAATCGTCTGCCTGCAGATTCCGGCCTGTTTGTCGTCAATCGGCGAGTGGTACGGGGATTTCTCCCAAGTCAGCGATGCCCGGGTGCTGGAAATCCTCGCCGCCGCCCGGGCCCGCTGAGCCGCGTCAGTCCCAGCGTCCCGGCTGGTAGGAGAACACCGGCAGCGACCACGACCAGCGAATCGCGGCCAGGCGCAGCGCCAGACCAAAGCTGAAGGCCGCCAGCAGGTTGAGGTCATGGTTGATGCCGAGCTTTTCCATCAGCAGGTAGAGCATCGCCACCAGCATCGACACGCTGGCATACAGCTCATGGCGCAGCACCACCGGCACGCGCTGGCAGAGAATGTCGCGCAGAATGCCGCCGAAGATGCCGGTGATCATCCCGGCCATGATCACCACCGGGGTCGAGTACTCCAGCGCCAGCGCCACGTTGCAGCCGATCACCGTGAAGGCAATCAGGCCCATGGCATCGAGCACCAGGAAGATCTTGTGCAGATGGTGCATGAAGCGCGCCACCAGCATGGTGAACAGGCCGGCACCGATGGTCAGGTAGATATAAGGCGGGTGCTGGGTCCAGCCGACCGGGTAGTTGCCGAGCAGCATATCGCGCACAGTGCCGCCGCCCAGGGCGGTGATGAAGGCGATCAGCCCGACGCCAAACATGTCCATGTTGCGCCGCCCGGCGGCCAGCGCGCCGGACATGGCCTCCGCCGTGATGGCGATGATGTAGATATAGGTGAGCACAGGGAGACTCCTCGTGTGTGGATCGCCTCTCCCTCTGTCCTCGGTACCTGAGAGTTTTCACGGCTGCTGGGCCGCTTTGCCCCTTCGGTGGGCTGCTCGGGGCAGCCGCTCTCCAGTTGGCGTAATCGGTGCCTTGCAGTTCATGGGCCTGAGCGATTATGGGAGTTTGCGCCTTCGGCGGAGCGGCTGGGATGACCAGCCGACTCGCTCTCCTGCAAAGTGGCCGGATTATACGGTCTGGCGCCAGATTGTGCAGGCGCCGCTCAGCGTGCGGGGCGCAGCAGCTCGATGCCCCATTGCGCCTCGTAGGGCGGGACATGGCACTCGATCACGTCACCGCTGGCCACCTGCAGAGACAGACCGACCACATCCGCCTGTACCGGCTGGCGATGCACTTGCCGGTCGACCAGCACGACCGGGCGGATCTCCCGCGCGCCGATACTCGCCAGCCAGGCGCAGGCGCGCAGCAGCGAATGCCCCTGATAGAGCACATCATCGACCAGTAAGAGGGTGGTGTTAGCCAGATCGAGTGCGGCGATTTCCGGATTTTCAGTGAGGGCCGTTTCGGGGTGCAGCAGGCGCAGATCGTCGCTGTAGCGTTTGAGCTGCAGCGGGTAGCAGGGCCAGTCTGGGACGCCCAGCGCCTTCAGATGCACTTGCAGACGCTGGGCCAGCGGCAGGCCGCGGCGCAGAATGCCGACCAGCACCACAGAGCGCCTATCGGCATAGCGGGCCGCGATCTGCCGGGCCATGCCGGCCAGCACGGCGTCCAGCTCAGGGCCGTCATACAGGCAAAAACGCTCACCCGTCACCGGCTGATCCATACCATCCACCTCTCTGTGTACAAGCCTGCCGGGCGCTCGGTCATCCGGCTCCCCGGTTCTGCCGTTCAGCGTAGACCCTGATGAATGGCGCGATCCAGTGCCACGCGCAGGCGCTCGTCCGCGTGGTAGAGGTCAGGGCGAAAATGCAGGGCATCGTCCTCGACGCTCGCGGTCCAGTAGGCCATCAGGATCGGCAGGGCGCGCGGCAGATTGACGTTGCGGGTCTCGCCACTGTCCTGCCACTGGGCGATGCGTTGCCGCTGTGCGGCGCTGCTGCTGTCCAGCAGCAGATCGGTCAACTGCGCCGCTCGCTCGACCCGCACACAGCCGGAGCTGAAGACCCGTGGCAGCTTGTCGAACAGCGCCTGGCTCGGCGTGTCGTGCAGATAGACCGAAAACGGATTGGCGAAGCGGATCGCCACCCGCCCCAGCGGGTTATGGCTGCCGGCCGTCTGGCGCAGCAGGATCGGCCCGGGGCGTGACCAGTCGATCTGCTGCGGGTCGAGACGATTGCCGGCGTAATCCAGCACCTGCATATGGTTGCGGGTGAGATACCCCGGATCGTTACGGATTTGCGGCAGCTTGTCCTTGGTGAAAATGGTCGGTGGCACGGTCCAGGTCGGGTTGAGGGTCAGGTGACTCAACCGCGATTTGAGCGGCGGTGTCGGGCGCTCCGCCCGACCGACCTGGCTGCGCGCCTGCCAGAGCAGGCGCCCCTCCCGGTACAGCTGCAGCTGGGCGCCGGCGATATCGACCAGCAGCAGATCCGGCTCCAGCTCGCGGGCCAGCCAGCGCCAGCGCTCCAGATTGACGCGCAGCTGATCGCGGCGCTGCAGCGGCGAGACGTTCAGCTCGCGCAGGGTCGCTGGGCCCAGCACCCCATCATCCTGCACGTGATGCGCCCGCTGAAACGCCTTCAATGCCTCGACCAGTGCGCTGCTATACAGCGTCTCCTCTTCAAGGGGATCGCGCTCGGCCAGATAGCCGCCGGCTTGCAGGCGCTGGGCGAGGGCCGGTACCCGTGGGTCGTGCCGCCCCGGCCGCAGTAGCGGTCCTTGTTCCAGCGGCTCCCACTGGGCCAGCGGCTGCTGGCGGACGGCCGCATAGGCCGCGCGCAGCGCCTGGTACTGCGGCGCGGCCGGGCGCGCCTGGGTGAAGGTGGCGGGCAGATCTTCCAGCCCGGCCAGGGCGTGCGCCGGATCGGGGAGCGCGCGCTTGGGTACGGTCACGCTGGGTGCGTGCCAGAGTGGCTCGCTCTGCTGCGGGTCCAGTCGTCCCTGGGCCAGATGCTGCAGAGCGCGCAGGTAAGCACTGCTGGTCAGCAGCTCCTGGCAGGAACGGGCGGTTTGCGCCGGCGCCTCGCGCAGTAGATCCAGGGCATATTCGCGGGGCTCCAGGCCATCATCGGCCAGTGCCGCAAGCTCTGTGTGCAACGCCTGCAGACGCGCCGGCGTCCACTGCGGTTGCTCGCCAGCCGCCTGGTAGAAGCCGCGCAGCGTCTGGTGCAGCGCCTCGTCCAGGCGCAGGGGCAAGGGCTGGCAGGTCGCCGCCAGTTCGGTACTCGGCTGCTTGAGCAGATCCCCCAGCGTGGCCGGATCCGGCGCTGCATGGGCGCTATGCAGATGGCTGATCAGCAGCAGGCTGGCCAGCCAGGGGAGGTATTTTTCGGACAAACGCACCACTCCACAGGCATTTCGCTGAGTAGAATGCCCGAACTTTGCGTCGCGAGCATGTCTTGTCTGCCGCGCCGTAGACTGTCCGGGACGACGCCTTAACGACAGGATGCCCCGCCGCAGCAGCGTCGCCGCGCCATGGCCGCCGCCGCTCTGCCGATCACCGAGGACCGCCCAGCCATGACCCGACGCCTGCTGCGCATGCTTGCGCTGACCGCCGGCCTGTGCACCTTGCTTGCGCCTGCCCTGAACCACGCCGCCGAGCGCCCCCGTATCCCCGCCACCCTCGATCCCACCTTCACACGCCTGGCCCGTGCGGCGCCAGATCTGGATCGCCGGGTCCTGCGCCATGCACTGGCCGCCATGCGCTGCGCGATCAACAACGGCGCTGATCCGGCCGAGCGTCTGGCCGTGATCGACTATTCGCGCCCCTCGACCGAGCGCCGCCTGTGGATCTTCGATCTGGCCAGCCAGCGCCTTTTGCTGCAGGAGCTGGTGGCGCACGGCAAACAGTCCGGCGATAAGCACGCCACGCGCTTCTCCAATACCGAGGGCAGTCACCAGTCGAGCATTGGCCTGTTCCGCACTGCCGAGAGCTATCACGGCCAGCACGGCTACTCACTGCGCATGGACGGCCTTGAGCCCGGCATCAACGACCGCGCCCGCCAGCGGGCCATCGTCATTCATGCGGCTGACTACGTCGATCCGGCCTGGATCAGCCGTCACGGGCGCATCGGCCGCAGCCAGGGTTGTCCGGCGGTGCGCCCGGAAGTCGCGCGTCGGGTGGTCGATAGCCTCAAGGGCGGGCAGTTCATGTTCTCCTGGTACCCCGACCAGCGCTGGCTGCAATCCTCGGCCTATCTGAACTGTCAGCCACAGCGCGTGGCGGGCATCCTCGCCCGATACGGCAACACGTCGGGCTGACGCACCGTGGTTTGCCGGGTCGCGACACGTTTTGTCGTGGCCCGGTGGCACAATGCCTGCCTCTGTCGGTTGAGGGAGCAGGACATGCAGGACAACGAACTGACGCCGGGTCTGATGGTGATCCACGGCAATCGCCTGGAGACGCTGCGCGAACTGGCGGTGGAGTGGATGCGCCGCCATCCGCTGGCGCCGCTGGAAAACGACGTGATGCTGGTGCAGAGCAACGGCATCGCCCAGTGGCTGAAGCTGGCGCTGGCCGGGCAGCAGGGCTTGGGGATCGCCGCCGCCGTGCAGGTCGAGCTGCCGGCACGCTTTCTCTGGCAGAGCTACCGCACGGTACTCGGCAGCGACAGCATTCCCCGCGAGTCGCCGCTGGACAAGGCGCCGCTGACCTGGCGCCTGCTGCGCCTGCTGCCGGATCTGCTGGCCGACGACGCCTTCGCACCGCTGCAGCATTTTCTTGATGGCGACCACGACCTGCGCAAGCGCCACCAGCTGGCCGAACGGCTCGCTGACCTGTTCGATCAGTACCAGGTGTACCGCGCCGACTGGCTGGCCGACTGGTCCGCGGGCCGCGATCAGCTACAAGATGCCCGCGGGCAGGTGCGGCCGCTCGACGAGGCGCTGCGCTGGCAGCCGGCGCTGTGGCGCGCGCTACTGGCCGATGTCGGTCGTGATCAGGCGGCCGAGAGCCGCGCCGGGGTGCATCCGCGCTTTCTGGAGGCGCTGCGCGGCGCCGAGCAGCGGCCACACGGCTTGCCGCGCCGGGTGATCGTGTTTGGCATTTCTTCGCTGCCGGCCCAGGCAGTCGAAGCGCTGGCGGCGATGGCGCGCTTCAGCCAGGTGCTGCTCTGCGTCCACAACCCCTGCCGGCATCACTGGGGCGACATCGTTCCCGATCAGGATCTGCTGCGTCACCAGTACCGTCGCCAGCAGCGCAAGGGCGGCCGGCTGCCGAGCCTGTCGGCTGACGCGCTGCACCAGCATGCCCACCCGCTGCTGGCCGCCTGGGGCAAGCAGGGGCGTGACTACATCAACCTGCTTGATCAGCACGATGATCCTGAGCACTACCGTGAGCGTTTTGCCGCCATCGGTCAGCGTATCGACCTGTTCGACGAGGACGAGGCGCCGGGTCATCTGCTCGGCCAATTGCAGAGCGACATCCTCGAACTGCGCAGCCTTGAGGAAACCCGCACGCAGTGGCCCGCCGTCGATCCGGCCTGCGATCACTCGCTGCGCTTTCACATCGCCCACAGCGCCCAGCGCGAGGTGGAGATTCTCCATGACCAGCTGCTGGAGGCCTTCGCCACCGACCCGGCGCTGCGCCCGCGCGACATCATCGTCATGGTCCCCGACGTCAACACCTACGCGCCGCACATTCAGGCGGTGTTCGGTCAGTATGCTCAGGAGGACTGGCGTTACATCCCCTTCACGCTGTCCGATCAGGGGCAGCGCGGCTGCGAGCCGCTGCTGATTGCGCTTGAGCATCTGCTGAAGCTGCCGGAGAGCCGCCTGAGTGTCAGCGAAGTGCTCGATCTGCTCGATGTGCCGGCGCTGCGCGCACGCTTTGGCATCGATGAGCGCGAGCTGCCGACCTTGCAGCGCTGGATCGAGGGCGCCGGCATTCGCTGGGGGCTGGATGCCGAGCGCCGTGCCGCCCTTGGCCTGCCGGGCGATCTGGAGCAGAACACCTGGCGTTTCGGCCTGCGCCGCATGCTGCTTGGCTACGCGGTGGGGCAGGGCGCGGCCTGGGGCGAAATCGAGCCGTTCGATGAGATCGGCGGTCTGGACGCGGTGCTGATCGGCCCGCTGGTGCGCCTGCTCGATGCGCTCGATGCGCTCTACGCGCGTCTGGCCCAGCCGGCCCCGCCCGCCGCCTGGGGCGAGATCCTACGCGAGTTGCTCGCAGGTTTCTTCAGTGCCGGGGAGGCCCGCGATGAGCTGCTGCTCGGCCAGCTGCAGGAAGCGTTGGACGACTGGCTGGCGCTCTGCGAGGGCGTGAACCTTGAGGAAGCGCTGCCGCTGAATGTGGTGCGCGAGGCCTGGCTGGGCGCACTGGATCAGGGTCGCCTCAGCCAGCGCTTTCTCGCCGGCGCGGTGAACTTCTGCACCCTGATGCCAATGCGCGCCATCCCGTTCCGCATGGTCTGTCTGCTCGGCATGCACGATGGCGAATACCCGCGCAGCGTCACCACGCTGGACTTTGACCTGATGGCCGGCGACTACCGCCCCGGCGACCGCTCACGCCGCGAGGACGACCGCTATCTGCTGCTCGAAGCCCTGCTGGCGGCCCGCAAGCGGCTGTACATCAGCTGGGTGGGGCGCAGCGTGCGCGACAACAGCGAGCGGCCCGCCTCGGTGCTGATCGGCCAGCTGCGCGACCATCTGGCCAGCGGTTGGCAGCTGGTCGAGACCGATCCGGCCTGCCAGCCGGACCCCTTGGACAAGACGCCGCCGCTGCTCAAGGCGCTGACCACCGTGCATCCGCTGCAGCCGTTTGGCCGCGCCTATTTCATGGGCGAGCACTTCATGGACAAGCAGCCGGCGCTGTTCAGCTATGCCCGCGAATGGGCGACGCTGCACGAGGCGCCGCTGGACAGCCCTGCAGCAGCGGCTGACGCGCCGCTACCGCCCTTGCAGGAGGCACTGGCGCTGACCCCGGAAAGCCTGCAGGGTTTTCTGCGCGATCCGGTCAAGTTCTTCTTCACCCGCCGGCTTGGCGTGCATCTCGACGAGGATGCCCGCGCCCAGCTCGACGAGGAGCCGTTCGGCCTCGATGGTCTAGAGCGTCACCAGCTGCGCCAGGAACTCTTGGAAGCCGCCTGTCTGGCGCTGGATGAAAGCGGGGCGCAGGTCGAGCAGGCACTGCAGGCGGCGGCCGCGCGTCTGGCGCGCAGTGGCCGCCTGCCACTGGCCGGCTTTGGCGAGCGCCTCGGCGCGCACCTGCGTCAGCCGCTGTCCGCTCAGTTGCAGCGCCTGCAGGCGCTCAGTGCACAGTGGCCGCAGCGCCTTGACTCACCGCGCCCGCTGCACTGGTCGCAGCGCGTGAGCCTTGGCGCGGATCAAGGCACGGTCGAACTGACCCTGGACGGCTGGCTCGGCCAGCTGCGCCGCAACCCGGCGGACGCACTGGCACGCATCGAGCTGCAGGCCGGTGCGCTGCGCCACGGCAAGGACTGGAAATGGCACCGCCTGCTGCGCCCCTGGGTACTTCATGTGCTGGCCTGTACCTGCGGCGAATCGCTGACCACTTTGCTGGTCGGCGAGGATGTCAGCGTGCAGATCGCCGCACTGAAGCCGGAGGCCGCAAAGCAGGTGCTCAAGTCCTGGCTGGAGAGTTACGCCGCCGGCCTCAACGCACCGCTGCCGGTGGCGCTGAAGAGCGCCTGCGCCTGGCTCGGCGCGCTGGGCAAGGGCGAGGACAAGGCCGCGAGCGCAGCTGGCAAGGCTTATGACGGCGACGAGCATCAGGGCGGCGGCGAGCGCTATGAGAGCGCCAGCCTGCGCCGCCAGTACCCGGACTTTGCCGCGCTGAGTGCTGACGGCGACTTCGCCGAATGGAGCCAGACGCTGTACCAGCCCTTGATCGCCGCCCCTATTACCATCCTCGAGGAGCAGGAGTGCCCATGAGCCAGCCCACCGCCCCTTCGCGCCCGCTGGCGCTACAACTGCCGCTGCAGGGCAGCCGGCTGATCGAGGCCAGCGCCGGCACCGGCAAGACCTACACCATCTCCGCGCTGTACCTGCGTCTGGTGCTCGGCCACGGCGAGGCGGCCGCCTTTGGTCGTGCGCTGCTGCCGCCGCAGATCCTTGTGGTGACCTTTACCGATGCTGCCACCCGCGAGCTGCGCGACCGCATCCGTGCCCGGCTGGTCGAGGCGGCGCGGGTCTTTCGTGGCGAGGAGCCGGGCGATGACCTGCTCCAGCAGCTGCGCGGCGATATCGATCCGGCCGACTGGCCGGCCCGTGCCCGCGATCTGGAGCTGGCTGCGCAGTGGATGGACGAGGCGGCCGTCTCCACCATCCACAGCTGGTGCCAGCGCATGCTGCGCGAACATGCCTTCGACAGCGGCAGCCTGTTCACCCAGACCCTGCAGACCGACCACAGCGAACTGCTCGCCGAGGTGGCCCGCGATTACTGGCGCCAGCACTGCTATGCATTGGACGGCGCGGCGCTGGACTGGGTGATCAAGCAGTGGCAGCACCCCGGCAGTTTGCTGGGCCAGGTGCGCCCGCTGCTCGGCGAAGGGCTGGCTGCGCCCGGTGAGCCGCTGAGCGAGCGGCTCGGGCGCAATCTGGCCGCGTGCGAGGCGGCGCTCGATCGCCTCAAACAGCCCTGGCGCGATTGGCTACCCGAGGTGCGGACGACCTATGAGCAGGCCAGCGCAGCCGGGCAGTTCAACGGTACCAAGCTCTCCGCCAGCAGCCTTGCAGCGCGCCTGCAGATGCTCGACGACTGGTGCAACGGTACGGGTGAGCTGTCATTCAAGGGCGACTATTTCAAGCGCTTTACGCAGCAGGGTTTAAAGGATGCCTGTGCCAACGGAGTGACTCTGGCAGACCTGAGTCTGAGCGAGCGCGTTCTCGCCGCCCTCAACGATATGCAAACCCTCGAGTCGCGCCTCGCCGCCCTGGCCGGGCCGGGCGACAGCGCCCTGCAGCATGCTGCCGGCTGGATTGCCGCGCGCTTTGAGACGGAAAAGCGCCGCCGCGCGGAAATGGGCTTCGACGACATGCTGGTGCGCCTCGATGCCGCCCTGCAAGGCCCCAATGGCGAGCGTCTCGCCGCGGTGATCCGCGAGCAGTTCCCGGTGGCGATGATCGACGAGTTCCAGGACACCGACCCGCTGCAGTACCGCATCTTTGATGCCATTTACCGCATCGAGCGCAATGCGCCGGATACCACGCTGCTGTTGATCGGCGATCCCAAGCAGGCGATCTACGCCTTCCGCGGTGCCGACATCCACACCTACCTGAAGGCCCGCCGCGCCACCGCTGGGCGGCATGCCAACCTCGATACTAACTTTCGCTCCAGCCATGCGCTGGTCGAGGCGGTCAACCAGGTATTCCTGCACGCCGAGCAGCGCCCGACGGGGCGCGGTGCCTTCCTGTTCCGCGAGCCGGATGACAACCCGCTGCCGTACCTTCCGGTACGGGCGGCCGGGCGCAAGGAGGTCTGGCAGGTCGAGGGCTCTGCGCAGCCGGCGCTGACCTTCTGGCACCTGCCCAGCGAGGCGGCGCTGGCCTCCGGCCACTACCGCACCGAGATGGCTGCGCGCAGCGCCAGCGAGATCGTCCGCCTGCTCGAGCGGGGGCAGCGGGGGCAGGCTGGTTTCCAGCGTGCCGACCGCTTTGAGCCTCTGGCCCCCGGCGACATCGCCGTGCTGGTGCGCGATGGCGGCGAGGCGCGGGCGATCCGCGAGGCGCTGGCGCAGCGCGGGGTGCGCAGTGTCTACCTGTCCGACAAGGACTCGGTATTCGCCAGCCAGGAAGCCCACGACCTGCTGCTTTGGCTGCGCGCCTGCGCCGAGCCGGATGTCGATCGTCGCCTGCGCGCTGCGCTGGCCACCCGTACCCTGGGCCTGAGCCTGGCGCAGCTCGATGAGCTGAGCCGCGATGAGCGCCGCTGGGAGCGGTGGGTCATGCAGTTCCGTGACTACCGCCAGCGCTGGCAGCGCCAGGGCGTGCTGCCGATGCTGCATCGCCTGCTCCACGAGTTGAAGCTGCCGCAGCAGCTGATGAGCCGCCGCGACGGCGAGCGCGCGCTGACCAACCTGCTGCATCTGGCGGAGCTGCTGCAGCAGGCCGCCACCACCCTCGACGGTGAACAGGCGCTGATCCGCCATCTGGGCGAGTTGCTGGAAGGCAGCGGCGATGCGGCCGACGAGCAGGTGCTGCGTCTGGAGAGCGATGCGGCGCTGGTGCGGGTGGTGACCATCCATAAATCCAAGGGGCTTGAATACCCGCTGGTGTTTTTGCCCTTCGTCTGCGCCTTCCGCCCGGCCGAGGCGGGGCGGCCGCAGCAGATCCATGATGGTCAGCAGCGCCGCCTGGTGCTACAGCCGGACGCCGAGCAGCTCGCCCAGGCCGAACAGGAGCGCCTCGCTGAAGACCTGCGCCTGCTCTATGTGGGGCTGACCCGCGCCCGGCATGCCTGCTGGCTGGGCGTTGCCGACATCAAGCGCGGCAACGGCAAGAGCTCCCAGCTGCACCGGTCCGCGCTCGGCTATCTGCTCGGCGGCGGCGCGGCATTGACCGACAGCGCCGCGCTGCCCGGCTGGATCGATCCGCTGCTGTTGCCCGCGGCCAGCGTGCGCTGCCCGGCGCCGGCGGCAGATCCCCAGCGCCTGTGCGATGTGGCAGCCGCGCCCGGTGCGGTGCAGTGGCGCACGCCGGCGCGCAAGGCGGCTGAACACTGGTGGATTGCCTCCTACAGCGCCCTGCGTACCGATGAAGCGCCGGCACCGCTGCAGCGCTTCGAGGACGCCGCCCCGGACAGCCCGGCCGCGCAGAAGATCGCCGACGATGAGCGCGAGCACGTTGCCATGCCGCTGGCGGCCAGCGAGGTGCCGAGCCTGCACCGCTTCCCGCGCGGTCCCAATCCCGGCACCTTTCTGCATGGCCTGCTGGAGCTGGCCGGCCGCGAGGGCTTTGCGGCCTGCGCCGCAGACCCGGCGCGGCTGCGTGAGCAGATCGCCCGGCGTTGCCAGCGGCGCGGCCTCAATGTCTGGATCGAGCCGCTCGGCGACTGGCTGCAGGCGCTGATCGCCCAGCCGCTGGCGCTGGACGCGGGCCGCGCCGTGGCGCTGGCTGAGCTGCAGCATTACCAGCCGGAGCTGGAGTTCTGGTTCGAGGCCCGTGCGGTCGATGTGCCGCAGATCGACCGGCTGGTCTGCCAGCATGTGCTGCCCGGTGTGGCGCGTCCGGCGCTGAGCCGCGACACCCTCAACGGCATGTTAAAGGGCTTCATCGACCTGGTGTTCGAGCACGACGGGCGCTACTACCTGATCGACTACAAATCCAACTGGCTGGGCGAGGGCGATGCCGCCTACAGCGCTGAGGCCATGCAGGCCGCCGTGATGGCGCGGCGCTACGATCTGCAGTACGTGCTGTATCTGCTGGCGCTGCACCGTCAGCTGCGCCTGCGTCTGCTGGACTACGACTACGACACTCACATCGGTGGTGCGCTCTACCTGTTCCTGCGCGGCAGCCGCGGGGCAGCGCAGGGTATCCACCATGCCCGTCCGCCACGGGCGCTGATCGAGGCGCTGGATGCGCTGTTTCGTGGAGCTCAACAACCGATGCCGGAGGCCATAGCATGAGCGAATTACCCTCCCTGTCCAGCGGCCTTGGCCGTGCAGAGCCACTGCAGGATGCCGCCAGTCTGCTGGCACTGCTGGAGGCCTGGGTCGACAAGGGCTGGCTGCGGGCCCTCGACCAGGCACTGGTGACCTTTTTCCACGAGCTGGACGAAGGCAGCCCGCCGCTGGTGCTGCTGGCCGCGGCGCTGGCCAGCCACCAGCTCGGCCACGGCCATGTCTGCCTGGATCTGGCCGCCACCCTGGCCAGCCCGGACTTTGCCATGTCGCTACCGCCAGAAGGCGAGGATGCGGCGCGTGCGACCCTGCTGCCCTCACAAATTCTGACCGGCGTGTCGCTGGCCGACTGGCAGGTGGCACTACAAGGCAGCGCACTGGTGAGCGTGGACGGTCTGGCCTCGGCTGCGCCGCTGGTGCTGCGTGGCGAGCGGCTGTACCTGCGCCGTTACTGGGATTACGAGCAGCGCGTGGCAGAGGCCATCGCCACCCGGCTGGGTGAGTCCAGCGCAGCTCCAGCTGATCTGGAAGTCCGGCTTGCGGGTCTGTTCGGCGAGCCGCCGACGCTTGCCGGCCAGGTGCTGATCGACTGGCAGAAACTCGCCTGCGCGCTGGCCGTGCGCGGGCGCTTCAGCCTGATCACCGGCGGCCCCGGCACCGGCAAGACCACCACGGTGGTGCGCCTGCTGGCGCTGCTGCAGGGGCCGGCGCTGACGGCCGGTCAGCCGCTGCGCATCCGCCTGGCCGCGCCGACCGGCAAGGCTGCGGCGCGCCTCACCGAATCCATCGGTGCCCAGGTCGCCTCGCTGCCGGTGGCGGATGCGGTACGGGCGGCGATTCCCAGTGAAGTCACCACCTTGCACCGCCTGCTTGGCAGCCGGCCGGATAGCCGGCACTTCCGCCACCACGCCGGCAATCCGCTGCCGCTCGATGTGCTGGTGATCGATGAAGCCTCGATGATCGACCTGGAAATGATGGCCTGCGTGCTCGACGCGCTGCCGTCCCATGCCCGGCTGATCCTGCTCGGCGACAAGGACCAGTTGGCCTCGGTGGAGGCCGGCGCCCTGCTCGGTGATCTGTGCCGCGATGCCGAGGACGGCTGCTACACGCCGCAGACCCTGGCCTGGATGCAGGCGCTGCTGCCAGAGGGTGCGGGCGATCTGCTGGCGCTGGCCCGCGCCCAGGGCAGTACGCTGCGTAGCGTCCCGGCCGGGAGCCACCCGCTGGCGCAGCGCACGCTGATGCTGCGCCACTCGCGGCGCTTTGGCAGTGATTCGGGGATCGGCCAGCTGGCCCGCGCGGTGAATACCTGCGATGTACCGCGGGCGCGGGCGATTCTTGCCGCCGGGGGAGCGCTGTTGTCGTCTTCGAGTGAGCCGCCCGCCATGCTGCCTGCGGCCCGCCGTGACCTGCATGCCCTGCGCCTGCGCGGCGAGCAGGACGCCGCGCTGGAGCGCCTGCTGCTGGGTGGCCTGCCGGCCCGTGAGGCCGGTACGCCCCACGGTTATGCCCACTATCTGCAGGTGCTGCAGGCACAGCGCCCGGCCGAGGACTGTCCGCCGACCGATGCCGCGTGGTCGGACTGGGCCCGCCAGGTGCTGGCGGCCTTCGACGAATTTCGCCTGCTCTGCGCGCTGCGCAAGGGCGCCTGGGGCGTTGAAGGCCTCAACCCGCGCATTGCCGCGGCGCTGCAGCGCGCGGGGCTGCTGGAAAACGATCAGGGCTGGTACGAGGGCCGCCCGGTGCTGGTGACCCGTAACGACTACAGCCTGGGCCTGATGAACGGCGACATCGGCATCGCCCTGCGCCTGCCTGAGCCTGCAGAGCCCGGCAAGGCGCCGCGCTGCGTGCTGCGGGTCGCCTTCCCGCGTAACGATGGCTCGGGCGAGCTGCGTTATATCCTGCCCAGCCGCCTGGGTGCAGTGGAGACGGTTTTTGCGATGACCGTGCACAAGTCCCAGGGCTCGGAGTTCACCCACACCGCGCTGATTCTCCCCGATCGCCTGAGCCCGGTGCTGACCAAGGAGCTGCTCTATACCGGCATCACCCGGGCCCGTCGGCACTTCAGTCTGATCGAGAGCCGCCCGTCGGTGTTCGATGAGGCCGCACAGCGCCGGGTGCAGCGGCGCAGTGGCTTGCTGGAGCGTTTGCAGGGGGCATAAAAAAGCCCTTGGTTTTCACCAAGGGCTTTTGAATCTGGCTCCGCGACCTGGACTCGAACCAGGGACCCAATGATTAACAGTCATTTGCTCTACCGACTGAGCTATCGCGGAACAACGGCGCGTATCTTACTGATCAGTAACGGGAAGTCAACCCTTGGCGGGCTGGCTTCCCGACTGGCTCAGAGCACCTCGACGATGGCGCGGGTCACCACGTCAAGGTTCTGGCTGTTCAGCGCGGCCACACAGATGCGCCCGGTGCCAACGGCGTAGATCCCGAACTCGTTCTTCAGGTGCTCGACCTGCTCGGGCGTAAGGCCGGAGTAGGAGAACATGCCGCGCTGCTCGTTGACGAAGGCAAAGTCGCGCTTGGCGCCGAGGGCGGCCAGTTGCTCGACCATGCTGCTGCGCAGTTGCTTGATGCGCTGGCGCATCTCACCCAGTTCTTCTTCCCAGAGGGCGCGCAGTTCCGGGCTGTTGAGCACCGCAGCCACCACGCTGGCACCGTGGGTCGGCGGGTTGGAGTAGTTGGTGCGAATCACGCGCTTGACCTGCGACAGCACGCGGCCGGCTTCTTCCTTCGAGGCGGTGACGATCGACAGCGCGCCGACGCGCTCGCCATACAGCGAGAACGACTTGGAGAAGGAGCTGGCGACAAAGAACGCCAGTCCCGAGGCGGCAAACAGGCGCACCGCTTCGGCATCCTCGGCGATGCCATCGCCAAAGCCCTGATAGGCGATATCGAGGAACGGCACGTGGTTGCGCTCGCGCACCACCTCCAGCACCTGTTGCCAGTCGGCCGAGGTCAGGTCGGCACCGGTCGGGTTGTGGCAGCAGGCGTGCAGCAGGACGATGGAGCGCTCTGGCAGGGCACGCAGATCTTCCAGCATGCCGGCAAGATTCAGGCCCTGGGTCGCGGCGTCGTAGTAGCGGTAGTTCTCGACCGTGAAGCCGGCGGACTCGAACAGCGCGCGGTGGTTCTCCCAGCTCGGGTTGCTGATCGCCACCACAGCGTCAGGCAGCAGGCGCTTGAGGAAGTCTGCGCCGGTCTTCAGCGCGCCGGTGCCGCCGAGCGACTGGGTGGTGACCACGCGGCCTTCGGCCAGCAGCGGCGAGTCTTCGCCAAACAGCAGCTTCTGCACGGCGCTGTCGTAGGCGGCGATGCCCTCAATCGGCAGGTAGCCGCGTGGTGCGCGGGCTTCCAGGCGGGCCTGCTCGGCCAGGGTCACGGCGCGCAGCAGCGGGATGCGGCCTTCCTCGGTGAAGTACACGCCCACGCCCAGGTTGACCTTGTGTGGACGAGGGTCGGCATTGAAGGCTTCGTTGAGGCCCAGGATCGGATCACGGGGCGCCATTTCGACGGCAGAGAACAGGCTCATGTACGGCAGCTCGCAGGGGAGAGGGTTGGCGGGATGGCACCCGGCTGCTCGGCAGGCTGGGGGTGCGCAGAATGGGGCGGTATTATAGACAGCCCCATCCCGGTGCGGCGATATGCAGCACCGGCTAAATCCGTGCGCAGGCGGCGGTTGCCGGTCGCCTGCGCATGCCGGTCCCGAGGTGTGCATGTCTTCGTTCAAGCTCGTTACCCGTTTCACGCCGGCAGGCGATCAGCCCGAGGCGATTCGCCAGATGGTCGAGGGTCTGGAGGCGGGGCTGTCGCACCAGACCCTGCTCGGGGTGACCGGCTCGGGCAAGACCTTCAGCATCGCCAACGTGATCGCGAAGGTGCAGCGCCCGACGCTGATCCTCGCCCCGAACAAGACCCTCGCCGCGCAGCTTTACGGCGAGTTCAGAAGTTTCTTCCCCGATAACGCAGTGGAGTATTTCGTCTCCTACTACGACTACTACCAGCCGGAAGCCTACGTGCCGTCCTCGGACACCTATATCGAGAAGGATGCCTCGATCAACGATCACATCGAGCAGATGCGCCTGTCGGCGACCAAGGCGCTGCTCGAGCGCCCGGATGTGATTCTGGTCGCCACCGTGTCCTCGATCTACGGTCTGGGCGATCCGGCCAGCTACCTGAAGATGGTGCTGCACCTGGATCGGGGCGATCGGATCGATCAGCGCACCCTGCTGCGCCGCCTGACCGAGCTGCAGTACACCCGCAACGACATGGATTTTGCCCGCGCGACCTTTCGGGTGCGTGGCGATGTGATCGACATCTACCCGGCCGAATCGGAGCTGGAGGCGATCCGCATCGAGCTGTTCGATGACGAGGTGGAGAGCATCGCGGCGTTTGATCCGTTGACCGGCGAGGTGATCCGCAAGCTGCCGCGCTTCACCTTCTACCCCAAGAGCCACTACGTGACCCCGCGCGAGACGCTCTTGGAGGCGGTCGAGCATATCAAGGTCGAACTCAAGCAGCGCCTGGAATACCTGCGCGCCCACGACAAGCTGGTCGAGGCGCAGCGGCTGGAGCAGCGCACCCGCTTTGATCTGGAGATGATTCTGGAGCTGGGCTACTGCAACGGCATCGAAAACTACTCGCGCTACCTGTCCGGTCGTGAGCCGGGCGCGCCGCCGCCGACCCTTTACGACTACCTGCCGGACAACGCGCTCTTGGTGATCGACGAATCCCACGTCAGCGTTCCGCAGGTCGGCGCCATGTACAAGGGCGACCGTTCACGCAAGGAAACCCTGGTGGAATACGGCTTCCGGCTGCCCTCGGCGCTGGATAACCGGCCGATGAAGTTCGAGGAATGGGAGGCGGTCAGCCCGCAGACCATCTTCGTCTCCGCCACCCCCGGCCCCTACGAGGCCGAGCATGCCGGGCGGGTGGTCGAGCAGGTGGTGCGCCCGACCGGGCTGGTCGATCCGCAGATCGAGGTGCGCCCGGCCAGTACCCAGGTGGACGATCTGCTCTCGCAGATCCGCCGCTGCGTGGCCGCCGAGCAGCGGGTGCTGGTCACCACCCTGACCAAGCGCATGGCCGAGGACCTGACCGATTACCTGAGCGATCATGAGGTGCGGGTACGCTATCTGCACTCGGACATCGACACCGTCGAGCGGGTGGAGATCATTCGCGATCTGCGCACCGGGGTGTTCGATGTGCTGGTCGGCATCAACCTGCTGCGCGAGGGCCTGGACATGCCCGAGGTGGCGCTGGTGGCGATCCTTGATGCCGACAAGGAAGGCTTCCTGCGCAGCGAGCGCTCGCTGATCCAGACCATCGGCCGTGCGGCGCGTAACCTCAATGGCCGGGCGATCCTCTATGCCGACAACATGACCGGCTCGATGCAGCGCGCTATTGATGAGACCGAGCGGCGCCGCGCCAAGCAGATCGCCTTCAACGAGGCGCATGGCATCGTGCCGCGCGGGGTGAAGAAGGACGTGCAGGACATCCTCGAAGGGGCGGTGGTGCCGGGTGCACGCAGCCGCAAGCGGGTGGCCAAGGCCGCGCAGGAGGGCGCCGAGGAGGCCGCCAAGCTGCGCTCGCCGAGCGAAATCACCAAGCGCATCCGCCAGCTCGAGGAGCAGATGTATGCGCTGGCGCGCGATCTGCAGTTCGAGGAGGCGGCTGCGCTGCGTGATGAGATCCAGAAACTGCGCGATCAGCTGCTCAAGCTGTGACGCGCGCCGGGCAGGGCGCTGATATACATCCTGCCCGGCGGCTCTTGGCCGCGCCTCAGCGCTGGCTCAGGGTCAGCTCGTGGGGGTCGAGCAGCGGGCGCGGGTTGCCCAGTTTTTCCCCGTAGATCACCGCGTAGGTCAGCACATTCTGCACATACTGGCGGGTCTCATCGAATGGGATGGTCTCGATCCACACATCAAAGGGCAGCTGCTCATGGCCCCGCAGCCACTGGCGGACCCGGCCGGGGCCGGCATTGTAGGCGGCCGAGGCGAGGATCCGGTTGCTGCCGAACTGGCGGTAGACCTGACTGAGATAAGCCGCGCCGAGCTGGATGTTGACTTCCGGGGCGTAGGCCTGCTGCGGCGAGCGCAGCGGGATGCCAAAGCGCTGCGCGGTTTCCTTGGCGGTCGCCGGCATCAGCTGCATCAGGCCCATGGCGCCGACATGGGAGCGGGCATCGGCCATGAAGGCACTTTCCTGACGAGTGATGGCAAATACCCAGCTCGGGTCCAGACCCCGGGTCTGCGCTTCGCGGTCCATGCTCTGGCGATGGGCCATCGGGAAGCGCACCTCCAGATCGTCCCAGTACTGCGCCTGGGTGATGGCGCGGATCGCTGGGAAGTGCCAGCCGAGTTCATGGCCGAGCCGGGCCTGGGCGAGCAGTTCCTCGCGGTTGAACAGGCGGCTGGCGTGCAGCCATTCGCGGCGACTGTCGGCGATCAGGCCGCGAGCATGCAGCTCCACGGCGCGGCGGATCGCCGGGCTGTGGCGGATCCGCTGTATCACCTGTGTATCCACGCTGGCCGGCTTGTGATTGAGCCGGTAGGGCACGCGCAGCTGGTCAGCGGCGAGAAAGCCGTAGAAGTCCCGCTCCTCAGCCACCTGACGGTACAGCGCCAGGGCCTCGCGCTGACCGGGGCGCGACAGTTGCAGGGTGCGCGCCTGCCAGTAGCGCCAGCGGTTGCTGGCGGCCAGCTCAGCCGGGATGCGCTGGGTCAGCTGATGGGCTTCGGCAAAGCGCTGCTGGCGCAGCAGCAGGCGGATGCGCCACTCACTGAGCGCGCTGTCACGCAGTTGCGGGTCGTAGCGCTCCATCACCGCCAGCGCCTGGGGATCAAAACGACGCGCCAGCACCAGCCCGATGTCGCGGGCCACGGCCAGGCGCTGTACTTCATCGAGAGGCAGGGCGCGGCTGTAGACCTCAAGCAGCGTCAGGGCCTGCTGGGGATTCTGCCGGGCCAGCCGGCGCAGGCTGAGGGTGACGATCTCGCCACTGGCCGGATGGCCCGGCGCGAAGCGCTCGCGCTGCGCCAGCAGTTCCGGCTTGCGGCCTACCTCGATCAGCTGCTGGGCCGCCGCGGCGCGTTCCGCCCCCAGCCCCTTGTGCAGAAAGCCCGCCAAAGCGTAATTGCGCGCCTCGACCGCCAGCACCAGACGCTGCCAGCGCAGCGATTCTGTGAGCCCGCCGCTGCTCCGCCAGAGGCTGAACAGCCGGTCGCATGACTCGGGCTGTGACTGCCCGGACAGCCACAGGCGCTGGGCGGTGACCGCGCCATCAGCGGCCTGACCGTGGTGGTACTGGTACTCGCCGAACATGCAGTCCAGCTCGGCGAACTCCAGCGCCGGGTCGTAATGGCGGATGAAGGTCGGCCAGTCCCCGCGCTCGGCCAGGCTGCGCAGCCAGCGCAGCTTCAGATGACGGCTTTGCGGCAGGTCCGGGTGTTCGATGAGAAAGCGCTCGATCTCGGCGGCGCTGGCGCTGGCCTCGCGCAGGGTCAGGGCTTCATAGGCGAGGTATGGCTCCAGCACATAGCCCTCAAGGGCCTGGCGATGGCGCAGGTAGGGCGCGGGGTCCTGCTTGGCCAGCGCCCGCTTGGCTTCGTCATAGAGCAGGCGTTGCTGGGTGAGAGCGCTGTTGGCCCATGTCTCGCTGCTGATGCCAAGAAGCGGGATCAGCAGGCCGGCGAGCAGGGCAGGAAGGCGGGTACGCATGGCAACTCCAGGGCGTTGCAGCCGTGACAGGCGAGGTGACGCCGGCGCACACAGGTGCCGACGGTTAACGCCACGATTGTCCCCCGCCGCGGGCACGGGCGCTAGAATGCGCATCGCCTTTAGCCTTGAGAATCCGCCATGACGTTGCTGAAATTCACCGATGTATCCCTTGCTTATGGCACCACGCCGCTGCTGGACGGCGTGTCCTGGCAGATCGCCCGCGGCGAGCGGGTGTGCATCATCGGCCGCAACGGCACCGGCAAATCCAGCCTGCTCAAGCTGGTCAAGGGCGAGCAGCGTCCGGACGATGGCGAGATCTGGCGCGCGCCGACCCTGCGCATCGGCGAGCTGCCCCAGGAGTTGCCGCCCGCCGATGCGCGCACGGTGTATGACGTGGTCGCCGAGGGGCTGGCCGAGGTCGGCGCGCTGATCGCCCGTTACCATCACCTGTCCCAGCATATCGAGGGCGAGGACGACCTTACCGAGCTGTCGCGGGTGCAGCAGGCCCTGGAAGCCCGTGACGGCTGGCGTCTGCAGCAGCTGGTGGAGAACACCCTGAGCCGCCTGCAGCTGCCGGCCGACAAGACGCTGGCCGAGCTGTCCGGTGGCTGGCGCCGCCGCGTGCTGCTGGCCCAGGCACTGGTCGCCGAGCCGGATCTGCTGCTGCTCGACGAGCCGACCAACCATCTGGACATCGGTGCCATCGCCTGGCTGGAAGAAGCGCTGCTCGGCTTCAACGGCGCGGTGCTGTTCATCACCCACGACCGTGCCTTCCTGCAGAGCCTGGCCACGCGCATCCTCGAACTGGACCGTGGCCACCTGATCGACTGGAACGGCGACTACGCCAGCTTCCTGCTGCACAAGGAGCAGCAGCTGGCCGCCGAGGAAGCCGCCAACGCGCTGTTCGACAAGCGTCTGGCCCAGGAGGAGGTGTGGATCCGCCAGGGCATCAAGGCGCGGCGTACCCGCAACGAAGGCCGGGTGCGCGCGCTCAAGGCGATGCGTGCCGAGCGTGCCGAGCGCCGCGAGCGCCAGGGCAAGGCGAACATTCAGCTGGAAACGACGGACAAGTCCGGCAAGCAGGTGATCGTCGCCGAGCAGGTCGGTTTCGCCCATCCGGGCGGCGAGGCGCTGATCCGCGATTTCTCCATGGTCATCCAGCGCGGCGACCGCATTGGTCTGCTCGGTGCCAACGGCACCGGCAAGACCACCCTGCTCAAGCTGCTGCTCGGCGAACTGCAGCCGACTTCCGGCAGCGTCAAGGCTGGCACGAAGCTGGAAGTGGCCTACTTCGACCAGCTGCGCAACCAGCTCGACGGCGAGAAGACGGTGATCGACAACATCTCCGAAGGCCGCGACTTCATCAGCATCGATGGCCAGAACCGCCATGTGCTGAGTTATCTCGGCGACTTCCTGTTCAGCCCGCAGCGCGCCCGTTCGCCGGTCAAGGCACTGTCCGGCGGCGAGCGCGCCCGCCTGCTGCTGGCCAAGCTGTTCAGCAAGCCGGCCAACCTGCTGGTGCTCGACGAACCGACCAACGATCTGGACGTGGAAACCCTCGAACTGCTCGAGGAAGTGCTGCTCGGCTTCCCCGGCACCGTGCTGATGGTCAGCCACGACCGGGCGTTCCTCGACAACGTGGTGACCAGCACCCTGGTGTTCGAGGGCGAGGGCCGGGTGCGCGAGTACGTCGGCGGCTACCAGGACTGGCTGCGCCAGGGCGGCTCGCCGCGTCTGCTCGGGGTCGGCAAGGAGGAGGGCGACAAGCCGGTGCGCGAGCCGTCTGCGGTCGCTGCCGAGAAACCCGCCGAGCCGGCTCCCGCGCCCGCTGCGGCGCGCAAGAAGCTCAGCTACAAGGAGCAGCGCGAGCTGGACGCGCTCCCGGGGCAGATCGAAGCACTGGAGCTGGAGCAGGCCGCGCTGCAGGAGGAAACCGCCACCCCGGCGTTCTACCAGCGCCCGGCCGAGGAAACCCGCGCCGCGCTGGCGCGTCTGGATGCGCTGGCGGCCGAGCTGGATCGTCTGCTGGAGCGCTGGGCCGAGCTGGACGGCTGAACCCCCCGTAGTCCCTTACGGGCGGTCGCGGACTGACAAGGCCGGTGGGTGTCAGTCCTTTTTCAGATGCACCGCCAGCACATCGCAGGGGGCGGCGTGCAGCAGGTCGTTGGAGGTCGAGCCGAGCAGCAGGGCCAGACCATGACGACCGTGGCTGCCGGTGACGATCAAGTCGCACGGCAGCTCGCGGGCCAGGCGGTGGATTTCCTGACGCGGCTGGCCGAAGACCAGATGGCAATCGTCACGCTTGAGCTGCGGGTGGCGGGCGGCAAAGCCGTCCATGCGCTCGCGGGCCTGATCGATCTGCTGCTGCTGCAGGGCGGACAGATCCATCGGCACATCGCCGCCGAAGGCCATCGCCATCGGCTCGACCACATGCACCAGCGACAGGCGCGCCTGGCAGGCGCTGGCCAGTGCGCTGGCGCGCTCGATGACCAGATGGCAATCCTCGGCCATGTCGATGGCGACCAGCAGGTGTGTGTAGGTCATGGGCAGAGACTCCTTATGCGGGGATTTGCCTCAGTATGGCCCAGCTGCGCCAGCGGTGAGTAGAAAAGCACCGCGCGGCCCTCGATTGACAAGCTCCCGCTGCTTGGCCGAAGGTGCAGGGCATCATGCACATGGAGATGCCGCCATGATCTACCAGGGCAAAGCCATTCGCGTCACCGCGCTGGCCGACGAGATTGCCGAGCTGTGCTTCGACCGCGAAGGCGAGACGGTGAACAAGTTCGATCGCCTGACACTCAACGAGCTGAACGAGGCGGTGCAGGCGCTGCGCACGCATGTGCCGCTGCGCGCCGTGCTGGTGACCAGTGCCAAGGACGGGTTCATTGTCGGCGCGGACATCGGCGAATTTCTCGACAGCTTCCGCCAGCCAGCTGAGGTGCTGCAGGCGTGGCTGCAGCAGTCGGCTAGTTATTTCAGCGCCTTTGAGGATTTGCCGGTTCCCAGCGTGGCGGCCGTGCACGGTGTGGCGCTCGGCGGTGGGCTGGAGATGGCCCTGGCGGCGGATTTTCGCGTGCTGGCCGAGGATGCGCGGGTCGGGCTGCCGGAGGTCAAGCTGGGCATCAACCCAGGCTTTGGCGGTACGGTGCGGCTGCCGCGGCTGATCGGCGCGGACAACGCCATCGAGTGGATCGCCACCGGCAAGGAGCACGATGCGGCGGCGGCGCTGCGCGTCGGGGTGGCCGATGCCGTGGTGGCCCGTGCTGCGCTGCGCGATCAGGCGCTGGCGCTGTGCCGGCGGGCGATAGCCGGTGAGCTGGATTACCGGGCGCGGCGCCAGCTCAAGCAGGCGCCGCTGCAGTTGGCGCCGGTCGAGCAATTGATGGTGTTCGAGACCGCCCGGGCATTCGTCGCCGCCCAGGCCGGCCCGCACTATCCGGCGCCGCTGCAGGCGGTGAAGACCCTGCAGCAGGCCGCCACCCTGGATCGTGAGGCCGCGCAGGTCGTCGAGGCGCAGGCCTTCGTCAAGCTGGCTGGCACCGAGGTGTCGCGCAGCCTGGTCGGTCTGTTCCTCAATGATCAGTTGCTGAAGAAGAAGGCGCGCGCTGCCGAGCGCGCCGCGCGGCCGGTGCGTCAGGCGGCGGTGCTGGGTGCCGGGATCATGGGCGGCGGGATTGCCTATCAGTCGGCGCTCAAGGGCACACCGATCCTGCTCAAGGATGTGCGCGAGCAGGCGCTGCAGTTGGGGCTGGATGAGGCGGCCCGCCTGCTGGCGCGGCGTGTCGAGCAGGGGCGAATGACGGTGCTGGAGATGGCCAACGTCCTCAACAGCATCCGCCCGACCCTCTCCTATGGCGATTTTGCCGGTGTCGATCTGCTGGTCGAGGCGGTGGTAGAGAATCCCACCGTCAAGCGCAGCGTGCTGGCCGAGGTCGAGCAGCAGGTGGGTGAGGAGGCGATCCTCACCAGCAACACCTCGACTATCTCCATCGATCATCTGGCCGAGGTGCTCAAGCGTCCGGAAAACTTCTGCGGCATGCACTTCTTCAACCCGGTACACCGCATGCCGCTGGTCGAGGTGATTCGCGGCCGGCAGAGCAGCGAGCAGACCATTGCCACGGTGGTGGCCTGGGCGCGGCGGATGGGCAAGACGCCGGTGGTGGTCAATGACTGCCCGGGGTTTCTGGTCAACCGCGTGCTGTTCCCGTACTTCGCCGGATTCACCCGCCTGCTGGCGATGGGCATCGACTTTGCCCGCATCGACCGGGTGATGGAACGTTTCGGCTGGCCGATGGGGCCGGCGTACCTGCTGGATGTGGTCGGCATCGATACCGCGCACCATGCCCGTGCCGTGCTGGCCGCCGGTTACCCCGAGCGCATGCAGGAAACCACGCGCACCGCGCTGGATGCGCTGTATGACGAGGGCCGGCTCGGGCAGAAAAGTGGCCGCGGCTTCTACCGCTATGAGGCGGAGGCGGGCGGCAAGCCGAAGAAGCAGTCAGACCCGAGCGTCGAAGCTTGTCTGGCGCCGCTGGTCGGTGAAGTGCGCGAGCTGAGTGACGAGGAGATCGTCGCGATCCTGATGCTGCCGCTGTGCCTTGAGACCGTGCGTTGCCTGGAGGAGGGCGTGGTGGCTAGCGCTGCCGAGGCGGACATGGGGCTGATCTACGGCCTGGGCTTCCCGGCATTTCGCGGCGGTGCGCTGCGCTATATCGAGTCGCTGGGACTGGCCGAGTATGTGGCGCTGGCTGATCGACATGCCGCGCTGGGCGCGTTGTACACCCCGACCGCCCGGCTGCGCGAGATGGCCGCCAGCGGTCGTACCTTCTACGGACAGTGAGGAGTGCACCATGCAACTGAATCCGCACGATGCGGTGATCATTGATGCGGCCCGCACCCCGATGGGCCGCGCCAAGGGTGGTATGCACCGCCATACCCGTGCCGAGAACCTGTCCGCTGCGCTGATCACCGCGCTGCTGGCGCGCAATCCGGCGCTAGATCCCTCCACCGTCGATGACCTGATCTGGGGCTGTGTCAACCAGACGCTGGAGCAGGGCTGGAACATCGCCCGGATGGCGGCACTGCTGACTCCGCTGTCCAGCCACTGCCCGGCGCAGACGGTCAGCCGCCTGTGCGGTTCGTCGATGAGCGCGCTGCACAGCGCGGCCCAGGCGATCCAGAGTGGCAACGGCGAGCTGTTCATCATCGGTGGTGTCGAGCACATGGGCCATGTCGGCATGACCCACGGCGTGGACCCCAACCCGCAGCTGTCGCTGCATGTGGCCAAGGCGGCCGGAATGATGGGACTGACCGCGGAGCTGCTGGCGCGGATGCACGGCATCGACCGCGCCGCTCAGGATGCCTTTGCCCTGCGCTCGCACCAGCGCGCCGCGCAGGCCACCCGCGAGGGGCGCTTTGCCGGTGAGCTGATCCCGCTGCAGGGCCATGACGAGCAGGGCGCGCTGCGCCTGTTCGACGCCGATGAGACCATCCGCGCCGATACCAGCCTGGAAGGGCTGGCGGCGCTCAAGCCGGTGTTCGATCCACGTCACGGTACGGTCACTGCCGGCAGCTCCTCGCAGATTACCGATGGCGCTGCGGCGATGATCGTTATGAGTGCCCGGCGCGCCGAGGAGCTTGGGCTGCAGCCACTGGCGCGGGTACGGGCCATGGCGGTGGTGGGGGTGGATCCCTCGATCATGGGCTATGGACCGGTACCGGCCACCCACAAGGCGCTCGAACGTGCCGGGCTGAGCCTGGCGGACATTGAGTGTATCGAGCTGAACGAAGCGTTTGCTGCGCAAGCGCTGCCGGTGCTTAAGGATCTCAAGCTGCTGGACTGCCTGGATGACAAGGTCAACCTGCACGGCGGGGCCATTGCGCTGGGCCATCCGTTTGGCTGCTCCGGGGCGCGGATCAGCACCACGCTGCTCAATGTGATGCAGCAGCGCGATGCCACCTTCGGCCTGGCGACCATGTGCATCGGCCTTGGGCAGGGGATCGCCACGGTGTTTGAGCGCCTCTGAGGGCGCAGGTGGCGGGCCGCTGAGTCCGCCTGGTAAGGAGATGAGGGAATGACGCTGCAAACCGGTCTGTACCGGCATTACAAGGGTGGTGAGTACCGCGTGTTTGGCTGTGCCCGCCATTCGGAAACCGGCGAGCTGCTGGTGATCTATCAGGCGCTGTATGGCGAGCAGGGGCTGTGGGTGCGCCCGCTGGCGATGTTCTGCGAGTCGGTGCGGGTGGCCGATACCCTGCAGCCGCGCTTTGCCCTGCTCAGGGCCGAGGAGGGCAGCTTGCCGCTGCCCGGGGCGGGTCGTCCGGCACGGTCCCCGGCTTGACCGGGTTGCGCGGGCCACTATATAAGGCGAGGCTTTGCGGACGCGCCTCCCGGTGGTACCCGCGCATGTAGCGACGGCCAGCGCCGTTGATCCGATCTCTTTTCAGGAACTCTCCGATTCATGGGCAAATCACTGGTCATCGTGGAATCGCCGGCCAAGGCCAAGACGATCAACAAGTACCTGGGCAACCAGTACGTGGTGAAGTCGAGCATCGGCCATATCCGCGACCTGCCCACCAGCGGCTCGGCCAGCAAGGAGCCGGTCAAGCGTGGCAAGGCGGCAGCCAGCGAGGCGCCGGCACTGTCGCCCAAGGAAAAGGCCAAGCGCCAGCTGTTTGCGCGCATGGGCGTCGATCCTGAGCACGGCTGGAAGGCCCAGTACGAGATCCTGCCCGGCAAGGAGAAGGTGATCGAGGAACTGCGCCGGCTGGCCAAGGATGCTGACACCATCTACCTCGCCACCGACTTGGACCGCGAAGGGGAGGCGATCGCTTGGCACCTGCGTGAGGCGATCGGTGGCGATGAGGGGCGCTACAAGCGCGTGGTGTTCAACGAGATCACCAAGAAGGCGATCCAGGAAGCCTTCTCCCAGCCCGGCGCGCTGGATATCAACCGGGTCAACGCCCAGCAGGCGCGGCGCTTCCTTGATCGCGTGGTCGGCTACATGGTCTCACCGCTGCTGTGGGCGAAGATCGCCCGTGGCCTGTCGGCCGGGCGCGTGCAGTCGGTGGCGGTGCGTCTGGTGGTCGAGCGCGAGAAGGAGATTCGTGCCTTCGTGCCCGAGGAGTACTGGGACGTGCACGCCGACCTGGCGACCGCAGCTGGCGGCCAGGCGCGCTTCGAGGTGGCCCGCCAGGGCGGCGAGGCCTTCAAGCCGCTCAATGAAGCTCAGGCAATGGCGGCGGTGACCGCGCTCAAATCCTCGGCCTATCAAATCGTCAAGCGCGAGGACAAGCCGACCTCGACCAAGCCCTCGGCACCCTACATCACCTCCACCCTGCAGCAGGCGGCCAGCACCCGGCTGGGCTTTGGGGTGAAGAAGACCATGATGATGGCCCAGCGCCTCTACGAGGCCGGCTACATCACCTACATGCGGACCGACTCGACCAACCTGTCCGCCGACGCCATCGAGATGGCGCGCGGCTTCATCGAGGGCGAATTTGGCCGCCAGTATCTGCCGGAAAAGCCGAACCTCTATTCCAGCAAGGAAGGCGCCCAGGAGGCTCACGAGGCGATCCGTCCCTCCGACGTCAACCTCAAGCCCGCTCAGCTCTCCGGTATGGAGCGTGACGCCGAGCGCCTCTACGAGCTGATCTGGCGCCAGTTCGTTGCCTGCCAGATGCTGCCGGCGCAGTACCTGTCCACCACGGTCAGCGTGGCGGCCGGCGACTTCGAGCTGCGTGCCAAGGGCCGCATCCTCAAGTTCGACGGCTTCACCCGCGTGCAGCCGCCGCAAGGCAAGGCGGGCGAGGACGACGTGCTGCCGGACATGCGCGAGGGCGAGCGGCTTGAGCTGCTGGGCATCGATCCGACCCAGCACTTCACCAAGCCGCCGGCGCGCTTCTCCGAGGCCAGCCTGGTCAAGGAGTTGGAAAAGCGCGGCATCGGCCGGCCGTCCACCTATGCGGCGATCATCTCGACCATTCAGGAGCGCGGCTATGTTACCGTGCACAACCGCCGCTTCTATGCCGAGAAAATGGGCGAGATCGTCACCGAGCGTTTGTCCGAGAGTTTTGCCAGCCTGATGGACTACGGTTTTACCGCCGGGATGGAAGAGCATCTGGACGATGTGGCCCAGGGCGAGCGCGAGTGGAAGCATCTGCTGGATGAGTTTTACGCCGATTTTCGCGCCAAGCTGGAAGTCGCTGAAGCAAGCGAAGGCGGCATGCGTGCCAACGTGCCGACCCTCACCGACATTCCCTGCAAGGAATGCGGCCGGCCGATGATGATCCGCACGGCCTCCACCGGGGTGTTCCTTGGCTGCTCGGGCTATGCGCTGCCGCCCAAGGAGCGCTGCAAGGCGACCATGAACCTGGTGCCGGGCGATGAAATCGCCGAGGACGATGAGGGCGAATCTGAATCGCGCGTGCTGCGTGGCAAGCACCGCTGCCCCAAATGCGGTACGGCGATGGACGCTTACCTGCTGGATGAAACCCGCAAGCTGCACATCTGCGGCAACAACCCCGACTGCTCGGGCTATGAGATCGAGCAGGGGCAGTTCCGCATCAAGGGCTACGAAGGCCCGAGCCTTGAGTGCGACAAGTGCGGCAGCGAGATGCAGCTCAAGACCGGGCGCTTTGGCAAGTTCTTCGGCTGTACCAACCCCAGCTGCAAGAACACCCGCAAGCTCTTGAAGAGCGGCGAAGCGGCACCGCCGAAGATCGACCCGATCAAGATGCCGGAGCTGCGCTGCGCCAAGGTCGATGACGTGTATGTGCTGCGCGATGGGGCCTCTGGCCTGTTCCTCGCCGCCAGCCAGTTCCCGAAGAACCGCGAGACCCGCGCGCCGCTGGTGTCCGAGCTGCTGCCCCACAAAAAGGAGCTGGACGCCAAATACCACTACCTGCTCGAAGCGCCGCAGCAGGACCCGGAAGGGCGTCCGGCGGTAATCCGCTTCAGCCGCAAGACCCGCGAGCAGTACGTGCAGAGCGAGGTGGACGGCAAGCCCACCGGCTGGAAGGCGCTCTATGTGAATGGCACCTGGCAGATTGAGGACAAGCGCTGATGGCTGGCGAGCGTTATACCCGCACCAATCAGAAACTCTACTTCGCAAGCCTGGCCCTCAAGGCCTGGCAGGATGCTGAGGCTGAGCAGGCGCTGAATGTCACGACCCGCATTCAGGCGGCACGCGAGACAGCGGTGTTTCATCTCTACGGCGCGCTGCTCGGCCTGTGTCATGAGATTACCGGCTACTACCGCCTGCCGGAGGCGCAGGCCAGCCGCGTGGAGTCGCTGCTGGATCCGGCCGGGCTGGCGGCCCCCGGCCCTGAGCTCGGCGAGCTGAGCGCGCTGGCGGCCCAGTCGGGCAGCTGGGTGCAGGCACTGCTGAAAGCCTGGCAGCAGCTCTTCGAGCCGCCGCAGCCCGAGCGCAAGGCCAAGGTCGATCCGGCGCTGCCGCTGATCGCAGCGGTGGAGGTGGGTGCGGTGGCACGCCCTGAGCTGTCGCTGCAAACCCTGACCGACTGGCATGCCCAGCTCAGTGTGCTGGCGGTGCGCTTTCGCGAAGGGATGAGCGAGTGGTGAGCGCGCGCCGGACGGGCTAGGGTGCCGGGGCGGGCGCTGTTACAATGCCGCCCCTTTTCATGGAGTACCCTGCATGCCGACTTCTTTTCTGGAAATCGTGGAACTGCCGGATGGCCGCATCGTGCTGCGTCGTGGTGACGATGAGGCGATTCTGGCGAGCCTGGAGTTCTCCGAAGAGGCCAAGGCCTTCCTGAACGGTCAGCATGTCGAAGTGGCGCGCACCATGTTCAGCGTGGGGGTCGATATGGCCAGCAGCCTGGCCGAGGGTGAATACTTCGAGGATGAAGACGAGCAGCCCGCCACCTTGCACTGAGTGAGGACCGGCTGCGCGCCCCTGCCATCCCGGTGTGGCGCGCTTAGCGGCGCAGTACACCGACACTCAGCCCCTCGATGGAAAACTCCACTCCGGGCGCGTCCAGATCAACCACGATCGGAGCAAACTCCGCGTTTTCTGCCAGCAGCTTGATCTGCCGGCCCCGGCGCTGCAGGCGCTTGACCGTGACCTCCTCCCCGATACGCGCCACCACGATCTGCCCGTTGGCAGCCTCGCGGCAGGCATGCACGGCCAGCAGATCGCCATCGAGAATCCCGGCATCTTTCATGCTCATGCCGTGGACGCGCAGCAGGAAATCAGCCCGCGGCGAAAACAGCGCCGGGCTGAGCCGGCAGGTTTCTTCGATATGCTGCTCGGCGAGGATCGGCGCTCCGGCCGCCACCCGGCCAATGATCGGCAGCTCATCCTCGCGCGAGGGCGCTTCGTGACCCGGGATGCGCAGACCGCGCGAGGCGCCCGGAATCATCTCGATAGCGCCCTTGCGGGCCAGCGCGCGCAGGTGCTCCTCCGCCGCATTCGGTGAGCGAAAGCCCAGCTGACGGGCCATTTCGGCACGGGTGGGCGGGTAGCCGTGTTCATCCAGCCAGGATTTGATGAAGGCGAGAATCTCGCCCTGGCGCGGGGTCAGTTTCTGCATGGCACGGGCTCGTTGAGGGAAGGAGTGTGGCTGGAAGTATATACAGCACGCTCCACCAGGCAAGCCCGCAACCAGCTGCCAGCGTCAGGGTGATCGGCTATGCTGGCGGCCCGTGACTGTGAATGCGCCTCCATGCTCGATTGCCTGCATATCTCGATTGCCGACCAGTATTTATACGGTTTTGCCGGCGGACAGCTGCGCCTGCGTCTGCCGGTTTCCACCGCCCTGAACGGCCCGGGTGAGCGCCAGGGGTCGGGCTGCACGCCGCGCGGCTGGCATCAGGTCCGTGCGCGGATCGGTGCTGGGCTGCCTGAGGGTGCGGTGCTGGTTGGCCGGCGCTGGACCGGTGAGATCTGCACGCCCGCCCTGCAGGCCGCCTATCCACAGCGTGACTGGATTCTTAGCCGCATCCTGTGGCTGAGCGGCTGCGAGCGCGGGCTGAACCGCCTCGGCGCCGTCGATACCTTTCGCCGCTACATCTACCTGCACGGCACCCCGGACAGCGAGCCGATGGGCGTGCCGCGCTCCCATGGCTGCATCCGCCTGCGCAACCGTGATCTGATCGTGCTGTTCGAACAGGTGCCGCTGCATTGCCGTGTCCATATCACCGAGGCAGCCTGCACGTCCTGGCGTGACGCGGCGCTGCCGTCTGAGGAGTTTGCATGAAGGGTTCTTTGATGCTGGATATCGCCGGCACCTGGCTGACCGCGGCGGATCGGCAGCTGCTGCGCCAGCCCGAAGTCGGTGGTCTGATCCTGTTCGCCCGCAATATCGAAGATCCGCGCCAGGTCCGCGAGCTGTGTCTCGCCCTGCGCGCCGAGCGGCCGGATCTGCTGATTGCCGTCGATCAGGAGGGTGGGCGGGTCCAGCGCCTGCGTAACGGTTTTGTCACGCTGCCCTCGATGGGCGCGCTGGCAGCCCACGGTGACGAGACGCTGGCCCGCCACTGCGGCTGGCTGATGGCCTGTGAAGTGCTGGCCGCCGGCATCGACTTCAGTTTTGCACCGGTGCTCGATCTGGATCACGGGCGCAGCAGCGTGATCGGTGCCCGCTCGTTTGGCCGCGATCCAGCGCAGGTGATCCGGCTGGCTGGTGCCTTTATCGATGGCATGCATGAGGCTGGCATGGCAGCGACCGGCAAGCACTTCCCCGGACATGGCTGGCCGGTCGCCGACTCGCACGTCGCCATTCCGCGTGATGAGCGCGACCTGCAAGCGATCCGCAACGATGATCTGCAGCCCTTTGCCGCGCTGGCGCCACGCCTGGAGGGTCTGATGCCGGCCCATGTCATTTACACCGCCGTCGATAGCCAGCCGGCCGGCTTCTCGCGGCGCTGGCTGCAGGAGATTCTGCGCGGTGAGCTGGGTTATCGCGGGGTGATCTTCAGTGATGATCTGAGCATGGCCGGTGCCCATGTCGCCGGTGATGCCGCCGCCCGGGTACAGGCCGCCCTGGAGGCCGGCTGCGACATGGCGCTGGTCTGCAATGATCGTGCGGCGGCCGAGCAGGCCCTGACCGCGCTACAGCGCCTGCGTGTATCAGCGCCTGCAGGGCTGAGCGCGATGGCTGCGCGCGGCTGGCCGGGCAACGATTACCGCGCGCAACCGCGCTGGCAGCAGGCGTTGCAGGCCCTGCGCGCCGCCGCGCTGATCGACTGAACAGGAGCTTTGCATGTCTGTACTGGCAATTATCGGTGGCAGTGGCCTGACCCAGCTGGAAGGGCTCCGGCTGCTCAGCGCCGACACGCCCCACACGCCCTATGGCGCACCGTCCGCGGCGGTGCTGCGCGGGGAACTGGCCGGGCGCGAGGTGCTGTTTCTCGCCCGCCACGGCCATCCGCACCGAATCCCGCCACACCAGATCAACTACCGGGCCAACCTCTGGGCGCTCAAGCAGGCTGGCGCGCAAGCGGTGCTGGCGGTCAACGCCGTCGGCGGTATTCACCCGGCGATGGACAGTGGTCACCTGTGCGTGCCCCATGACCTGATCGACTACACCTGGGGGCGGGCGGCGACCTTCTTCGAGGATGACCTTGAGCACGTGACCCACGTCGATTTCAGTTACCCCTACGATGAGCCGATGCGCCAGCAGCTGATCGCCGCACTCCGCGCCGAGGGCTGTGCGTTCAGCAGCCATGGGGTGTATGCCGTGACCCAGGGGCCACGGCTGGAGACGGCGGCGGAGATCATGCGTCTGGAGCGTGATGGTGCGGACATCGTCGGCATGACTGGCATGCCAGAAGCCGTACTGGCCCGCGAGCTGGGGCTGCCCTATGCCTGTCTGGCGCTGGTGGTCAATCCGGCGGCCGGCAAGACGCAGGGGGTGATCAGCATGAGCGAGATCGAGCAGGTGCTTGAGGCCGGCATGGCCGAGGTGCGCCGCGTGCTGCACCGTCTGCTGGCCGGCCACTGACCCGGCGGCGACTCAGGGCAGGCGCGCGCGCACCAGGGCGCCAAGGCTTGGATGGTCGATGTAGGTCAACTGGCCGGGCAGCAGCCGCTGCTTTTGCCGCAGACGCTCGCTGGACTGCAGCTGCCCCTCGGCATCGAAGTGATTGACCCAGAGCTCCAGGGTCAGCTGCGGATAGCGGCTGCGGCCCTGCTCAAGGCTCAGGATGCCCTCGACCGTCTGGTGGCCATCGCGCGTGGGGCCTGCCCCGAAGCGCACCCGGCTGGCGCCTTCACCGAGGCGCTGCTGCCAGGCTTGCTGCAGCAGCACCGGCCCCAGATGCTCACCCAGCTGGGCGGCCTGATCGCGCAGTACCGCGGTGCGCTGATCGAGCTTGGCAATCGGTGCCACGCCGGCGCTCCAGTCCTCGCCGGGCGGCTGACTGGCCAGCAGCGGCGGCGCCTGGCGGAACACCAGAAGCTCAAGGTGATAGAGGGTTTCGGCCAGGGCGTTGGGCGCGATCAGCCACAGGGCAAGGCACAGCGGGGAGAGCAGTCGGCGCATGATGGCTGGTCTCAGGCGGGTTTGGGGGTCAGGCGCTCGAGCAGCGCCTCCAGGGTATTGAAGCGTTGCTCGGCCTGCTCCATCGGCACCTGGAACTTGAGGGTGCTGCCGCCGTCGAGCCGGTAGCGGCTCGGCTGGCTCTGGATCAGCTGGATCAGGCTCAGTGGTTCGACCGGAGTTTGCGCGGCGAACTCTAGGCGCCCGCCCTGCGGGCCGGCCTCGATCTTGCGAATGCCCAGCTGCTCGGCCTGCAGCTTCAGGAGCGTCAGACGCATCAGGTTCTTGGCCGGTTCCGGCAGCAGGCCAAAGCGGTCGATCATTTCCACCTGCAGTTCGGTCAGCGCCGCCTCATCGGCGGCCGAGGCGATGCGTTTGTAGAGAATCAGGCGCGCGTTGACATCCGGCAGATAGTCCTCGGGGATCAGCGCCGGCAGGCGCAGGTTGATTTCCGGCCCGCCGCCCAGCGGCTGGTCCAGATTGGGCTGCTCGCCCTTGCGAATCGCCTTGACCGCGCGCTCGAGCATTTCCATGTACAGGGTGAAGCCGACCGCCTGGATCTGCCCGCTCTGGCCCTCGCCGAGCAGCTCGCCGGCGCCGCGGATCTCCAGATCGTGGGTGGCCAGCACGAAGCCGGCACCGAGGTCCTGGGCGTTGGCGATGGCTTCCAGACGCTTCTGCGCGTCCTCGGTCATCTGCTTGCGCGGCGGGGTGAGCAGGTAGGCATAGGCCTGGTGGTGGCTGCGCCCGACCCGGCCGCGCAGCTGGTGCAGCTGGGCCAGGCCGAACTTGTCGGCGCGCTCGATGATGATGGTGTTGGCGCTGGGCACGTCGATGCCGGTCTCGATGATGGTCGAGGCGACCAGCACGTTGAAGCGCTTGTGGTAGAAGTCGCTCATCACCTGTTCCAGCTCGCGCTCGCGCATCTGTCCGTGGCCGATGCCAATGCGCGCCTCGGGCACCAGCTCGGCCAGCTCGCTCGCACACTTCTCGATGGTCTTCACATCGTTGTGCAGGTAATAGACCTGACCGCCGCGCAGCAGCTCGCGCAGCAGCGCTTCCTTGATGCTCGGCTGGTTGGCCTCCAGCACGAAGGTGCGCACCGACAGCCGGCGCGCCGGCGGGGTGGCGATGATCGACAGATCGCGCATCCCCGACACCGCCAGGTTCAGGGTGCGCGGGATCGGTGTGGCGGTCAGGGTGAGGATGTCCACCTCGCTGCGCAGCGCCTTGAGCTGCTCTTTCTGGCGCACCCCGAAGCGGTGCTCCTCATCGATGATCACCAGCCCGAGATCCTTGAACTGCACCTCATCCTGCAGCAGCTTGTGGGTGCCGATCACGATGTCGATCTGCCCGTCGGCGAGCTTTTGCACCGCGGCTTCCACATCCTTGGCGGACTTGAAGCGGCTCATCACCTCGACCTTCACCGGCCAGTCGGCGAAGCGGTCGCGGAAGCTGTTGTAGTGCTGCTGGGCGAGCAGGGTGGTCGGTACCAGCACCGCCACCTGCTTGCCGCTGTGCACGGCGATAAAGGCGGCGCGCATCGCCACCTCGGTCTTGCCGAAGCCGACATCGCCGCAGACCAGACGATCCATCGGCTTGCCGGCCAGCATGTCGGCGCGCACCGCGTCGATGGCCGCCTGCTGGTCGGGGGTTTCCTCGAAGGGGAAACCGGCAGCGAAGGTGGCGTAATCGGTCTGCGGATCATTGAAGGCAAAGCCTGCGCGGGCAGCGCGGCGCGCGTAGACATCCAGCAGCTCGGCGGCCACATCGCGCACCTGTTCGGCAGCCTTGCGCTTGGCCTTCTGCCAGACTTCCGAGCCGAGGCGATGCAGCGGGGCCAGGGCATCATCACTGCCGGTGTAGCGGGCAATCAGGTGCAGGCTGGAGACCGGCACATAGAGCTTGGCCTCGTCGGCATACTGCAGAGCGAGGAACTCGGCGCTCTGGCCGTCAAACTCCATGGTCACCAGGCCCAGGTAGCGGCCCACGCCATGATCCAGATGCACCACCGGCGCGCCTTCGCGCAGCTCGGTGAGGTTCTTGATCACGTTGTCGCTGGCGCCGGGGCTGCGCTCACGGCGGCGGCGCTGCATGACCCGCTGACCGAACAGCGGGCTTTCCGGGATCAGTGCCAGCTCATCCAGCAGCAGGCCTTCATCCAGCGGCGCGATGCTGATGGCCAGCCGCTCGTCGCTGGCGATGAACGCCGCCCAGCCCTCGACCTCGCGGGGGCGCAGATGCAGGCGGGCCAGCAGCTCCAGCAGCACCTCGCGCCGACCTGCCGATTCGGCGCAGAACAGGATGCGTCCGGGATATTGCTCGACAAAACGGCGCAGCGCGGCCAGCGGCTCGCCGCTCTTGGCCTGAATGGCCAGATCCGGCAGCGCCCGGGCGGTGAAGCGCTCGCGGCCGACGCCAGGCTCCAGATCACGCTCATCGATCACCACCCGCAGCCATTTTTTCAGGCGGGCGAAGCAGTCCTCGACCGGCAGAAACAGCTCAGCGGGCGGCAGCAGCGGGCGCTGCGGATCGACGCGCCGCTCCTCGAAGCGGCTGCGCGCATCCTGCCAGAAGTGCTCGGCGGCCTGCTCGATGCCGGGCAGGGAGAACACCTGGGTATTGGCCGGCAGGTAGTCGAACAGGGTTGCGGTCTGCTCGAAAAACAGCGGCAGGTAGTACTCGATGCCAGCCGGCGTCAGGCCGCTGGACAGATCCTGATACAGCGGGCAGCGCCGGTAGTCGACGTCAAAACGCTCGCGAAAACGTGCGCGAAAATCGGCGACGGCCTTTTTCTCCAACGGGAACTCGCGTCCTGGCAGCAGGCGAATCGACTCGACCTTCTCGATCGAGCGCTGGGTCTCGGGATCGAAGGTGCGCAGGGTTTCGATTTCCTCATCGAACAGGTCGATGCGGTAGGGCAGGGTGCTGCCCATCGGGTAAAGGTCGATCAGCGCACCGCGCACCGCGAACTCGCCGTGCTCATAGACGGTTTCCACGCAGCGATAGCCCGCCGCCTCCAGGCGCGTGCGCGTGGCCTCGACATCCAGACGCTGACCGACATCCAGCACCAGGCTTGAGCCGAGCAGGAAGGCCGGCGGTGCCAGGCGCTGCAGGGCGGTGGCAATCGGCACCACCAGAATGCCGTGGCTCAGTCCCGGCAGCTGGTAGAGGGTGGCGATGCGCTGGGAGATGATGTCCTGGTGCGGGGAGAACACATCGTAGGGCAGGGTTTCCCAGTCCGGAAAATGCAGCACCGGCAGGTTCGGCGCAAAGAAGCGCAGCTCCTGCTCAAGGCGCTCGGCGCTGGCACTGCCTTCGGTGAGCAGCAGGGTGAAGCGCCCGGCGGCACTGGCGGCCTCGGCAATCGCCAGGCTCTGGGCAGCACCGGGCAGATTGCCCCAGTGCTGTTTGCCGGCAGCCGCCGGCAGGCTGGGAAGACGCAGTACGGTCACGATCGGCTCTGGGTGGCGATGAAAGCGGCCGATTCTAGCGGGCTGTCCGGGTGTCTGTCAGTGCTGGCGCGCGCGCGTTGCCCGGCAGCGCGCTCGTGGTCATAATACAGGCCCTTTTTTCAGCACCTACTTGTGGAAGGTATCGCTCGTGAGCCAGAAGCCCGAACAGTGTCTCGGTGAGTGGATTGATCGTGAGGCCCTCGCCGAGGCCATGATCCCGCTGATCGGTCAGCTCTACCGCAACAACAATGTGGTCACCTCGATCTACGGTCGCAGCCTGATCAACCGCTCGGTGGTCGGCATCCTCAAGGCACATCGCTTTGCCCGCCAGATCGATGACGCCGAGCTGTCGGTGCGCGAGACCTTCCCGCTGCTGCAGGCGATGGCCAGCCTCAAGCTGGGCGCCGCCTCCGTGGATCTGGGCCGCATGGCGGTCAAGTTCAAGCAGGAAGGCAACGGTCGCAGCGTTGAAGAGTTCGTGCGTGCTGAGCTTGCCGATGTGGTCGGTAAGCTCGGCAGCGAGAAGCGCGAAGGCACCGATGTGGTGCTCTACGGCTTTGGCCGCATCGGCCGTCTGCTGGCGCGCATCCTGATCGAGAAGGTCGGTGGCGGTGACGGTCTGCGTCTGCGCGCCATCGTGGTGCGCAAGGGCGCAGCCAATGATCTGGTCAAGCGGGCCAGCCTGCTGCGCCGCGACTCGGTGCATGGCTCCTTCAACGGCACCATCACCATCGACGAAGAAAACAACACCATCCTCGCCAATGGCAACCTGATCCAGGTGATCTACTCCAACGATCCGACCACCGTTGATTACACCACCTATGGCATCAACAACGCCATCATTGTCGATAACACCGGTAAGTGGCGCGATGCCGAAGGTCTGGCTCAGCACCTCAAGTGCCCGGGTGCCGCTCGTGTGATCCTCACCGCGCCGGGCAAAGGCGAGATCAAGAACATCGTGCACGGCATCAACCATCAGTTGATCAGTGCCGACGACAAGATCCTCTCCGCCGCTTCCTGCACCACCAATGCCATCGTGCCGGTGCTCAAGGCGGTGTACGACAAGTTCGGCATCGTGCATGGTCACGTCGAGACCGTGCACTCCTACACCAATGATCAGAACCTGATCGATAACTTCCACAAGGGCAACCGTCGTGGTCGCAGTGCGCCGCTGAACATGGTGATCACTGAGACCGGTGCCGCGACCGCTGCTGCCAAGGCCATGCCTGAGCTCAAGGGCAAGCTGACCGGCAACGCGATCCGTGTGCCGACACCGAACGTGTCGATGGCGATCCTCAATCTGACGCTGGAGCAGTCCACCAGCCGCGAGGAAGTCAACGAGTACCTGCGTCACATGGCGCTGCACTCGGAGCTGAGCAAGCAGATCGACTTCACCAATTCGCCGGAAGTGGTCTCCAGCGACTTCGTGGGCTCGCGCCATGCCGGTGTGGTGGATGCCGAGGCGACCATCGTCAACGACAACCGTGTCGTGCTGTACGTCTGGTACGACAACGAGTTCGGCTACAGCTGCCAGGTGGTGCGTGTGCTTGAAGATATGGCTGGGGTCAACCCGCCGGCCTTCCCGCGCTGATCCGCGCCGGGTGATGTACGCAACGGGAGCCTCTGGGCTCCCGTTGTGCTTTCTGCTGCTCTGGAATGCCGCTTTGTCGTCTATTTAGTGTGTGTGCGGACTTGTCAAGTCCCGCAAATAATCCAGTGGTCCGGTGGTCACCGTCGTTCATAGCTCTTTATAATCGCCCGGATTATTTTTGCGGGCGTGCAATCTGCCGGGCTGTATGCAAGGTGAGACATGATGTCGCGCTTTGTGCATGGCTTTGCGCATGCCTGAACTCGTTCATAACAGTGATTGGGCAATAGCAATGATAAAGATCAAGCGTGGTCTGGATCTGCCTGTCACCGGTGCACCCGCACAGCGCATCGAGGCCGGTCGGCCGGTGCGCAGTGTGGCGGTCGTAGGCTTCGACTATCACGGTATGAAGCCCACGATGCAGGTGCAGGTCGGTGATCGCGTCAAGCTCGGGCAGCCCCTGTTTGCCGACAAGAAGACGCCGGGCGTGGTGTACACCGCTCCTGCTGCCGGTGTGATCAGCGCGATCCACCGTGGCGAGAAGCGTGTGCTGCAGTCGGTGGTCATCGATATCGACGGCCAGGAGCAGGAAACCTTCGCCCGCTATTCAGCCGGTGAGCTGGCCAGCCTGAGCGATGCCAAGGTGCGCGAGAACCTGCTGGCCTCAGGCCTGTGGACAGCCCTGCGTACCCGCCCGTTCAGCAAGGTGCCGGCGGCGGATGCGGTGCCCAGCTCGATCTTCGTGACCGCCATCGACACCCACCCGCTGGCCGCAGATCCCCGTGTGGTGATCGCCGAGCAGAGCGATGCCTTTGCCCAGGGATTGCAGGTGCTGACCCGCCTGGCGCCGGTGTTCCTGTGCAAGGCCGAGGGCGCGAGCCTGCCGGGCGAAGACCTCTCCGGCGTGCGCAGCGAAAGTTTTGCCGGGCCGCATCCGGCAGGCCTGCCGGGGACCCATATCCACTTCCTCGATCCGGTCAACGCCACCAAGAGCGTGTGGACCATCGGTTATCAGGATGTGATCGCCGTCGGTAAGCTGTTCACCACCGGTGAGCTGTATGTCGAGCGCGTGCTGTCGCTGGCGGGGCCGGTGGTCGAGAACCCGCGTCTGGTGCGCAGCCGTCTGGGTGCCAACCTGCAGGAGCTGACCGCTGGCGAGCTGCAGGTCGGCAACAACCGGATCATCTCCGGCTCGGTGTTTGGCGGGCGTACCGCTCAGGGCGCGATGGCCTTCCTTGGTCGCTACCACCAGCAGGTGTCCTGCTTGCGCGAGGGCAATGATCGCGAACTGGTGCACTACCTGCGTGCCGGGGTGAACAAGCACTCGGTGCTGAGCATCTTCGTCTCCAAGCTGGCGTCCGGCCGGCTGTTCGATTTCACCACCACCACCAACGGCAGCCCGCGTGCCATGGTGCCGGTCGGCAACTATGAAAAAGTCATGCCGCTCGACATCCTGCCGACCCAGCTGCTGCGTTACCTGATTGTCGGTGATACCGAGATGGCCCAGAAGCTCGGCTGTCTGGAGCTGGACGAGGAAGACCTCGCCCTGTGCACCTACGTGTGCGCCGGCAAGTACGAGTACGGTCCGATCCTGCGTGACAACCTCACCCGTATCGAGAAGGAGGGTTAAGCCATGGCCTTGCGTGGATTCCTCGACAAGATCGAGCACAACTTCGAAAAAGGCGGCAAGTACGAGAAGTGGTATGCGCTGTATGAAGCGGTGGATACCTTCTTCTATCGTCCGGCCAGCGTGACCCGCACCACGGCTCACGTGCGCGATGGTCTCGACCTCAAGCGCATGATGATCACCGTGTGGCTGTGCACCTTCCCGGCCATGTTCTTTGGCATGTGGAACATCGGTTTCCAGGCCAACCAGATCTTTGCCGCCAACCCGGAGCTGTTCAATGCTCAGGACGGTGTGCGCCTCTCGCTGATCGGTGCCCTGGCGGGGTTTGATCCCGGCAGCGTGTGGGACAACTTCATCCAGGGGGCAGCGTATTTTCTGCCGGTCTATCTGACGGTGTTCATCGTCGGCGGCTTCTGGGAAGTGCTGTTCGCCTCGATCCGTCGCCATGAGGTCAACGAAGGCTTCTTCGTCACCTCCGTGCTGTTCTCCCTGATCCTGCCGCCGAGCATTCCGCTGTGGCAGGCGGCGCTGGGCATCAGCTTTGGCGTGGTGCTGGGCAAGGAAGTGTTCGGCGGTACCGGCAAGAACTTCCTCAACCCGGCGCTGACCGGTCGTGCCTTCCTGTTCTTCGCCTATCCGGCGCAGATGTCCGGGGATGCGGTATGGACCGCGGTGGATGGCTACACCGGTGCCACGGCCCTGAGCCTCGCCGCTTCCGGCGGCATCGAGAACGTGATTGCCGGTGGCATCACCTGGATGGACGCCTTTGTCGGCAAGATCCACGGCTCGATGGGTGAAACCAGCACCCTGGCCATCCTGATCGGTGGCGGTCTCTTGGTGCTGACCCGCATCGCCTCCTGGCGCATCGTCTCGGGCGTGTTCATCGGCATGTTCCTGACCAGCAGCCTGTTCAACCTGCTCGGCTCGGACACCAACCCGATGTTTGCCATGCCCTGGTACTGGCACCTGGTGGTGGGCGGCTTTGCCTTTGGCATGTTCTTCATGGCCACTGATCCGGTGTCCGCGTCGATGACCAATACCGGCAAGTGGCTGTTCGGCGGGCTGATCGGCCTGATGGTGGTGCTGATCCGTGTGGTCAACCCGGCCTTCCCGGAAGGCATGATGCTGGCGATCCTGTTCGCCAACCTGTTCTCGCCGCTGATCGACCACTTCGTCGTTCAGGCCAATATCAAGCGGAGGCTGGCACGCAATGTCTAGTCAAAAAGAATCCACCGCCCGCACGCTGATGGTGGCCCTGCTGGTTTGCCTGGTGTGCTCGGTGTTCGTGGCCGGGGCGGCCATCGCGCTCAAGCCGACCCAGGTCGAGAACCGCGTGCTCGACAAGCAGCGCAGCATTCTGGCGATTGCCGGGCTGAGCCAGCCGGGCATGTCGGCCAACCAGATCAAGCAGCTCTATGCCGAGCGCATTGTGGCGCGCGTGGTGGACCTGGAAACCGGTCGCTTCACCGATGCCCATGATCCGCGCAGCTTTGACCCGCTCAAGGCCGCCAAGGATCCGGCGCTCTCCCGCGCGCTGCCGGGCAGTGACGACATCGCTGGCATCAAGCGGCTTGAGCGCTTCTCCACCGTATATATGGTGGAGCGCGATGGCCAGCTGGATACCCTAATCCTGCCGGTGCGCGGTTACGGTCTGTGGTCCACCCTCTACGGCTTCATGGCACTCAAGGGTGACCTGAACACCGTGGTCGGTTTCGGCTTCTACCAGCACGGTGAAACACCGGGTCTGGGCGGGGAGGTCGATAATCCGAAGTGGACCGGTCAGTGGCCGGGCAAGACCCTGTTCGATGAGCAGGGTGAGCTGGCGGTGGCCGTAGTCAAGGGCGGCGTCGATCCGCAGAGCCCGCAGGCCACGCACCAGGTCGATGGCCTGGCGGGTGCGACCCTGACCAGCAACGGTGTCGATAATCTGCTGAAGTTCTGGCTCGGCCAGCGTGGCTTCGGCGCCTTCATTGCCCATCTGCGTGACGGGGAGGCCTGATTCATGGCGCAACCGACCATCAAGGAAGTACTGCTCAACCCAGTCTTCAATAACAACCCCATCGGCCTGCAGATCCTCGGGATCTGCTCGGCCCTGGCGGTGACCTCCAACCTCAAGACCGCGCTGGTGATGTCCATCGCCCTGACGCTGGTCACCGGGTTCTCCAACCTGTTCATCTCGCTGATCCGCAGCCAGATTCCTGGCTCGATCCGCATGATCGTGCAGATGGTGATCATCGCCTCGCTGGTGATCGTGGTCGATCAGCTGCTCAAGGCCTATGCCTATGGGCTGTCCAAGCAGCTGTCGGTGTTCGTCGGCCTGATCATCACCAACTGCATCGTGATGGGCCGTGCCGAGGCCTTTGCCATGCAGAACCCGCCGGTGCTGTCGTTCTTTGACGGCATCGGTAACGGTCTGGGCTATAGCGCCTTCCTGATTGTGCTGGGTGTGATCCGCGAGCTGTTTGGTGCCGGCAAGCTGCTGGGCTACGAGATCATCCCGGTGATCAATGACGGCGGCTGGTATCAGCCCAACGGCATGCTGCTGCTGCCGCCCTCGGCGTTCTTCCTGATCGGCCTGTTCATCTGGGGCATCCGCAGCTGGAAGAAGGAGCAGGTTGAGACCACCGTCTACAAGATGGCTCCGCAGGTTTCCAAGGAGGCCTACTGATGGAACATTACATCAGCCTGTTCGTGAAGGCGGTGTTCGTTGAGAACATGGCGCTGGCCTTCTTCCTCGGCATGTGTACCTTCATCGCCATTTCCAAGAAGGTCGAGACTGCAATTGGTCTGGGCGTTGCTGTGGTGGTGGTGCTCGGCATCACCATGCCGGTCAACAACCTGATCTACACCCACATCCTCAAGGACGGTGCGCTGGCCTGGGCGGGTATGCCGGAAGCGGATCTGAGCTTCCTCGGCCTTCTGACCTTCATCGGCGTGATCGCGGCGCTGGTACAGATTCTCGAGATGACCCTCGACAAGTATGTACCCTCGCTCTACAACGCCCTGGGTGTGTTCCTGCCGCTGATCACCGTGAACTGCGCCATCATGGGTGGTTCGCTGTTCATGGTCGAGCGCGACTACAACCTGGCGGAGAGTACGGTCTATGGCATCGGCGCCGGCGTCTCCTGGGCGCTGGCGATTGCTGCACTGGCCGGTATCCGCGAGAAGCTCAAGTACAGTGATGTGCCTGCCGGCCTGCAGGGCCTGGGAATCACTTTCATCACTATCGGGCTGATGTCGCTGGGCTTCATGTCCTTCTCCGGCGTGCAGCTCTAAGGAAGGGGTGAACAGATGAACTATGAAGTCTTTCTTGCGATCGGCATGTTCACGGCCATCGTGCTGGCCCTGGTGCTCATCATCCTGATGGCCCGCGCCAAGCTGGTGTCCAGCGGTGATGTGACCATCGAGGTGAATGGTGAGCGCACCATCACCGTGCCAGCTGGCGGCAAGCTGCTGCAGACCCTGGCTGACAACAATATCTTCCTGTCCTCTGCCTGTGGCGGTGGCGGTACCTGCGCGCAGTGCAAGTGCATCGTCGAATCGGGAGGCGGTGAAATGCTGCCCACCGAGGAGTCGCACTTCACCAAGCGCGAGGCCAAGGAAGGCTGGCGCCTGTCCTGCCAGACTCCGGTCAAGCAGGACATGAAGATCGAGGTGCCTGAAGAGGTCTTCGGGGTGAAGAAGTGGGAATGCACGGTGGAGTCCAACCCCAACGTGGCCACCTTCATCAAGGAGCTGACCCTGCGCCTGCCCGAAGGCGAGAATGTCGATTTCCGCGCCGGTGGCTATGTGCAGCTCGAATGCCCGCCGCACCTGGTCAACTACAAGGACTTTGATATCCAGCCTGAGTATCGGGGCGACTGGGACAAGTTCAACATGTGGCGCTATGTGTCGAAGGTGGATGAAACCACCATTCGCGCCTACTCCATGGCCAACTACCCGGAAGAGAAGGGCCTGGTGAAGTTCAATATCCGTATTGCTTCCCCGCCCCCCGGACGTGACGACATTGCGCCCGGCAAGATGTCCTCCTTCGTCTTCAACCTCAAGCCGGGTGACAAGATCACCGTCTACGGACCCTTCGGCGAGTTCTTCGCCCGTGAGACTGAAAACGAGATGGTGTTCATCGGTGGTGGTGCGGGGATGGCGCCGATGCGCTCGCACATCTTCGACCAGCTCAAGCGCCTGAAGTCGACCCGCAAGATCAGCTTCTGGTATGGCGCGCGCTCGATGCGCGAGGCGTTCTATGTCGAGGAGTTCGACAAGCTGCAGGCCGAGAACCCCAACTTCAAGTGGCATCTGGCGCTGTCCGATCCGCTGCCTGAGGACAACTGGACCGGCTACACCGGCTTCATCCACAACGTGCTGTACGAGAACTACCTGAAGGATCATCCGGCACCGGAGGATTGCGAGTTCTACATGTGCGGCCCGCCGATGATGAACGCCGCTGTGATCAAGATGCTGCTCGATCTGGGCGTGGAGCGGGAAAACATCCTGCTCGATGACTTCGGCGGTTGATCTTGAGCGTGCCAGCCTTGTGGCGTCCGGCCGTAATCGTCGCCTGTGCGGCGTTCATGGCCGGTTGCGGGTCTTCCGAGTCGCTGGAGCATTTTGCCGGCCCGACCATGGGCAGCACCTACAGCGTCAAGTACGTGCGTAGCCGTGCAACCCCCGAGCAGGCGTACCTGCAGGAAGGCATCGAGAGCATCCTCGCCGAGATCGACGTGCAGATGTCGACCTACCGGGATGATTCGCTGCTCGAAGGCTTCAACCGGGCGCCGGCGGGCAGCTGCCAGCCGATGCCGGAGGCGGTGCTGGAGCTGGTGCGGGTCGGTGAGACCCTCAACCGCTCCAGCGAAGGTGCTCTGGATCTTACCCTGGATCCGCTGCTCAAATTGTGGGGCTTTGGCCCGCGCGGGCGCAACGAGCAGGTGCCGGATGCGCAGGCGATTGCCGAGGCGCGCGAGCGTACCGGCCATCAGTTCCTGTCCATCGAGGGCGAGCAGCTGTGCAAGTCGGCGGATATCCAGCTTGACTTCAACAGTCTGGCCGCCGGTTACGCGGTGGACCGGATGGCGGACTGGCTGGAGAAGCAGGGCGTGAACCGCTACCTGGTCGAGGCAACCGGCGAGCTCAAGGCCCGGGGTCGCAAGCCGGATAGCAGCGCCTGGCGGATTGCCGTGGAAGCCCCGCGGGATGATCAGCGCGTGGCGCAGCGTATCCTCGCGCTGGATGGTCTGGGGGTCTCGACTTCCGGTGATTACCGTAATTATTTTGAGCAGGACGGCCAGCGCTACTCGCATACCCTCGATCCCCGCAGCGGGCGCCCGATCAGCCATACCCTGGCCGCGGTGACAGTGGTGCATCCACAGACCGTGCAGGCGGACGCACTGTCTACACTGCTGATGGTCCTTGGCCCCGAGCAAGGCATGGCCTATGCCGAGCGTGAGGGGCTGGCGGCACTCTTTGTGCAGCGCCGTGGTGAGGGTTTTGTCAGTCAGGCCAGTCCCGCATTCGATGCGCTGTTCCCGGCGCAGGAGGAAACCCCATGACCTGGTTACTGGTGTTCGTATTCATGCTGCTGGTGGTGCTTGCCATGTCGGTGGGCGTGCTGATGGGCCGCAAACCGATTGCCGGCTCCTGCGGCGGCATCGCCAATCTGGGCATCGAGAAGGATGAGTGCCCGATCTGTGGTGGCGATACCAAAAAATGCGAAGAGGCCAGCGAGGAGCCCGGCAGGGCCTCGGTGGTACAGACCTTCGATGCGGCACGCAGCCGTTGAATAATCCCGACGGGGGCAGGAAACTGCCCCCGTTGTCATTTGTGCATCGCGCGGCCGGTGACGGTGGCGAGGTGCGGCGCAGGCCCCTCGGTCGGGTTGCGGTTTGTTGTTGATAAGGAGCGGCAGATGGCTGTCTACAACTACGATGTGGTGGTGCTGGGTGCAGGCCCGGCGGGTGAGGGGGCGGCCATGAGCGCTGCCAAGAGCGGACGCAAGGTCGCTGTGGTGGATAGCCGCAAGCTGGTGGGCGGCAACTGCACTCACCTGGGGACCATCCCTTCCAAGGCCCTGCGTCACTCGGTGCGGCAGATCCTGCAGTTCAATACCAACCCGATGTTTCGTCAGATTGGCGAGCCGCGCTGGTTCTCCTTCCCGGATGTGCTCAAGAGCGCGGAAAAGGTCATCGCCAAACAGGTCGCCTCGCGCACTGGCTATTACGCCCGTAACCGGGTTGATCTGTTTGTCGGTACCGCCAGCTTTGCCGATGCCAACACCATCGAGGTGATGGGGCATAACGGCGTGGTGGAGACCCTGATCACCAAGCAGGTGGTGATTGCCACTGGCTCGCGCCCCTATCGCCCGGCTGATGTCGATTTCAGCCATCCGCGCATCTATGACAGCGACACCATCCTCAACCTCAGCCACACTCCACGCAAGATCATCATCTATGGCGCAGGGGTGATCGGCTGCGAATATGCGTCGATCTTCAGCGGCCTGGGTGTTCTGGTCGATCTGATCGACACCCGTGACCAGCTGCTCAACTTCCTCGATCGCGAGATCTCCGATGCGCTGAGCTATCACCTGCGTACCAATAACGTGCTGATTCGCCATAATGAGGACTATCAGCGCATCGAGGGCACGGACAGCGGGGTGATCCTGCACCTGAAATCCGGCAAGAAGATCAAGGCTGATGCGCTGCTCTGGTGCAACGGCCGTACCGGCAATACCGACAAGCTGGCGCTGGAGAATGTCGGCCTTGAGGCCAACAGTCGCGGGCAGATTGATGTCGATCGCCACTATCGCACCAGCGTGACGAACATCTATGCGGCGGGCGATGTGATCGGCTGGCCGAGCCTGGCCAGTGCCGCTTACGATCAGGGCCGCTCGGCGGCGGCCAACATGGCCGAGCATGTCGGCTATGAAGGCTGGCATTTCGTCGAGGATGTGCCGACCGGGATCTACACCATTCCCGAGATCAGCTCGATCGGCAAGACCGAGCAGGAGCTGACCCATGCCAAGGTGCCTTACGAAGTGGGCAAGGCCTTCTTCAAGTCGATGGCGCGTGCGCAGATTTCCAATGAGCGTGCCGGCATGCTGAAGATCCTCTTCCATCGCGAGACCCTGCAGCTTCTGGGGGTGCATTGCTTTGGCTATCAGGCTTCGGAGATCGTCCATATCGGTCAGGCGATCATGAACCAGGAGGGGGAGGCGAATACCATCAAGTATTTCATCAACACCACCTTCAACTACCCGACCATGGCCGAGGCTTACCGCGTCGCGGCCTTCGATGGCCTCAATCGGCTTTTTTGAGGTGCCCCGACCGGGCGCCTGACCCGGTCGGTGGCTGGCCGTTCAAGGAGCCCGGAGTGTGGCACTGGCCAAACCGGGAAAGTCTGTAATCAGGCTATCCACCCCCGCGGCAGCGAGCCGGCGCATCAGCGCCGGCTCGTTGACTGTCCAGGCTGAGACATGCAGCCCTCGCTGCTGTGCCCGGCGTACACGTTCAGGCGTACAGAGCGTCCAGTTCAGTACCAGCATCTGGCAGCCATAGCGCTGGGCAAGGCGTACCGGGTCCAGCCAGGCATGCTCGGCCACCAGCCCCCGGGCGAGCTGCGGCGCGTCCTGGCGCAGGGCGCGCAACACGCTGCGTGAGCTGCTGGTGACAATCACCTGGTCCTCCAGGCCATGCTCGGCCACCAAAGCGGCAATCGCGCGGACGATCTGCCGGGCGCGCCGTGCCGAGGCGCTTTTCACCTCCAGTTGCCAGTGCTCGAACGGGCACGTGGCGAACAGCTGGCTGAGCCGTGGAATCGGGCAGGGGAGCGGCCAGGCGGGTCCGTTGCTGCGTGCATCCAGGACGGCCAACTCTGCGCCAGTGTGTGCGCTGACCCGTCCGCGCCGGCCGGTGGTGCGCCGCAGCGTGGGATCATGGATCACCATCAGCTCGCCGTCGGCCGACAGGTGCAGGTCCAGCTCGCAGCGCGTCACGCCATGCGCCAGGCAGCGCTGGAAGCTGACCAGGGTATTTTCCGGTGCTTCGCCGCGTGCACCGCGATGGCCATAGATCAGGGGCATGGATGACTCTCCGCGGGTATCAGTCTTCAATGGATAGCGCACTTCTAGCGGCTTGTCGCATGTCCTGCAAATGCCCTGCGATGCAGCCCGCAGTGGCTTGGGGTAGACTGCCCTGCGGCTTGCCACTGGCAAGCGCCAGCCAACCGGAAGTTTCCCTTACGCCCGCCAGGCCAACTCGAGCATGTTCAGACCCTTACCTGTGTTCATCGGTGCGCGCTATACCCGCGCCAAGCGCCGCAACCATTTCATCTCGTTCATTTCCCTGACCTCGATGATCGGTCTCGCCCTGGGCGTTCTGGTGATGATCCTCGTGCTCTCGGTGATGAACGGCTTCGACCGTGAGCTGCGTACGCGCATCCTCGGCATGGTGCCCCATGCCACGGTCAGCAGCCTGCAGCCGATCGATGACTGGCAGGCGGTGGCCCGTCAGGCGGCGGATCATCCGGCGGTGCTGGCGGTGGCGCCCTTTACCCAGCTGCAGGGCATGCTCAGCCACAGCGGCGGTGTGCAGCCGGTGCTGATCAACGCGGTGTTGCCGGAGGCTGAAAAGCAGGTTTCGATCATCGATCAGCACATGGTGCAGGGGCGTCTTGACGCGCTGGCCAGTGGCGAGTTCGGCATCATCATTGGCGAGGTGACGGCGCGGCGTTTTCGCGTTGGTCTGGGCGACAAGCTGACTTTCATCCTGCCGGAGGCCTCAGTGACACCGGCCGGGGTATTCCCGCGCCTCAAGCGCTTTACCGTGGTCGGTGTGTTCAAGGTCGGCGCCGAGCTGGATAGCTCGCTGGCGCTGATCCATGTCGGGGACGCGGCCCGCCTGTCGCGCTGGGCCGAGCATCAGGTCGAGGGCGTGCGCCTCAAGCTCGATGACCTGTTCAAGGCGCCGCGGGTGGCGTGGGAAATCGCTGATCGTCTGCAGGGCAGTGACTATCAGGCCCGCGACTGGACACGCAGCCACGGCAGCCTGTTCCAGGCGATCCAGATGGAGAAGAAGATGATTGCGCTGCTGCTGCTACTGATCGTCGCGGTGGCGGCCTTCAACATCATCTCCACGCTGGTGATGGTGGTGACCGACAAGAAGGCCGATATCGCCATCCTGCGCACCCTGGGCATGACGCCGCGGCAGATCATGCTGGTGTTCATGGTGCAGGGCACGGTGATCGGGGTGACAGGCACCCTGATCGGCGGGGTGCTCGGGGTGGTGGCGGCGCTGAATATCACCGACTGGGTGGCCGCGCTGGAGCGGCTGCTGGGGCATCAGTTCCTCAGTGCCGATGTGTACTTCATCAACTATCTGCCCTCGCAGCTGCGTGGCGAAGATGTGCTGCTGATCTGCTCGACGGCGCTGCTGCTGAGCTTCCTCGCCACCCTGTACCCGGCCTGGAAGGCCGCCCGTACCCAGCCTGCGGAGGCACTGCGTTATGAGTAAGGCACAGTCGGTTTTGTCCTGCCGCAACCTGGGCAAGCGTTACGAGGAAGGCCCGCAGTCGGTACAGGTGCTGCAGGGCGTGCAGCTGGAGCTGCTGCCGGGTGAGCGGGTGGCGATTGTCGGTAGCTCCGGCTCCGGCAAGACCACCCTGCTGAACCTGTTAGGCGGGCTGGACAATCCCAGCGAGGGCAGTGTCTGGCTGGCCGGTGAGGAGCTGTCGGCGCTGGGCGAGAAGGAGCGCGGCTTGCTGCGCAATCGGGCGATGGGCTTCGTCTATCAGTTCCACCATCTGCTGCCGGAGTTTTCGGCGCTGGAAAACGTCTGCATGCCGCTGCTGATCGGCCGCACGCCGATCAGCGAGGCGCGCGAGCGGGCCACCGCCTTGTTGGAGCAGGTCGGGCTTGGGCATCGTCTGAGCCATAAGCCGGGTGAGCTGTCAGGCGGCGAGCGTCAGCGGGTAGCGATTGCCCGTGCGTTGGTCAACCGGCCGGCCCTGGTGCTGCTGGACGAGCCGACCGGGAACCTGGATCAGAACACCGCCCGCGGCATTCAGGAGCTGATGCTGGAGCTGAGTGTGTCACTGAAGACGGCGTTTCTGGTCGTGACCCACGACCTGTCCCTGGCGCACCAGATGGACCGCGTACTGCATCTTGAAGGCGGACGTTTGGTGGAAAAAGCCTGAGCAGGCCTGCGGCGGTGCCCGGTGGGTGGGCGCTGCCGCGCTTTCAATCGAAGCCGTTACGCCGCTCACGCCGCTTGCGCCAGCTGCGCTGTACCCACCAGCGCCAGTAGAGCAGGGTGCCAAAGTAGCCGATCAGCGCGGCGCCCAGTGCGGCCACCAATGAGCCCAGATACAGCGGCTTCCACAGGTTGACCAGCTCATCAGTCACCCATTCCATGCTCAGTTCATCCGGCATCACCAGCTCCGGCAGCCCCATCAGCCAGGCGCCGAGCCTGTAGGTGGCATAGAAAATCGGCGGCATGGTGATCGGGTTGGTCAGCCAGACCAGCCCGATGGAAATCGGCAGATTGGCGCGCAGCGGGATCGCCAGCGCCGCCGCCGCGAGCATCTGCATCGGCATCGGGATCATCGCCCAGAACAGGCCGATGGACATCGCCCGGGTCACCGAATGGCGATTGAGGTGCCAGAGGTTGGGGTCGTGAATCAGGCTGCCGAGAAAGCGCAGCGACTGATTGCTTTTGATGCGATCGGGATGGGGCATGTATCGCTTGAACAGACGGCGCGGCATGATGGCTCCGGCAGGGAAGATGCCCGGCTATTATGCCTGCCTCACACGCCTTGTGCTGTTGGCATAAAGGGGGATGCGCCCCCGTGGCGGGGTGTATCGACCGAACGGCAGGTCTCCAGGGAAGGGTGTGATGCACAAGGAATTGCTGGCGCTGTGTGTGGGGCTGTTGTCGCTGCGTTTTCTGCCTGCTCTGCCGGATCTGTACTGGCCAGCAGCGGCGCTGCTGCTGAGTCTGCTACTGCTCGGCTGGTGGCCTGCCAGGCCTTGGGCGGTGCTGCTGGTCTGCCTGTGTCTGGGGAGTGGCTGGGCAGTCTGGCAGGCGCAGGCAGTCCTGGATGATCGCCTGGCCTCCGCGCGTGATGGCCAGACCCTCTGGCTGGAAGGGCGCATCAGCGGGCTGCCCGAGCACAGCGAGGGCGTGACCCGCTTCTATCTGGAGCAGGCCCACTCGCGCCGGGGGCCGCTGCCGGCCCGGCTGCGCTTGTCCTGGCATGGAGCGCCGGCGCTGATGGCCGGTGAGCAGTGGCGACTGGCGGTGAATCTCAAGCGCCCGCGCGGCAGTATCAATCCACATGGCTTTGACTACGAAGCTTGGCTCACCGCCCGCAAGATTGGTGCGACTGGCTCGGTCAAGCAGGGCGAGCGTCTGCAGGCGGCCGAAGGGGTGCTGGCCTGGCGCGATCGGCTACGTCAGCGTCTCTTGGCAGTGCCGGCCAGTGAACGGGCCGGGGCGCTGGCCGCACTGGTACTGGGCGATGGCTCCGGGATGAGCGAGCAGGACTGGAAGGTTCTGCGGGCCACCGGCACCACGCATCTGCTGGTGATTTCCGGTCAGCATGTGGCGATGCTGGCGGGGCTGTTGTATGGGCTGGTAGCTGGGCTGTTTCGTCTGGGACTCTGGCCGCAGCGCTGGCCCTGGTTACCGAGCGCCTGCCTGCTGGCACTCGGCGGAGCGCTGGCCTATGGGGCGCTGGCGGGCTTTGAGGTTCCGGTGCGCCGTGCCTGTCTGATGACCGCGATCGTCCTGTTGTGGCGCTGGCGCTATCAGCATTTGGGCGCGGGTACGGCGCTGTTGCTGGCACTGGCTGCGGTCCTGCTGCTGGATCCTTTGGCCAGCTTGCAGGCGGGCTTCTGGCTGTCGTTTGCGGCGGTGGCGCTGCTGGTCTGGTGTTTTGCCGCACGGCTCGGGCGCGCCCACCCCCTGGGGCTGCTGCTGCAGACGCAGTGGGTGATGACCCTCGGGTTGTTGCCGCTCTTGCTGGCGCTGGGCCTGCCGCTCAGCGTCAGTGCGCTGCTGGCCAATCTGCTCGCTGTGCCCTGGGTGAGCCTTGGCATCGTGCCGCTGGCGCTTGCGGGCAGCCTGCTCTTGGGCGTCCCGCGGCTGGGGGAGGCGCTGTTGAATTTGGCCGGCTGGCAGCTACAGCAGCTGTTCCTGCTGCTCGATGGGCTGGCGCAGCGCTGGCCGGCTTGGCAGGGCGCTGCATTGCCGCCTTGGGCGGTGCTGCTGGCGCTTTTGGGTGCCTTGTTGATGCTGCTGCCGCGCGGGGTGCCGCTGCGTCTGCCGGGGTTGTTGTTGCTGGCTGTGGCGCTGTGGCCGGCAGCGCCCACGTTGCCGGAGCAGCGTGCGCAGATCTGGGTGCTGGATGTCGGGCAGGGGCTGGCGGTGCTGGTGCGTACCCGTCAGCACGCCCTGCTGTATGACGCCGGGCCGGCCGCGCCGGGGTTTGACAGCGGCGAGAAGATCCTGCGTCCGCTGCTGGCCGGGCTTGGGGTGCGGCACCTGGATCTGCTGCTGCTCAGTCACGCGGATCGCGATCATGCCGGTGGCGCGGGGGCGTTGCTGGCGGGCCTGAGCGTAGGGCGGCTGGTCAGTGGTGAGCCGCTACGCGGAGCGCTGCCACGCCTGCCGGAGGCCTGTCGGGATGGCCAGCAGTGGCAGTGGGACGGCGTGCAGTTTCGTACCCTGCAATGGCAGGCTGCGCCGAATGGCAACGAGGCATCCTGTGTGCTGCAGGTCGAGGCCGGGGGCGAGCGTCTGCTGCTGACCGGCGATATTGGCGTGGCGGCCGAGCGTGAGCTGCTCCGCCGGCCGGGGCTGCAATCCGACTGGCTGCTGGTGCCCCATCACGGTAGCCGCAGCTCGTCCAGCGCAGCCTTCATCCGTGCGGTTGCACCGCGTGGCGCGCTGCTGACCCGCCGTTGGCTGAGCCCGTACGGCCATCCGCATCCCCAGGTGGTGGCGCGCTATCAGCAGCTGGGCGTACCGCTCTACGATACCGCCGCCCAAGGGGCGCTGCACTGGGTGCTGGGCCGTGGAGAGGTGCCGCGTGGCCTGCGCGGGCAGGGAGGATTCTGGCAGGAAAAACCGCCCGCCGACTGAGCGGCAGCCGGGTGGCCCTGTGCTAGAGTGGCGCGGTTTTTGGGGAGGGCTCGAAGGTGTGGGAACTGATCGCAAACGGTGGCTGGACGATGCTGCCGATCATGCTCTGCTCGCTGGCAGCGCTGACCATCAGTCTTGAACGGCTGTGGGTGCTGCGCCCGGGGCGGGTCGCGCCACCGGCCCTCGGTGCCCAGGTGGCCGAGTGGCAGGCTGCCGGTTCGCTCAGTCGTGCGCAGCTGGAGACCCTGCGCCAGCAATCCCCGCTGGGCACCATCCTCGCCACCGGCCTGCTCAATGCCGAGCACGGCCGGGAGATCATGAAAGAGAGCATCGAGCAGGCTGCCGCGCGGGTCATCCATGAGCTGGAGCGCTACCTCAACGCGCTGGGCAGTATCGCCGCCATCGCCCCGCTGCTCGGGCTGCTGGGCACGGTGCTGGGCATGATCGAGCTGTTTGGCGGCTTCACCGGGGCGGGCATGAGCAATCCCGCCCAGCTGGCCAGCGGCATCTCCCGCGCACTGATCACCACGGCGGCCGGGCTGATCGTGGCGATTCCGGCGCTGTTCTTCCACCGCTACCTGCAGCGCCGAGTCGATGAGCTGGTGGTTGGTATGGAGCAGGAGGCGATTGCGCTGGTCGAGCGCACCCAAGGTCTGCGCGACGGGTTCGGGGGCTGAGTGTGAAGTTTCCCCGCCGCGCGCGTGATCCGGTAGAGATTGGCCTGGCGCCGCTGCTGGATGTGATCTTCATCCTGCTGCTGTTCTTTGTGGTCAGCACCTCCTTCAGCCGGGAAGCCCCGCTGCAGCTGGAGCTGCCCGAGTCGGCCAGCACCGCGCCCGCCAGCCCGCCACAGGGCCTGGAGCTCCGTATCGATGCCGCCGGCCGCTACCAGCTGAATCAGCAGCCCTTGGCGGATGCCGCGGCGCTGGCCCAGGCGCTGGCGGCGCGTCAGGCCGAGCGCGAGCAGGGGCTGCTGATCAGCGCGGATGCGCGCACCGCCCATCAGGCGGTGGTCACGGCGCTTGATATCGCCGCGCAGCAGGGCTTTACGCGCCTGCGCATAAACACCTTGCCGCGTGGAGAGGCGCCATGAAGCTGGCGGAGCGGGTGAGTCAGGCTTGGTATACCGGGCATCCGGCACTGGGATTGTTGCGTCCCTTGGAGGTGCTGTATCGCTGGGTGGTGCGGCGTCGGCGCGCGGCGTTTCTGCGTGGTCAGCCTCCGGCCTTCAAGGCGCCGCTGCCGGTGATCGTGGTCGGTAACCTCACAGTCGGTGGTACCGGCAAGACCCCGCTGATCCTCTGGCTGATCGAGCATTGCCGTGCCCGTGGTCTGCGGGTCGGGGTGGTCAGCCGCGGCTACGGCGCCCGGCCGCCCTGCCTGCCCTGGCGGGTCAAGGCCGGGCAGGCGCCGGGCGAGGCGGGCGATGAGCCCTTGATGATCGTCGAGCGCAGCGGCGTAGCGCTGATGATCGACCCGGATCGTCCCCGGGCGATTCGCGCCCTGCTTGAGCAGGAGCCGCTGGACCTGATCCTCAGTGATGATGGCCTGCAGCATTACCGTCTGGCCCGCGATCTGGAGCTGGTGCTGATCGATGCCGCCCGCGGTCTGGGCAACCGCCGCTGTCTGCCGGCCGGGCCGCTGCGCGAGCCGGTCGAGCGTCTGAAGAGCGTGGATGCCTGCCTGTTCAACGGCGCCGCCGGTGATCGTGCCGAGGGCTTTGCCTTCAACCTGCAGCCCCGCGCGCTGGTCAACCTGGCCAGCGGCGCGCGTTACCCGCTCGATCATCTGCCGCCCGGTCAGCGCGTGCACGCCGTGGCCGGGATCGGCAACCCACAGCGTTTCTTCGCTACCCTCGAGGCGCTACACTGGCGGCCGATTCCGCATCCTTTCGCCGACCACGCGGCCTATCGCGCCGAGGATCTGCAGTTCACGCCGGCCTTGCCGCTGCTGATGACCGAGAAGGATGCGGTGAAATGCCGGGGATTCGCCGCGTCTGACTGGTGGTATCTGGCGGTCGATGCGCAGCCGTCCGAGGCCTTCGTGGCCTGGTTCGACGCCCAGCTCGAGCGCCTGCTGTCACGCTGACGCCGCACGGGTCCCCCTGATACCTCTGCCAGGAATGGATCATGGACCCGAAACTGCTCGACATACTCGCCTGCCCGCTGTGCAAGGGCCCCCTCAAACTCAGTGACGACCAGTCTGAGCTGATCTGCAAGGCCGATGGCCTGGCCTACCCGGTGCGCGATGGCATCCCGGTGATGCTGGAGAGCGAGGCGCGCACCCTGAGCGTTGATGAGCGCCTGGACAAATGAGCATGGATTTTGTCGTCGTCATCCCTGCCCGCTACGCCTCCACCCGCCTGCCCGGCAAGCCGCTGCAGGACATCGCTGGCAAGCCGATGATCCAGCACGTCTGGGAGCAGGCGCGCCAGAGCTCCGCCCGCCGCGTGGTGGTGGCCACTGATGATGCGCGCATCGTCGCGGCCTGCCAGGCGTTTGGGGCTGAAGTGCTGCTGACCCGCGCCGAACACAACTCCGGCACCGACCGTCTGGCCGAGGTGGCCACCCAGCTGGGTTTGCCCCCTGAGGCCATCGTGGTCAATGTGCAGGGTGATGAGCCGCTGATTCCGCCGGCGATCATCGATCAGGTAGCGGCCAATCTGGCGGCCAACCCGCAGGCCGGCATCGCCACCCTGGCCGAGCCGATCGAGGACGCGGCCCAGCTGTTCAATCCCAACGTGGTCAAGGTGGTCAGCGATACCAGTGGTCTGGCGCTGACCTTCAGCCGCGCGCCGCTGCCCTGGGCGCGTGATGCCTTTGCCACTGGGCGCGACCGTCTGCCGGCTGGCGTGCCGTTCCGCCGCCATATCGGCATCTATGCCTATCGCGCCGGTTTTCTCCACGACTTCGTCGCCTGGGGCCCGTGCTGGCTGGAAGACACCGAGTGCCTGGAGCAGCTGCGCGCGCTGTGGCACGGCGTGCGCATCCATGTGGCCGATGCCCTCGAGACGCCGCCGGCCGGGGTCGATACGCCGGAAGATCTGCAGCGCGTCCGCCAGTGGCTGGGGGCGTGACATGCATCGTGCGCGATTGAAGCGCTGCTGGTGTCGGGAGAGCCCATGACGCTGATCATTCACGAGCACTATCCGCTCAAGGCCTGCAACACCTTCGGGGTGGCCGCCACGGCGCGCTGGTTCGCCGAGGCTCATGATGAGTGTGAGGTGCGCGAGGCCCTGAGCGCCGCTGCGGCGCGCGGCGCTGAACTGCTGCCACTGGGCGGGGGCAGCAACCTGCTGCTGACTGGCGATCTGGATGCCTTCGTGCTGCGTCTGGCCAGTCGTGGCCGGCGCCTGCTCGGTGAGCAGGACGGTCAGGTGCTGGTCGAGGCCGAGGCGGGCGAGCCCTGGCATCCCTTTGTGCTCTGGACGCTGGAGCAGGGGCTGTGTGGCCTGGAGAACCTCAGCCTGATTCCCGGCACCGTGGGTGCGGCGCCGATGCAAAACATCGGTGCTTATGGCGTCGAGCTCAAGGATGTCCTGCACAGCCTGCTGGCGCTGGATCGCCAGTCGGGCCAGCTGTGTGAATTCAGCGCGGCGGAATGCGGCTTTGCCTACCGCGACAGCCGCTTCAAGCGTGAGGCGGGACGCTGGCTGATCCTGCGGGTGCGCTTTGCCCTGAGCCGTCGCGCGGCGCTGCAGCTCGACTACGGTCCGCTGCGCCAGCGTCTGCAGGCCTTGGGGATCGAGCAGCCGAGTGTGCAGGATGTGAGCCGGGTGGTCTGCGCCATTCGCGCGGAGAAATTGCCGGATCCGCAGGTGCTCGGTAATGCCGGCAGCTTCTTCAAGAACCCGCTGGTCAGCGCCGCCAAGGCTGAGGCGCTGCGGGCGCAGTGGCCGGGGCTGGTCAGTTATCCGGCTGCTGAGGGGCAGGTCAAACTGGCGGCCGGCTGGCTGATCGAGCAGGCCGGCTGGAAGGGCTATCGCCGGGGTGATGCCGGGGTGCATGTCCAGCAGGCGCTGGTGCTGGTCAATTACGGCAAGGCCACCGGCCGTGAGCTGTTGCAGTTGGCGCAGCGCATTCAGGCTGACATCTACGCGCGTTTTGGGGTGGAGCTGGAGATCGAACCGCTGGTGCGTTGAAGTCGCGGCGCGCGGGTTGCCGGCCAGCCTGAGCGAGGCGCGGATGCTGCGCCTGTAGCTATCCATGCGTTACAGACAAAAAAGGGGGATGCCCGGTGTGGGCATCCCCCTTTTACATGGCGCGGGCCTCAGGCCTGCGGGCGCGGAGTCGACGTCTCGTCCGGCTCGGTCGCGCTGGCCGGCGCAGCCTCTGCCTGATCGGCAGGGGCTGTAGCTTGCTCACTCGACTCGATGCTGGCTGTGGCGATTTTCGCCTCGTCAGCAGCTTCTGTCGGCTCGGCTGCCGTCACGGCTGCCTCGGGCTCGGGCTCAGCCACCGGCGCGACTTCAGCCGCTTCGGCCTGCGGTTCGACAGCCGCGGGCGTCTCGGCGACGACCGGCGCAACCTCAACCGCCTCAGCAGGCGCTTCGACGGCGGTGCTCGGTTCAGTGCTGGCCGGTGCTACCTCGGCAGCCTCGGTAACGCTGGCCGCGGCTTGCGCCACGCTATCGGCGGCGTCCTGAGGCACATCCGCGGCGGTGCTGCTGAGCGCGGCGTCTGCAGCGTCTGCGGCGACGGGCAGGGCCTCGGCGGGTGCGCTGGCAACTACCGGGGCTTCGGCCGGCTGCGCGGCAGCGGCTTCACGGGCCTTGCGCTCAGCTTCGCGGCGGCGACGGCGCTCGCGTGGATCGTTGGGCGCGCGGCTGCCGGTGCTGCTGGCGGCATCCTCGGTAGCGTCGGTGGTGCTCGGGGTTTCGGCGGTATCGCTGGCAGCGGCAACAATCACCTCGGCGTCCGGCGTATCAACAGCCGGTGCCTCGGTGGCGCTGCTGGCCGCGACCACGGCCTCGGTAGCGCTATCGGTTGCATTCTGCGCCACGGGCAGCTCGCCAGTGGCGTGCTCGGCAACGCTCACCGCTACGCTGGCCGCGCCAGCGACGGTAACGCCAGCAACCGGCAGGGCACCCTCTTCAGCGGTGTAGGGCTCGATACCGGCCTCACGCTGACGCTCACGGCGGTTGCTACGACGACGCTGGCCGCGCGGGCGGCGACGTGGACGCTCGCCATCCTCGTCCTGCAGCTCATCCTGCTCGATCTCGCTGTCCGGCAACTCGCTCTCAGCAGCTTCTGCGGCCTCACTGCGGCGCGGACGCTCGTTGCGGGGGCGACGGCTGCGCTCTTCACGGCGGCCTTCCTGCTCGGCAGGAGTCTCGCGGGTCGCGACAGGCTCGCTGCCGGTCTCGATCAGGGCATCGCTTTCCTGCGGCTCGCGGGGCAGGCGCTCTTCGCGCGGTGCGCGCTCTTCACGGGCCGGGCGCTCCTCGCGCGGTGCGCGCTCTTCACGGGCCGGGCGCTCCTCGCGCGGTGCGCGTTCTTCACGGGCTGGGCGCTCTTCGCGCGGGGCACGCTCCTCACGGGGCTTGCGTTCTTCACGCGGTTTACGCTCCTCGCGCGGTTTGCGCTCGGCACGCTCACCCCGCTCCGGGCGGTCACTGCGCTCTGTGCGCTCGCCACGCTCAGTGTCACGGCGACGATTCTGCTGGCGACCGCTGCGACGCTCCTCGCTGCGCGGTGCGCGCTCGGTCTCGCTCGGGCTGCTGACCGGGGCTTGCGGGGCGGGTTCGTCCTTGCCGGCGAACAGGCTGATCAGCGAACGGATCAGCCCTTTGAACAGGCTGGGCTCCTGAGCCGGGGCAGTCACCGGTGCTGCAGCCGGTGCCACGGGCTGCGGCTCGGCCACGGTCTGCGGAACCGGGCGTTCCGGGGCCACGGTCTTGACCGCGGCTTCCTGGCGGACCAGGGTGCGGGTGGCGGCCGGCGGCGCGACATCCTCGACCTCGGCGGGGGTCATCTCGTAGCTGGACTGGCCGGCGAGCACTTCGGGGCTGTCGTCGCGCAGGCGCTGGACTTCAAAGTGCGGGGTTTCCAGGTGGTCGTTGGGCAGGATCATGATCCGCGCCCGGGTACGCAGCTCGATCTTGGTGATGCTGTTGCGCTTCTCGTTGAGCAGGAAGGCAGCCACCGGGATCGGTACCTGGGCACGCACTTCGGCGGTGCGGTCCTTGAGGGCTTCTTCCTCGATCAGGCGCAGGATCGCCAGCGACAGGGATTCCACATCGCGGATGATGCCCTGGCCGTTGCAGCGCGGGCAGACCACGCCACTGGTTTCGCCGAGCGAGGGACGCAGGCGCTGGCGGGACATTTCCAGGAGACCAAAGCGCGAGATGCGCCCGACCTGTACGCGGGCGCGGTCGGCTTCCAGGCACTCGCGCATGCGGTCTTCCACGGCGCGCTGGTTCTTCGCCGGGGTCATGTCGATGAAGTCGATGACGATCAGGCCGCCGATGTCACGCAGGCGCAGCTGGCGGGCGATTTCCTCGGCCGCTTCCAGGTTGGTCTGCAGCGCAGTTTCCTCGATGTCGCCGCCCTTGGTGGCGCGCGCCGAGTTGATGTCGATGGAGACCAGTGCTTCGGTCGGATCGATGACGATCGAGCCGCCGGAGGGCAGGCGCACTTCGCGCTGGAAGGCGGTTTCGATCTGGCTCTCGATCTGGAAGCGGTTGAACAGCGGCACGCTGTCCTGATACAGCTTGATCTTGCTGGCGTACTGCGGCATGACCTGCTGGATGAAGCTCAGGGCTTCTTCCTGGGCCTCGACGCTGTCGATCAGCACCTCGCCAATGTCCTGGCGCAGGTAGTCGCGGATCGCGCGGATGATGACGTTGGATTCCTGATAGATCAGGAACGGCGCATGGCGGCCTTCGGAGGCTTCCTTGATCGCGGTCCACAGCTGCAGCAGGTAGTCGAGGTCCCACTGCAATTCTTCGCTGGAGCGGCCAAGGCCTGCGGTACGCACGATCAGGCCCATGTCGCCCGGGACATCCAGGCCATTGAGGGCTTCGCGCAGCTCGTTGCGCTCCTCACCCTCGATACGCCGCGAGATGCCACCGGCCCGCGGGTTGTTGGGCATCAGCACCAGGTAGCGACCGGCCAGGCTGATGAAGGTGGTCAGTGCGGCGCCCTTGTTGCCACGCTCTTCCTTCTCGACCTGGACGATGACTTCCTGACCCTCGCGCAGCACGTCCTTGATGTTGACGCGCCCTTCCGGGGTCTTGGAGAAGTATTCGCGGGAGATTTCCTTGAGCGGCAGGAAGCCATGACGTTCGGCGCCGAAGTCGACAAAGGCCGCTTCCAGGCTGGGTTCGACGCGGGTGATGCGGCCTTTGTAGATGTTGGCCTTCTTCTGCTGGCGGGCGCCAGATTCGATATCAAGGTCGAACAGGCGTTGGCCATCGACCAGTGCAACACGCAACTCTTCGGGCTGAGTCGCGTTGATCAGCATTCTTTTCATGTAGTACCCGTGGTTTCCGGGCTGCCGGAAACGGCACTTGGCACACACGACTCTCGTGGTCGGTGTCAGGTGCGCCGGGTGCCCCCTGAGGGTGGCTCCCCTGTCAAGCGCGGCAGGCTCTGGCCCGGGCGCGACTGGCGTCTCCTGCGAACTGTGGTGACAGAAGCACTCGTTCAGGAGGAGGAATCAAACAATGCTGCGGACGATCGGGGCGTCGGGTAAAGGCGAGTGCTACGCAGCGGGTGTTTGTACATCTCCACCCTGCACAGGTTCCCTGAGAATCGGGTGCCGCAGCAGAATCCGCAGCGGGTTTTCAATCGAGTACAGCGCGGTGCGCTGTACGCCATGTGTCTCAAGGCTGAAGTTTCCGAATCATCGGCACAATGCGCTGGGATGACCCGTCGGACGGCCTAGCGTCCGTGAATGTGTGTCCGGCGGCGGGTGCAAGGACCTGCCAAGGCACGGAAAGCCGCTTTTGACGGCGGCCGGAATATAGCAGCAATCACTAGCTGCTTCAATTCAGGGAAAATTGTATGATCCGCCCATGACAACTCCCACCCAGATCTCCACCGGCGTCCAGCTGCTTGAAGTGCAGCCGGAACTGGCCGGACAACGCATTGACAATTTCCTGCGCACCCAGCTCAAGGGCGTCCCCAAGACCCTCATCTACCGCATCCTGCGCAAGGGTGAGGTGCGGGTGAACAAGGGGCGCATCAAGCCGGACTACAAGCTGCAGGCTGGCGACGTGGTGCGTGTGCCGCCACTGCGCGTGGCCGAGCGCGATGAGCCTGAACCACTGGCCCAGGGGCTGCTGCAGCGCCTGGAAGAGGCCATCGTGTATGAAGACAAGGCGCTGATCGTGCTCAACAAGCCGGCTGGCATTGCCGTGCATGGCGGCAGTGGCCTCAGCTACGGGGTGATCGAGGCGTTTCGTCAGCTGCGCCCCGAGGCGAAGGACATCGAGCTGGTGCACCGCCTGGATCGCGATACCTCGGGTCTTTTGATGATTGCCAAAAAACGCAGCATGCTGCGCCACCTGCATGAGGCGCTGCGCGGTGATGGCGTGGACAAACGCTACCTGGCGCTGGTGCGTGGCAGCTGGCCGACCTCGAAAAAACAGGTCAATGCGCCGCTATTGAAGAACACCCTGCGCTCGGGCGAGCGGATGGTCGAAGTCGATGCTGAAGGCAAGGATGCGCTGACCGAGTTCCGGGTGGTGCGCCGCTTTGGCGAATTCGCCACCCTGGTCGAGGCCAGTCCGATCACCGGGCGGACCCATCAGATCCGCGTGCATGCCAAGCACGCCGGGCACCCGATTGCCGGCGACAGCAAGTACGGCGATGACGACTTTACCCGCGAGATTCGCGAGCTGGGCGGCAAGCGCCTGTTCCTGCATGCCCACCGCCTGCGCATTCGCTTGCCGGAAGGCGGGGAGCTGGCGCTCGAAGCGCCGGTCGATGCGCAGTGGGCGGGTACGCTGGAGCGCCTGGATGCCTGATTACGCGCTGCTGGTGTTTGACTGGGACGGCACGCTGGTCGATTCAATCGCACGTATTGTCGAGTCGGTGCGCCGCGCCGCAGAGCAGTGCGCTCTGGTGCAGCGTGATGAGGCGCGTATTCGCGGCATCATCGGTCTTGGGCTGCCTGAGGCAATTGCCAGTCTTTACCCTGATGTCGAGGATCCTCAGCTGCTGGAGCGCTTTCGCACCGTCTACAGCGAGCATTATCTGCAGCTGGAGCGCGAGCCCTCGCCGCTATTCGAGGGGGTTGAGGAGGATCTGCAGGCCTTTCGGGCGCAGGGCTATCGTCTGGCGGTCGCCACCGGCAAGAGTCGGCGTGGGCTGGATCGGGTGCTGGCCGGGCGTGGCTGGCAGCAGTTTTTTGATGTCACCCGCTGTGCCGATGAGACAGCCAGTAAGCCGGACCCGCGCATGCTGGAGGAGATTCTCGCGCATTGCGGCCTGCGTGCTGGGCAGGCATTGATGGTGGGCGATTCCCCCTTTGATCTGCAGATGGCGCAACGGGCCGGCATGTCATCCGTGGCGGTGGGGTATGGGGCGCAGCCCCTGTCGGTGCTGGAGCGCTGTGCGCCGGTGCTGGCGATCGAACATTTCAGTGAGTTACGCCGCTGGCTGGATGCCCGGCGCGCGGTATAGCGAATGCGGGGGTGAACAGACATGCAGGATGAGTGGAAGGCACCGGTCGAGGCGCTAGAGCGTACAGGTGGTCATGAGGTGCGTAGCTGGCAGCTGATGGAGCAGGCGCTGCTGGCGGGCGTCATCGAGCAGCGTCGCAAGCGCCGCTGGGGGATCTTCTTCAAGCTGCTGGGCTTTGCCTACCTGCTGGCCGTGCTGTTCTCGTTCTCGCCCTGGACGGGGCTGGCCGAGACGGCCAGTCACGGTCCCCACACGGCGCTGATTGATGTGCGTGGGGTGATTGCCGATGAGGAGCGCGCCAGTGCGGATAATCTGATCGGCAGTCTGCGAGCGGCATTTGCCGACGACAATACCCGCGCCGTGCTGCTGCGCATCAATAGTCCGGGTGGCAGTCCCGTGCAATCGGGGTATGTGTATGACGAAATTCGTCGCCTGCAGGCGCGACATCCACAGACCAAGGTGTATGCCGTGATCAGTGATCTGGGCGCTTCGGGGGCGTATTACATTGCCAGCGCTGCCGATGCGATCTACGCCGACAAGGCGAGCCTGGTCGGGTCGATTGGGGTGACCGCCTCGGGGTTCGGTTTTGTGGAGGCCATACAGCGGCTGGGGATTGAGCGACGTGTCTATACCGCGGGTGAGCACAAGGGCTTTCTGGATCCCTTCCTGCCCCAGCAGGATGCCCAGACGCGCTTCTGGGGTGAGGTGCTGGAAACGACCCATCGCCAGTTCATTGCCAGCGTCAAGGAAGGGCGCGGCGAGCGCCTGAAGGATACCGATAATCCAGAGCTGTTTTCCGGGCTGGTCTGGTCGGGTGAGCAGGCGCTGGCGCTGGGTTTGATCGATGGTCTGGGCAGCGCCAGTCATGTGGCGCGTGAGGTGATCGGCGAGGCAAAGATCGTCGATTTCACCCAGAAGGAGTCGCCAATCGATCGTTTCGCCAAGAAGATTGGCGCAGGCGTCAGCCAGCAGCTGATGCTGTGGATGGGGCTGCAGGGGCCGACGCTGCGCTGAATCTCAGGGAATGCTTGCACCGGCCTCCAGTAGCATGTCCACCAGGCGGATCAGTGGCAGGCCGATCAGGCTGGTGGCGTCCTCGCCTTCGGTGGCGCGAAACAGGCAGACGCCGAGACCCTCTGACTTGAAGCTGCCGGCACAGTCATAGGGCTGTTCGGCGTGCAGATAACGACTGATCTGCGCCTCGTCGAGCGCGCGAAAATGCACGGTGAATGGCACGCGTGCCACGCGTGCCTGACCGCTGGCGCTGTCGAACAGGCACAGGCCGGTGTGGAAGATCACGCTGGAGCCGCTGGCGGCGCGTAGCTGGGCCTGGGCGTTGGTGAAGTCATGCGGCTTGCCGAGGATCTGTCCGCCGGGCAGGCTGGCGGCCTGATCCGAGCCGATGATCAGGTGCTTGGGGTAGCGGGTGCTGAGGGCGCGAGCCTTGGACTCGGCCAGGCGACAGACCAGCGCCTCGACTGATTCACCGGCCAGTGGCGTCTCGTCGATGTCTGGCGAGGCGCAGGTAAAGGGCAGGCGCAGCCGCTCGAGCAGATGGCGCCGATAGGGCGAGCTGGAGGCCAGAACCAGAGGTTGCATGTCGGTTTCCTCGTGATGGGCCGGCAATTCTAAGGGGCCTGACCGTGCGCTGCACGGCGGGAAATTTCTTTGACAGTTAATAGGGGTGTCCCTAGAATGGCGCGCTTATGTTGAAAGGGCCGATTCCACCGCACATCGATCCGCGAAAACTTGCCGATCGCGCCACTACCCTTGAGGGTGAGTGGCCGCTTGCGCAGTTCTCGAGGCTCTGCGAGCAGTTGGTCAGCGATGCCGGCAGCGTTCGGGCTCACCTAGAGTTCGGGCGTGACGAGCAGGGGCTGATCGTCATGCGCGGCAACCTCGACGTGGAGGTGCAGATGGTCTGTCAGCGTTGTCTGGAGCCTGCGCTCCTGCCGGTACACAGCGAATTTGTTTATGCCGTGCTCCGCGAGGGTCGCAGTACTGACAACCTGCCCAAAGGCTACGATGCACTGGAGCTTGGAGAGGATCCTCTCGACCTGATCGAACTGGTCGAAGATGAACTGCTTCTGGCGCTGCCCATCGTGCCGGCCCATGACCCAGACCAATGCCAGCATCCTTCGGGCTATGCGGCAGCACCAGAACCGAGCGTCGAAGAGGTTCCGCGGTCCAACCCCTTCGGCGTACTGGCGCAGTTGAAACGTGACCCGAACGTTTAGGAGTTAATCACCATGGCTGTTCAGCAGAACAAAAAGTCTCGTTCCGCCCGCGACATGCGCCGTTCCCATGACGCGCTCACTGCCAACGCGCTGTCCGTCGAAAAGAGCACCGGCGAAGTCCACCTGCGCCACCACGTGAGCCCGGACGGCTTCTACCGTGGCCGCAAGGTGATCGACAAGGGCGCTGACGAGTAATCCTTGTCTGCCCCGGTCATCGCTGTCGATACAATGGGTGGGGACTTCGGTCCCCGCTGCATTGTTCAGGCCTGTATTGAGAGCCTGACAGAATTTCCCCTGCTGCGACTGATTCTCGTTGGTCCGCACGATCTGCTCGCTGCACTTCTGGCTGAGCACCCCCACGCTGATCTGCAAAGACTTCACCTGCACGCGGCCAGCGAGATCGTCACCATGGACGACCGCCCCTCGCGCATGTTGCGCAGTCTGCCGGATTCCTCCATGCGCCAGGCGCTCGAGCGCGTGCGCTGCGGCGAAGCGCATGCCTGCCTGAGTGCCGGTAATACCGGTGCCCTGATGGCGCTCTCCTGTCATGTCTTGAAGACCCTGCCCGGTATCGATCGTCCGGCAATGGTCACGGCCATTCCCACGCTGCAGGGGCATGCGCTGCTGCTGGATCTGGGCGCCAATCTCGACTGCCCCCCCCAGGCGCTCAGCCAGTTTGCCGTGATGGGCAGCGTGCTGGCCGAGCTGCAGGGCCTGACGCGGCCGCGGGTGGCACTGCTCAATGTGGGTCTTGAGACCATCAAGGGTAATCAGCAGGTACGCGAAACAGCTGAGCTGCTGCGCCAGATGCCAGATATTCACTATGTCGGCTTCGTCGAGGGCGACGGTCTGTACCGTGGCGAGGCGGATGTGGTCGTCTGTGACGGCTTTGTCGGCAATGTGGTGCTCAAGGCCAGCGAAGGGCTGGCAGCGATGATCGCGCTGCGGCTGAAGGCGCAGTTTTCCCAGGGGCTGCGCGGCCGGCTGGCCGGCTGGCTGGCGCTCCCGCTGCTGCGCCGGTTGCAGGGTGAGCTGCGCCCGGCGCGCTACAATGGCGCCAGTCTGCTGGGGCTTCGGGGCATCGTGGTAAAAAGTCACGGCAGTGCGGGGGTCGAAGGCCTGCGCAGTGCCATCCGGCGCACACTGTGGGAGATTGACGAGAATCTGCCGCAGCGTCTGGGCGAGCGCCTTGGGCAGCGCCTGGCATGATCAGTCGCCAGGTATTCATCGCGCCTCGTCAGTCACCTCCACCGGGCATGCCATCTGTGCATGCCTGACGTACACGCATACAAGGAATCGGCCTTTATGTCTTCTTCCCTTGCTTTCGTTTTTCCCGGTCAGGGCTCTCAAGCGGTCGGCATGCTCGCCGAGCTGGGCGAGCAGCACGCCATCATCCGCGATACCTTCGCCGAGGCCTCGCAGGCGCTGGGCTACGACCTCTGGACGCTGACCCAGCAGGGCCCGGCTGAGGCGCTCAATCAGACCGATCGCACCCAGCCGGCCATTCTCACCGCTTCCATTGCGCTTTGGCGTCTGTGGCAGACTGAAAGCGCTGTGCGGCCGGCATTCGTGGCCGGCCATAGCCTGGGTGAGTACTCGGCGCTGGTGGCTGCCGGCAGCCTGGGCTTTGCCGATGCCGTGCGTCTGGTCGAGCGGCGTGGTCAGCTGATGCAGCAGGCGGTACCGGCCGGGCAGGGCGGCATGGCGGCGATCCTTGGGCTTGAGGATGAGGTGGTACGCGCCGCCTGCGCTGAGGCCGAGCAGGGCGAGGTGGTCAGTGCCGTCAACTTCAATGCCCCGGGCCAGGTGGTGATCGCAGGGGCGGCGGTGGCGGTCGAGCGGGCCATCGAGGCCTGCAAGGCGCGTGGTGCCAAGCGGGCCATGGCGCTGCCGGTCAGCGTGCCATCCCACTGTGCGCTGATGCGCCCGGCGGCCGAGCGCTTTGCCGAGTCGCTGGCGGCGGTGGCCTGGCAGGCCCCCCAGATCGCGCTGGTGCAGAACACCAGTGCGGCTGTGCCGGCGGATCTTGAGGTGCTGCGCAGCGATCTGCTGCAGCAGCTCTACAGCCCGGTACGCTGGGTCGAATCCATCGCCTTCCTGGCGGCGCAGGGCGTGACCGAGCTGGTCGAATGCGGTCCGGGCAAGGTGCTGTCCGGGCTCAACAAGCGCTGCGCCAAGGGCGTCAACGCCCACAATCTGGATACCCCCGATGCCTTCGCCGCCGCACGCGCGGTGCTGGGCTGATCTTCAGGAGAATTACCCATGAGTCTGCAAGGTAAAGTCGCTCTCGTCACCGGTGCCACCCGCGGCATCGGTCAGGCCATCGCGCTGGAGCTGGGGCGTCAGGGGGCTATCGTGATCGGTACGGCGACCTCGCCGGCCGGTGCCGAGCGCATCGCCGACTACCTCAAGGAGCACGGCATCCAGGGGGCCGGTCTGGTGCTGGATGTGGCCAGCGATGAGTCGGTCGCCCAGACCCTCGAGCACATCCAGCAGCACCTCGGCCAGCCGACCATCCTGATCAATAATGCCGGGATCACTCGCGACAACCTGATGCTGCGCATGAAGGACAGCGAGTGGAATGAGGTGATCAACACCAACCTGACCAGCATCTACCGCCTGTCCAAGGCCCTGCTCAAGGGCATGACCAAGGCGCGCTGGGGGCGGATCATCAACATCAGTTCGGTGGTTGGCTCGATGGGTAACGCCGGTCAGGCCAACTACGCCGCGGCTAAGGCGGGCGTTGAGGGCTTCAGCCGTGCGCTGGCCCGCGAGGTCGGTTCGCGCAACATCACCGTCAATGCGGTCGCGCCGGGCTTCATCGATACCGATATGACCCGCGAACTGCCGCAGGCCCAGCGTGACGCGCTGCTGACCCAGATCCCGCTGGGGCGTCTGGGGCAGGCCGAGGAGATCGCCAGCGTGGTGGCCTTCCTGGCTGGTGAGGGTGGAGCCTATGTGACCGGCGCCACCATTCCGGTCAACGGCGGCATGTACATGTAAGATGGCGGCGGGGCTGGCACACGCTCTGCCCCGCGGTTTTTGCGCATTTTCCCGGCAGGTGGCGTGCAGACTGGCGCAAGGTCGAAGACTCGCCAGAGGGGGTTGCGCTTGAAAACCCGAAAACCCTTTCTATACACTACGCGCCACCAGCTACATGGGATTCTCCATAGGAGTGAGAACACGATATGAGCACCATCGAAGAACGCGTCAAGAAAATCGTCGCCGAGCAACTGGGCGTCAAAGAAGAAGAAGTCACCAACAGCGCTTCCTTCGTTGAAGACCTGGGCGCGGACTCCCTGGACACCGTCGAGCTGGTGATGGCCCTCGAAGAAGAATTCGAGACCGAAATCCCGGACGAACAGGCCGAGAAGATCACCACCGTTCAGGAAGCCATCGATTACATCAATGCTCACGGTCAGCAGTAAGTAATCGTCGGTTTCGACAGTAAAAGCCGCACGTCCGTGACAAGACGTGCGGCTTTTCTTTGCAGCACAGGAAGGCGCCGCTGCCGGCGCATCCATCGCAGTGAAACAACAAGAGGAGAGCGCTGTGTCGCGTAGACGCGTTGTGGTCACCGGTCTTGGCATGGTGTCGCCCCTGGGGCCGGATGTGGCTTCCAGCTGGCAGGGCATTCTGGCCGGCCGCAGTGGTATCGGCCCCATCGAGCATATGGATGTATCGGCCTTCGCTACTCGCTTTGGCGGTTCGGTGCAGGGGTTCAATGTCGAGGAGTATCTCCCCGCCAAGGAAGCCCGCAAGATGGATCTCTTCATCCAGTACGGCTTGGCGGCCAGTTTCCAGGCGCTGCGTGACTCGGGCATCGAGGTCAATGACAGCAACCGCGAGCGTATCGGTGTGGCGATGGGTTCGGGGATCGGTGGTCTGACCAACATCGAGAACAATGCCCGCTCACTGTTCGACCAGGGGCCGCGGCGCATTTCGCCGTTCTTTGTCCCCGGCTCGATCATCAACATGATTTCCGGCTTCCTGTCGATCCACCTGGGCGCACAGGGGCCGAACTATGCCATCACCACCGCCTGCACCACCGGCACCCACAGCATCGGCATGGCCGCACGCAACATCGCCTATGGCGAGGCGGACGTGATGATTGCCGGTGGCTCGGAAATGGCCACCTGCGGGCTGGGCCTGGGCGGCTTTGGTGCCGCGCGCGCCCTGTCGACCCGCAATGACGAGCCGACCCGTGCCAGCCGCCCGTGGGACTGTGACCGTGATGGCTTCGTGCTCTCCGATGGTGCCGGCGCGCTGGTGCTGGAGGAGCTTGAACACGCCCGTGGCCGTGGCGCGCAGATCTATGCCGAGCTGGTCGGTTTTGGCATGAGCGGTGATGCCTACCACATGACCGCTCCACCGGAAAATGGCGATGGCGCCGCGCGCTGCATGATCAATGCCCTGCGCGATGCCGGCCTCAATCCCGAGCAGGTGCAATACATCAATGCCCACGGCACCTCGACGCCGGCCGGCGATGTGGCCGAGGCGTCAGCGCTCAAGCGGGTGTTTGGCGAGCACGCCTACCGTCTGGCGGTCAGTTCGACCAAGTCGATGACCGGCCACCTGCTCGGCGCCGCCGGTGCGGTGGAAGCGATCTTCAGCATCCTCGCGCTGCGCGATCAGGTCGCTCCGCCGACCATCAACCTCGATAACCCGAGCGAGGGTTGCGACCTCAACTTCGTGCCTCACCAGGCCCAAGCCCTGCCGATCGACGTGGCGGTTTCCAACTCCTTCGGCTTTGGTGGCACCAACGGCACCCTGGTGCTGCGTCGCTTCACCGGCTGATGCTGAGCTGGATCGATGGCCGGCCGGCCCAGCAGGTGCCGCTGACCGACCGGGGGCTGGCTTACGGCGATGGGCTGTTCGAGACCATCGCCGTGCGTGCCGGGCGCATGCCGCTGCTGGCGCGGCATCTGGCGCGCTTGTGCGAGGGTTGTGCGCGCCTGGCGCTGCCGCTGGAGCGCCCGCTGATCGAGGATGAGCTGCAGCGCTTTGCCCGTGAGCTGGGGCAGGGCGTTGTCAAGCTGATCCTTACCCGGGGTGACGGCCTGCGCGGTTACGGTGCGCCGCAGCCCACCCACCCCCGGCGCATCCTGACCGGCAACCCGCCACCTGCCTATCCACCGGCTCATCGCCAGCAGGGGATTACCCTGTATCCCTGCCAGACCCGTCTGGCGCACCAGCCAAGGCTCGCCGGCCTCAAGCACCTCAATCGCCTCGAGCAGGTACTGGCGCGTAGCGAGTGGCAGGACAGCCGCTACGCCGAGGGGCTGATGCGTGACATGCGCGGCCGGGTGATCGAAGGGGTATTCAGTAACCTGTTTCTGGTGCGTGCGGGGGTATTGCTGACCGCTGACCTGCGTCGCTGCGGTGTTGCCGGTACCCTGCGCGCTGAGCTGCTGGTGCGTGCAGCCGCGGCGGGCATCGCGGTACAGGTGCGCGATTTGTCCCTGCAGGATCTGCGCTGCGCCGATGAGGTGTTCATGTGCAACAGCCTCTACGGGATCTGGCCGGTCATCGCCTGGCAGGCGCAGCGCTGGGAGGTCGGTCCCCTGACCCGTACACTGCAAACCCTGATTGCTGACCTGCTGGATGAGCCTGCGTGAAACGAATCCTGATCGCCCTGTTGCTGGGCACTGTGCTGTCGACGGGGCTGGCGCTGCTGCTGGCCAGCTGGCGTCTGCAGGTCGCGCTGGAGCAGCCGCTGGTGCTCGAGCAGGAGCGCCTGCTGGAGGTGCCGGCGGGTGCGGCGCCGGGGCGCTTGCTGAACACGCTGGAAGAGCAGGGCGTGCTGGATCAGGCCCTGTGGCTGCGTCTGTACTGGCGCTTTGCCCTGGACAGCCCGGCGCTGCATACCGGCGAATACCGCCTGAGCCCCGGGCTGCGGGCCACGGATCTGCTCTCCTTGTGGCAGCGTGGCGAGGTGGTGCAGTACAGCCTCACCCTTATCGAGGGCTGGAACTTTCGTCAGCTCCGCGCTGCGCTGGAGGCTGAGCCGCGCCTTGAGCAGACCCTGAGTGGGCTGGATGATGCCGCACTGATGGCGCGGCTAGGCCTTGAGGGTGAGCACCCGGAGGGGCGCTTCTTCCCGGATACTTACCGCTTTGCGCCCGGCATGCGCGATATCGACCTGCTGCAGCTGGCCCGTGAGCGACTCGATCAGGTGCTGGAGGATGAATGGGCGCAGCGCGTCGAGGGCTTGCCGTATCGCACGCCCTACGAGGCGCTGATCATGGCCTCGCTGATCGAGAAGGAAACCGGGGTCGCCTACGAGCGGGCGCAGATTGCCGGCGTGTTTCTGCGCCGGCTGCGTCTTGGCATGCTGCTGCAGACTGATCCGGCGGTGATCTACGGCATGGGCGAGCGCTTCCAGGGCAAGCTGACCCGCGCGGACCTGCGCACCCCCACGCCCTACAACACCTACACCAACCCGGGCCTGCCACCGACGCCGATTGCCTTGGTGGGCCGTGAGGCAATCCATGCGGCCCTGAATCCCGCCGACGGCGATACGCTGTACTTTGTGGCACGTGGCGATGGCTCCCATGTGTTTTCACGGACCTTGGATGAGCACAACCGAGCGGTGCGGGCCTACCAGCTCAAGCGCCGCGCCGACTATCGCTCCAGCCCGCCACCCTCCGTACAGGAAGCCGCACGATGAGTGGTCTGTTCATCACCCTTGAAGGCCCGGAAGGGGCCGGCAAGAGTACCAATCGTGATTATCTGGCCGAGCGCCTGCGCAGCGCAGGCTGCGAGCTGCTGTTGACCCGCGAGCCGGGCGGCACCCCGCTGGCAGAGCGGATCCGTGAACTGCTGCTGGCCCCCAGCGGCGAGCCGATGGCGCTCGATACCGAGCTGCTGCTGGTATTTGCGGCGCGGGCCCAGCATCTGGAGCAGGTGATTCGCCCGGCGCTGGCGGCCGGCAAGATCGTTCTGTGTGATCGCTTTACGGATGCGACCTACGCCTATCAGGGCGGTGGGCGCGGGGTGGCGCTGGAGCGCATCGCGCTGCTCGAGCAATTCGTGCAGGGGGATCTGCGCCCGGATCTGACCCTGGTGTTCGATCTGCCGGTCGAGATCGGCCTGGCGCGAGCGGCGGCCCGCGGTCGTCTGGATCGCTTCGAACAGGAGGCACAGAGCTTCTTCGAGGCGGTGCGCCAGGCCTATCTGCAGCGCGCGGCAGCGGCGCCCGCGCGTTATCGCTGCCTGGACGCGGCCCAGCCACTGGCGGCGGTGCAGGCGCAGCTCGATGCGCTATTGCCGGAGCTGCTGGAGCGCTGGCGTGGCTGAACCGTTGCCGTCCTGGCTGGAGCCCTTGTGGCAGTCGCTGGTGCGGCGCCGCCAGCATGCCCACGCTTATCTGCTGCAGGGGGTGCCGGGGATCGGCAAGCGCGAGCTGGCCAATCGCCTGGGTGCCTGGTTGCTGTGCAGTGCGGCGCAGCCTGAAGGCGCCTGCGGGCAGTGCAAGTCCTGCCTGCTGCTGCAGGCTGGCAGTCACCCGGATGTCTTTGAGGTGTATCCCGAGGAGCCTGACAAGCCGATCCGCGTCGATCAGGTGCGTGAGCTGGTCGACTTTATTACCCGCACTGCCCAGCTGGGTGGGCGCAAGCTGGTGCAGCTGGCGCCGGCGGAGGCGATGAACCTCAATGCGGCTAATGCGCTGCTGAAAAGCCTCGAGGAGCCCTCGGGCGATACTGTGATGCTGCTGGTCAGCCACCAGCCCAGCCGGCTTCTGCCGACCATCCGCAGTCGCTGTCAGGCACTCAGTTGCCCGCCGCCGTCGATGGCGCAGGCGCTGGACTGGCTGCAGGTGCATCTGCCCGAGGCGGATGAAGCTCAGCGCCGGCAATTGCTGGCGCTGGCCGGTGGCGCGCCGCTGCGGGCGCTGGAGCTGCAGGCGGCGGGGGTGATCGAGCAGCGCCTGCAGGTCGAGGAGGACATCAAGCGCCTGCTCAAACAGCAGGCCGCACCCAGTGAGCTGGCCGAGCGCTGGAAGGCCATACCGCTGACTTTGCTGTTCGAATGGTTCTGCCAGTGGTCGCTGCAGGTGCTGCGCGTGCAACTGGCTGGCAGCCAGGCGGCGCTCGAGGATGGCATGGCCAAGGTCATCGGCTATCTGGCCGAGCGTGCGGCGCTGGCCGAGCTGCTGGCCCTGCAGGACTGGCTGCTGGCCGAGCGGCAGAAGCTGCTCGGCAAGGCCAATCTCAACCCGACCCTGCTGCTGGAAGCACTGCTGGTGCGATGGGCAAGCCTTCTGCCACCGCGCTAAAATCGCCGCCCGCCGTCTGCCGGCGCTCTCCATCCGTTTCCTGCCAGGGTATTGCCTCGATGATGCTTGTAGATTCCCACTGCCACCTCGACCGCCTCGATCTGACCGCCTATCAGGGCAATCTCGATGCGGCGCTGGAGGGCGCGCGTCAGCGGGGAGTCGGCCGTTTCCTGTGCATCGGCATCAGCGCCGATAACGCGGCCGCCGTGCGTGAGCTGGCGCACCGGCATGCCGATGTGTATTGCTCGGTGGGCGTGCATCCGCTGGATGTCGCGCCGGACGATGCGCCGCTACTCGACTGGCTGCTGCAGGCGCTGGATGATCCGCGGGTAGTGGCCATCGGCGAGACCGGGCTGGACTATCACTACCAGAGCGCTGAAGCCTGCGGCGCGCTGCAGCAGGAGAGCTTTCGCCTGCATCTGGAGGCCTCGCGCCAGACCGGCAAGCCGGTGATCGTGCACACCCGTGAGGCGCGCGCCGACACCCTGGCCCTGCTGCGCGAGGCCGATCTGCCCCAGGCCGGGGTGCTGCACTGCTTTACCGAGGACTGGGCGATGGCCCGTGCGGCGCTGGATCTGGGCTATTACATCTCGCTGTCGGGCATCGTCACCTTCCGCAATGCCGAACAGCTGCGCGAGGTGGCGCGCCAGGTGCCGGCCGATCGCCTGCTGATCGAAACCGACTCGCCCTACCTGGCGCCGGTGCCCCATCGCGGACGGCCGAACCTGCCTGAATACGTGCGCGATGTGGCGGGGTTCCTCGCCCAGCTGCGCGGTGTGTCGCTGGAGACGCTCGCCGAGCAGACCACCGCCAACTTCCAGCGCCTGTTCCCGCTGGCGGTCTGAGTCGGGGCAGCCGCCAGCCTTGCAACAGGGCGGCGGCGGCCCTCCGCGCGGGCAGAGTGTGAGTCAGCCGTTATGCAGCAGGCGCAGGGTGTTCTCCAGCACCGACTCCGGAGTGTAAAAATGTGGCGACAGGCGAATACCGCCGCCGCGCAGCGCGCACACCACCTGATGGGCGCGCAGGTGCTCGAACAGCGCGTTCATGTCATGCCCGTCGAGGGTGAAGGTCAGAATGCCTGCCCGCCGCTCCGGCTGAATCGGGCTGAGCAGCTGCACACCGGGCAGTTGGGCCAGTCCGGCCTGCAGATGGGCGATGCGCGTCTCGATCTGCGCGGCCACCTGTGCCATGCCCACCTCTTCCAGCAGCGACAGGCTGGCCTCCAGTGCCATCGCACCGAGCATGTTCGGGCTGCCGCACTCAAAGCGCCGGGCGCTGTGGGCCGGCTGCCAGTCGCGGCGGTCATACTGGCCAACCGCCTCGCACATGTGCCAGCCGTACTCATGCAGCGCCAGCTGCTCACGCAGATCCGCCCGGCAGTAGAATACCCCCAGCCCCTCCGGGCCGAGCAGCCACTTGTGTCCGTCGGCCATGGCAAAGGCGCAATCGCTGGCCTGCACATCGAAGGGCTGCGCACCCAGTTGCTGGATGGCGTCGATGCAGAACAGCACGCCGCGCTGGCGACAGCCCCGCCCGAGCCGCGCCAGATCCAGACGCAGGCCGCTGGCGTACTGCACCGCACTGATCGATAGCAGGCGGGTGCGCGCCGTGCAGGCGGCCAGCAGGGCCGCTTCGGGATCCGTGCCTTGCAGGTTCACCTCGCGTACCTCGACGCCACGGGGCGCCAGTGCCTCCCAGACGATGCGGTTGGAGGGAAACTCCTCGTCGCTGATCACCACCTGATCGCCCGGCCGCCAGTCGAGGCCGAACGCCACAAAGGAGAGCGCCTCGGAGGTGTTCTTGACCAGCGCGATGTCCTCCGTGGAGGGGGCGTTGAGCAGGCGAGCCAGACGCTGACGCAGGCGGGCTTCGACCTTGAGCCACTCTGGGTAGTCACGGGCACCAAGCTGCATGTTCTCGGCGGCGAAGGCCTGCACCGCCGCACAGGCCCGCCGGGGCCAGGGGGCTACTGCCGCGTGGTTGAGGTAGAGCAGGCCAGCCTGCTGGGGAAATTCGTCATACCACGGGTTCATCGCGGTCCTCCGCTCAGCGAGTCTTTACGGCATCATAGCCTGCGCGGCGCTGAGTGAGGGGCGCAGGCCTTGAGGGGGAGCATCGGGATGAGTGAAGACAAGCGCATGTTGCAGCAGCTGGCCGGACAAGCCTCTAGCGCGGGTGCGGCCGACTGGAATCCGCCATTTTGCGGTGACATCGATATGCAGATTCGCCGCGATGGGCGCTGGTGGTATCAGGGAACGCCGATCGAGCGCCCGGCCCTGGTGCGCCTGTTTGCCAGCGTGCTGCGCCGCGAGGGTGAGGGCTACTTTCTGGTCACGCCGGTGGAGAAGGTCGGTATACGTGTCGAGGATGCCCCCTTTGTGGCGATCGATCTGCAGGTCAGTGGCGAGGGGGAGGCGCAATGCCTGTACTTCACCACGCAGGTCGAGGACCGGGTGATGGCCGGCCCCGAGCATCCGCTGCGCTTTGTCGAGGATGCGCAGACCGGCGAGCCATCGCCCTATGTGCTGATCCGCGAGGGGCTGGAGGCCCTGATTCACCGCAACCTGTTTTACCAGCTGGTCGAGCTGGCGGTGCTGCGGGCCGTGGCGGGGCGCGACTGGTATGGGGTGTGGAGCGGCGGGCAGTTCTTCCCGATCAGCGCCGCTGACTGAGGCGAAAACAACAAGGGCGCCCAAAGGCGCCCTTGAAGGTCTTACATGTTGGGGTAGTTCGGCCCGCCGCTGCCTTCTGGCGCGACCCAGGTGATGTTCTGCGCCGGATCCTTGATGTCGCAGGTCTTGCAGTGCACGCAGTTCTGCGCGTTGATCTGGAAGCGCTGCTCGCCATTCTCTTGCGTGACGATTTCATAGACCCCGGCCGGGCAGTAGCGCTGCGCGGGCTCGTCGTAGAGTGGCAGGTTGCGGGCCAGCGGGATGCTGGCGTCGCGCAGCTTCAGGTGGCAGGGCTGCTCCTCTTCGTGGTTGGTGTTGGAGAGGAACACCGAGGAGAGCTTGTCGAAGCTCAGCTTGCCATCCGGTTTGGGGTAAGCGATCTTCGCGCAGGCCGAAGCCGGCTTCAGGCAGGCATGGTCGGGCGTGGTATCGCGCAGGGTGAACGGCAGCTTGCCGCCGAACAGGTTCTGATCGATGAAGTTGAACGCGCCGCCCAAGAGGGTGCCGAACTTGTGGATCGCCGGGCCAAAGTTGCGGCTGCGCTGCAGTTCGTCATACAGCCAGCTGGCCTCGAAGGCCTGCACGTAATTGTTCAGCTCGTCACCGCCCTCGCGACCGGCCGCCAGCGCCTCGACGATGGCCTCGGCGGCCAGCATCCCGGATTTCATCGCCGTGTGGCTACCCTTGATCTTGGCGAAGTTCAGGGTGCCGGCATCGCAGCCGATCAGCGCGCCACCAGGGAAGACCATCTTCGGCAGCGAGTTGAGGCCACCCTTGCAGATCGCACGTGCGCCATAGGCGATGCGCTTGCCGCCTTCCAGGTACTGGGCGATGGTCGGGTGATGTTTGTAGCGCTGGAATTCGTCGAACGGCGAGAGGTGCGGGTTGCTGTAGGACAGATCGACGATCAGCCCCACCACCACCTGATTGTCTTCCAAGTGATAAAGGAAGGAGCCACCGGTGTTGTCCTTGCCGGTGATGTCCAGCGGCCAGCCCGCGGTGTGCACCACCAGACCCGGCTGATGGCGGCCCGGCTCGACTTCCCAGAGCTCCTTGATGCCGATGCCGTAATGCTGGGGGTCGCCATCGCGATCGAGCTTGAAGCGCTGGATCAGCTGCTTGCCGATATGCCCGCGGCAGCCCTCGGCGAACAGGGTGTACTTGGCGCGCAGCTCCATGCCCGGGGTGTAGAGGCCATCTTTGGGCTGACCTTCGCGATTTACGCCCAGATCACCGGTGATGATCCCGCGCACCACGCCGGCTTCATCGATCAGTGCCTCCTGCGCGGCGAAGCCCGGGTAGATCTCGACGCCCAGGTTCTCGGCCTGTTGGGCCAGCCAGCGGCACAGGTTGCCCAGCGAGATGATGTAGTTGCCCTCGTTATGCATGGTCTTGGGCACCAGGGCATCGGGCAGACGCTGCGCCGACTCGGCGTTTTTCAGCAGGTAGATGTCATCGCGCGTCACCGGCGTGTTGAGCGGCGCGCCGAGGGTTTTCCAGTCCGGGAACAGTTCATTGAGGGCGCGCGGCTCGAACACCGCACCCGAGAGAATGTGCGCACCGACTTCGGAGCCTTTTTCGACCACACAGACGCTGAGCTCCTGATCACGCTCGGCGGCTTTCTGTTTCAGTCGGCACGCGGCAGACAGGCCGGCCGGGCCGGCTCCGACGATGACCACGTCGAATTCCATGTATTCGCGTTCCACACACTCTCTCCTGTTCAGGATGATTCGGTCTGCATTCGGGGCGGCCAGACGAGGGCCGCAGGGCGCAGGCGGGGCGTCCGGCGCAGGGCAGGACAGCTGACAAGACGCGCATTTTACGGCTTCGCCGCCGCGCAGTGGAAGGTTTGTCGTATTGACCGGGTAGGGTGATGGCGGCAACATACTGCTCCTTTTGCGGGTCGCGACTGCCCGCCCGCCTGCAACGGGCCGGGTGCCGTCCTGTCAGGCTCTGCCTGACGCTGGCCTGATCAACTCAGCGGAGAACACGGGGAATCCATGAAGATTCTGGTAGCTGTCAAACGAGTGGTCGATTACAACGTCAAGGTCCGCGTCAAGGCGGATCAGTCCGGCGTGGATCTGGCCAACGTCAAGATGTCGATGAA
>NZ_JAMJEZ010000048.1 GCF_023544715.1 Pseudomonas eutrophicaquae | reverse complement strand
GTCGATTACAACGTCAAGGTCCGCGTCAAGGCGGATCAGTCCGGCGTGGATCTGGCCAACGTCAAGATGTCGATGAACCCGTTCTGCGAGATCGCCGTCGAGGAAGCCGTGCGCCTCAAGGAGCAGGGCGTGGCCAGCGAGATCGTCGTGGTCTCGGTAGGCCCGGCGCTGGCGCAGGAGCAGCTGCGTACCGCCCTGGCGCTGGGCGCTGATCGCGCCGTGCTGGTCGAGTGCGCGGACGAGCTGGGTTCGCTGGCGGTGGCCAAGCTGCTCAAGGCCGTGGTGGATCGCGAGCAGCCGCAGCTGATCATCACCGGCAAGCAGGCGATCGACAGCGACAACAACCAGACCGGCCAGATGCTGGCCGCGCTGACCGGCTTTGCCCAGGGCACCTTCGCCTCCAAGGTTGAAGTGGCCGGCGACAAGGTCAACGTGACCCGCGAGATCGACGGCGGCCTGCAGACCGTGGCGCTGCGCCTTCCGGCCATCGTCACCACCGACCTGCGCCTCAACGAGCCGCGCTACGCCTCGCTGCCGAACATCATGAAGGCCAAGAAGAAGCCGCTGGAGACCCTCACGCCCGAGGCACTCGGCGTCTCCACCGCCTCGACCCTGACGACCCTCAAGGTCGAAGCGCCGGCCGCCCGCAGCGCCGGCATCAAGGTGGCCTCGGTGGCCGAGCTGGTCGACAAACTGAAGAATGAAGCGAAGGTGATCTGATGGCCATTCTCGTCATTGCCGAACACGACAACGCCACGCTGGGCGCGGCGACCCTCAACACCGTGGCCGCTGCGGCGCAGATCGGTGGCGACATCCATGTGCTGGTCGCCGGCAGCGGCTGCGCGGCGGTCGCTGAGGCGGCCGCCAAGGTCGCCGGCGTAGCCAAGGTGCGGGTCGCCGATCAGGCCGCCTTTGCCCACCAGCTGGCCGAGAACCTTGCCCCGCTGGTGGCTGAACTGGCCCCGGATTACAGCCATGTGCTGGCCGCCGCCACCACCACCGGCAAGAACCTGCTGCCGCGCGTGGCGGCGCTGCTGGATGTCGATCAGATCTCCGAGATCATCAAGGTCGAGAGCGCCGACACCTTCAAGCGCCCGATCTACGCCGGCAACGCGATTGCCACCGTGCAGTCCAGCGCGGCGATCAAGGTGATTACCGTGCGCGGCACCGGCTTCGACGCCGTGGCCGCTGAGGGTGGCAGTGCCGCGATCGAAGCGGTAGCCGGTGGGAGTGATACTGGCCTCTCGGCCTTCGTTGGCGAGGAGCTGGCCAAGTCCGAGCGTCCGGAGCTGACCGCCGCCAAGGTCATCGTCTCCGGCGGGCGCGGCCTGCAGAACGGCGAGAACTTCCAGCTGCTGTATCAGCTGGCCGACAAGCTCGGCGCCGCGGT
>NZ_JAMJEZ010000047.1 GCF_023544715.1 Pseudomonas eutrophicaquae | reverse complement strand
CCGAGTTGATGGCCAAACATCACGAGGCGCCTGCTTCACTCCAGTAGCCGTGTTGCACTCAGCTCCTGCAACCGCCCAGGAAAAGATCTGTGGATCGACGGGAAGGCCCTTATCAGCCAGCCCTCCAGGGCATGCGCAGTGCCATGGAAGCCGTTACACTGGCAAAGGAAACCAATGGAGACATCGACATGAGCCGGCACCTGAAAACCGAGCAGAAAAAACCCAGCCTGCTGGCGATTCGCCGTGCCGTTGCCAGCTCCACGGCTATCGAAACAGGTCAAGGCGTTGCACAGCTCGAGCGTCAGCTGCAGCGCAGCACCGGCAAGTTCCGCAGCATCGCGTTGGCCAACTGAGCCGCGTCAGTCGCTGAGTGCCCTGTCCACCCAGTACTGCATGGCGCGGTAATCGCAGCCGAGGCCACTGTGGATGGCCTTGATGTACTCCTCCTTGTCGACCTCCCAGCTGCTGTAATCCAGCGGTTCCCTGCCTGATTGCACAGCCATGACATCCGCCAACAGGCGTGACAAGCGCCCGTTACCCTCGCGGAAGGGGTGAACCAGGATCAGCTCGACATGGCATATGGCAATGGCCTCGACCAGGGCAGTGCGTGACATCCCCGTGCAGGGCGTGAAGCGTGCCAAATAGTCTCGCTCGAAATTCGCCAGAAGACGCGGAATTTGTGCCGCCGCGGCAAAATGGAAGTCGCCTTTGCTCATGTTCACCGAGCGTTCGCTACCGGCCCAGTCATAGACGTTGCCCAGCCAGCGGTAGTGCCAGCGCTGGAGATCGGCCACCGTCAGGGCGCGGTCTGGCAGCTCGTCAAGCAGGACCGACTCGTAGAGCTTGTTGAGCAGCTCAAGCTCCAGTTCATCCATTTCAGCGGGGTCAGTGATACCCAGCTTGTTGGCCAAGACCTGATCGCCCGAACCGGGCTGGTAGAGTCCCTGGCTACCCTCCGTTGCATAGCGCCCGCTCATATGTATCTACTCCTTGAGCCGCTGCTGCAGTCTCCGGCCCTTGGCCGTGAGGTGGTATTTCTGCAAGCGGCTGCGCGGCTTGTCTGGGACGGTCATTTCTATCACGCCGGCTTCCTGCGCGGACTTGAGGTAGGCCTGGCGGAAGTGCTCTTCGTGTACCAGCCCCATGCTGCGTTGCAAATCACTGCGCTTCATTTCGCCTACCAAGGCGAGATGCAGAGCTCTGACTTCCCCGGCGACATCCTCGGTGACTTCCCCGGCAAAGCCCGGCAACCACGCCATCCGGGTTGGCCAGGTCGAGCGTGAACGGGTGGAGGCTGTCTTCGCCGCGGGCGAGGATCTGCAGCAGTTCGGATTCGGTAATGCCTGGCGGCCGCAAAAACTGAGTGCAACACCTGACCTTTCCGGTACGGTGTTGCCATGTCTTACCACGAACTCAGCGTCG
>NZ_JAMJEZ010000046.1 GCF_023544715.1 Pseudomonas eutrophicaquae | reverse complement strand
AGAAGCTCAAAGTTCTAAAGCGCCGATTCAGCGATTGGCAGATATTATTTCTGGTTATTTCGTTCCTATCGTTGTTGGTATCGCACTATTAACATTTATCGTGTGGATTACTTTAGTTACACCAGGTACATTTGAACCTGCACTTGTTGCGAGTATTTCCGTTCTCGTCATTGCTTGTCCATGCGCATTAGGACTTGCTACACCAACTTCTATTATGGTAGGTACTGGTCGCGCTGCTGAAAATGGTATTTTATTTAAAGGTGGCGAGTTTGTTGAACGCACACATCAAATTGATACCATCGTTTTAGATAAGACGGGTACCATTACAAATGGTTGTCCAGTCGTGACAGATTATCATGGTGACGATCAAACGCTACAACTACTTGCTACTGCTGAAAAAGATTCTGAACACCCATTGGCAGAAGCCATTGTCAATTATGCAAAAGAAAAGCAATTAACATTAACTGAGACAACAACATTTAAAGCAGTACCTGGCCATGGTATTGAAGCAACGATTGATCATCACCATATATTGGTTGGTAACCGTAAATTAATGGCTGACAATGATATTAGCTTGCCTAAGCATATTTCTGATGATTTAACACATTATGAACGAGATGGTAAAACTGCTATGCTCATTGCTGTTAATTATTCATTAACTGGTATCATCGCAGTGGCAGATACTGTAAAAGATCATGCCAAAGATGCTATAAAACAATTGCATGATATGGGCATTGAAGTTGCCATGTTAACTGGCGATAATAAAAACACTGCTCAAGCCATTGCAAAGCAAGTAGGCATAGATATTGTTATTGCAGATATTTTACCAGAAGAAAAAGCTGCACAAATAACGAAACTACAGCAACAAGGTAAGAAGGTTGCGATGGTTGGTGACGGTGTAAATGATGCACCTGCATTAGTTAAAGCTGATATCGGTATCGCCATTGGTACAGGTACAGAAGTTGCTATTGAAGCGGCTGATATTACTATTCTTGGTGGCGACTTGATGCTTATTCCTAAAGCCATTTATGCAAGTAAAGCAACCATTCGTAATATTCGTCAAAATCTATTTTGGGCATTCGGCTATAATATTGCCGGTATCCCTATAGCTGCATTAGGCTTACTTGCGCCATGGGTTGCTGGTGCTGCAATGGCACTAAGTTCAGTAAGTGTTGTCACAAACGCACTTAGATTGAAAAAGATGCGATTAGAACCACGCCGTAAAGATGCCTAGATTCCTTAATAATGAAGGATTCGTTGGTGATTCTGAGATAGGCTAGTGATTGGCTCTATAATGTCGCGGTTTACAGTTGGATCTTCGCTCCAACTGCATAAGAGCCACTAATTATTATAAATAATAAGTGGCTCTAAAAGGAGGTGAATGCTATGTCACAAGAAATTTTAAATGTTGAAGGTA
>NZ_JAMJEZ010000045.1 GCF_023544715.1 Pseudomonas eutrophicaquae | reverse complement strand
CACTTCTGGCTGGCTACCATCGGCACCGTGCTGTACATCGCCTCCATGTGGGTCAACGGCATTACCCAGGGCCTGATGTGGCGTGCAGTCAACGAAGACGGCACCCTCACCTACTCCTTCGTTGAAGCCCTCGAAGCCAGCCACCCGGGTTACCTGGTGCGCATGATCGGCGGTGCCTTCTTCGTCACTGGCATGCTGCTGATGGCCTACAACGTCTGGCGCACCGTGCGGGTGGCCAAGGCGGAAGAAATGGCGGCCGCTGAGAAGTTTGTGGTTCAAGGAGCCCACTGATGAGCAAGCACGACATCATCGAGAAAAACATCGGCCTGATGACCATCCTCATGGTCATCGCCGTGAGCATCGGCGGTCTGGTACAGATCGTCCCGCTGTTCTTCCAGGACGTGGTCAATGAGCCGGTAGAGGGCATGAAGCCCTACACCGCCCTGCAGCTCGAAGGCCGTGACATCTACATCCGCGAGGGCTGCGTTGGCTGCCACTCGCAGATGGTCCGTCCGTTCCGCGCCGAGACCGAGCGCTATGGTCACTACTCGGTGGCGGGCGAGAGCGTCTGGGATCACCCGTTCCTGTGGGGCTCCAAGCGGACTGGTCCGGATCTGGCCCGTGTAGGCGGTCGCTACTCCGACGACTGGCAGCGTGCGCACCTCTACAACCCGCGCAACGTGGTGCCGGAGTCGAAGATGCCGGCCTACCCGTGGCTGGTTGAGAACAAGCTCGATGGCCGCCATACCGCTGACAAGATGAGCGCCCTGCGTACCCTCGGCGTGCCCTATACCGACGATGACATCGCCGCTGCACGCGATGCCGTCAAGGGCAAGACCGAGATGGATGCGATCGTCGCCTATCTGCAGGTGCTGGGTACCAGCATCAAGAACACACGGTAACGCGCCATGGATATCGGGACTCTGAGGGGACTGGGCACCGCCATGGTGCTCATCGCCTTCGTCGGCCTGCTGCTCTGGGCCTTCAGTGGCAAGCGCAAGAAGAGCTTCGACGATGCGGCTAACCTGCCGTTCGCCGATGAGCCCCCATCCGAAAAGCGTGAAGAAAACGCTTCTGGGAGTAAGCACTAATGAGCAGTTTCTGGAATTGGTACATCACCATTCTCAGCCTCGGCACCATTGTGGCGCTGACTTGGCTGTTGTTCTCGACCCGCAAGGGTCAGCGGCATAACACCCCCACTGACCAGACCACCGGTCACACCTTCGACGAGATCGAAGAGCTGGACAACCCGCTGCCACGCTGGTGGTTCATGCTGTTTGTCGGCACCGTGATCTTTGCACTGGGCTACCTGGTGCTCTATCCGGGTCTGGGCAACTGGAAAGGTGTCCTGCCGGGCTATGACGATGGCTGGACAGGCGTCAACCAGTGGAAGAAGGAAATGGCCCGCGCGGATGAGACTTATGGCCCGCTGTATGCCAAGTTCGCTGCCATGCCGATCGAGGATGTCGCCCGTGACGAGCAAGCCCTGAAAATGGGTGGTCGCCTGTTCGCCTCCAACTGCTCGGTCTGCCACGGCTCAGACGCCAAGGGCGCCTATGGCTTCCCGAATCTGACCGACAACGACTGGCTGTGGGGCGGCGAGACGGCCGCGATCAAGACCACCATCCTCAATGGCCGTCAGGCCGCCATGCCGGCCTGGCTTGACAGCCTCGGCGAGGACGGTATCCGTCATGTGGCCGGCTACGTGCGCAGCCTCTCGGGCCTGAAAAACCCGGAAGGCGTAGATCTTGCCGAAGGTCAAAAGATCTACACTACAAACTGTGTAGCCTGTCACGGTGTCGAGGCCAAAGGTAACCACCTGCTCGGCGCACCGAACCTGACCGACCGTACTTGGTTGTATGGCTCGAGCTTCGCCCAGGTTCAGCAGACCCTGCGTCACGGCCGTGCCGGCGTGATGCCGGCACAGCAGAACCTGCTCGGCGAAGA
>NZ_JAMJEZ010000044.1 GCF_023544715.1 Pseudomonas eutrophicaquae | reverse complement strand
CGCCCATTGAAATAATAATTTGTTTGTTATTCTGATCTGTGACATCGCCAGCAGCAAATATTCCAGGTACGTTAGTATTATTGTTACGATCAATAACAATTTCACCACGTTCGTTTAATTCAACAGCATCTTTTAACCATGATGTGTTTGGAAGTAAACCAATTTGAACAAAGATACCATCTAAGTTAAGTAGATGTTCTTCGCCGGTGCTCATGTCTTCGTAACGTATACCTGTAACATGGTTTTCTCCGACAACTTCAGTAGTTTTGGCATTTGTTTTGATATCAACATTTGATAAAGAACGTAAACGATCTTGTAACACGTTGTCTGCTTTTAATTCGCTAGCGAATTCGAATAATGTAACATGATTAACGATACCAGCAAGGTCAATTGCTGCTTCAACCCCAGAGTTACCGCCACCGATAACTGCTACGTCTTTATTTTCAAATAGAGGTCCGTCACAGTGAGGGCAGAATGCAACACCTTTATTAATCAATTGCTCTTCACCTGGAATGTTTAGCTTACGCCAACCTGCACCAGTAGCAATAATGACTGTTTTACTTTCTAGGACAGCACCGTTTTCTAACGTAACTTTAATTGCTTCGTCAGTCTTTTCGATATCTGTAGCACGAATGCCTGTCATTGCATCAATGTCATATTGATCAATGTGCGCTGCTAAGTTAGAAGAAAATTCAGAACCAGTTGTTTCTTTAACAGTAATGAAGTTCTCAATACCAGCAGTATCATTAACTTGGCCCCCGATACGATCAGCAACTATACCAGTACGTAAACCTTTACGTGCTGTGTAAATCGCTGCACTACCACTAGCAGGACCACCACCAACGATTAAGACATCATAAGGTTCTTTGTTTTCAAACTCAGATGCATCTGCCGTACTGCCTAGTTTCGAAAGAATATCTTGGATTGTCATACGACCATTGCCAAATTCTTCGCCATTTAAAAAGACAGCAGGGACTGCCATGATGTTTTCAGATTCTTCACGGAACACTGCACCATCAATCATAGAATGCGTGATGTTAGGGTTAATCACACTCATTAAGTTAAGTGCTTGAACGACATCAGGACATTTTTGACACGTTAAACTAATGAATGTTTCAAAATGGAATGAACCTTCTAAGTTTTTAATTTGGTCAATGATTGACTGTTTTTCTTTAGGTGCACGACCACTAACCTGTAAAATTGCTAAAACAAGTGAGTTAAACTCGTGACCTAATGGAATACCTGCAAATGTTACACCTGTTTCTTCGCCAGGACGATTGACTGAGAAACTTGGTGTACGTTTTAAAGACTTTTCAGAAAGTGAAAGTCTAGGTGACATATCAGAAATTTCTGTTAATAATTCTTTGAGTTCCTTAGATTTATCATCTGAACCAAGGCTGGCAACGAATTCAACGTTGCCCTCCATTAGTTCTAATAGTTGTTTAAGTTGTTGTTTTAAATCAGCATTAAGCATGTTTTTAATGCCTCCTTAGATTTTACCTACTAAATCTAAACCAGGTTGCAATGTTTTAGCGCCTTCTTCCCATTTAGCTGGGCATACTTCGCCAGGGTTTTTGCGAACATATTGAGCTGCTTTGATTTTGTGAGCTAATGTACTAGCGTCACGGCCAATTCCGTCAGCGTTAATTTCAGATGCTTGTACAACACCGTCTGGGTCGATAATGAATGTACCACGTTGAGCTAAACCAGTAGCTTCATCTAATACATCAAAATTACGAGTGATTGTTTGTGATGGGTCACCAATCATAGTGTAAGTGATTTTGCTAATTGCATCTGAATGGTCATGCCATGCTTTGTGTACGAAGTGAGTATCAGTTGATACTGAGAATACATTTACGCCTAATTTTTGTAATTCTTCATATTGGTTTTGTAAGTCTTCTAATTCAGTTGGACAAACGAATGAGAAGTCAGCAGGATAGAAGCATACTACGCTCCAAGAACCTTTTAAATCTTCTTGTGTAACTTCTTTAAATTGATCTTTTTTTGGATCGAAAGCTTGCGCTGTAAATGGTAAGATTTATTTGTTA
>NZ_JAMJEZ010000043.1 GCF_023544715.1 Pseudomonas eutrophicaquae | reverse complement strand
GGGGAGTACTTGGTGGATTTCTTCATGGCTCCATCCTCTCAAAGGTTGGAGCCTCCGGGAAACTCGGGGCGGTTCAGCGGGCAACCGCGCTGCAGGTTGTCCTCCCGCTGATCCTATTGCCGGAACAAGCTCTCACACGGCACACCGTCACCATCCCTATCGAGGCGACCGTTGCCGCATTGTTCCAGTTGATAACGCGCTTCGGCGCACGATGCCATCTGGCCGCACGTCTTGCGCGTAGAACAACTGTGGCCACTGCTCGCTCGGTCAGTGCGAGGGTATTGTCGCGTTGCCTCTGCCTCGTGTGCCCAACTCCACAGGGGCGGCGATGATCCGCGCCAGCCACGACCATTCTCGGTAGGGGTCGCTGCGTCCGTGCAGGTGCGTGTAGCGGCGCAGCGAGTTCCAGTCGCGGTGGCCGGAGACGCTGGCGACGCGGGGAATGTCCCAGTCCATTTCGAACAGCCGGCTGATGCCTTCGTGGCGCAGGTCGTGGAAGTGCAGGTTCTCGATCCCGAGGATCTTGCAGGCCCGTGTCCATGATGCGGAGATGGAATCGCTGTTGTAGGGGAAGATCTCCGCGCAGACGCGCGGCATGCTGTGGAGGATGGCCCAGGCCTCGTCCGGCAGGTGGCACCAGACGTCGTTGCCCCACTTGTCGCCGGGGTTCTTCATGTCGCGCACCAGCACTCGCTGACGAGCTTCGTCCAGGTCTTCCCAGCGGATCCGCGTGATCTCTTCCTGGCGTCGCGCAGAGAACAGCGCAAAGCCGACCACCTTCGCCATCGCCGTGCTGGTCGGCCGGAAAGCCTGGACTTCAAGGAAGCGCGTCAGCAGGCGGTCAAGCTCTTCAAGCGTCGGTCGGCGATCACGCTCGCGAGAGCGGGTGGCATACCCCAGCTTCTTGATGACCTTGCGCGCATCCTCGCAGATGCGTCCGTCGACATCGTATCCCCAGGCCGGCTTGGCGATCGACAGCACGGCGCTGATGTGTGAGAGGTCATTGCCCGCGGTCTGCGGCTGCACATTCCCGCCGGCATCACTCATGCGCCACAGCACATAGTCGACCAGCGCCTGCGATGTCAGCTCAGGCTCGACCAGCTCACCCAGTGGACTGGCGGCTACCGCCCGCAGCGTGGCCGCTTTGGTCTTGCCCATTGGGCGGGCAGGGTCGCGCTCGGCGATGTATCGCTCGATCATGTCCGCCAGCGAGACTGATCCGCCGCGCTGGGCGCGCTGCAGGGCAGCTGGATCCTCAAGCTCAACCTCGCGGCGCTTCGCCCAGGCCTCAGCCGCCTTGAGCCGCGAGAAGCTTGCGGCCTCCTGATAGACTTGCTTGCCGCCGCGCTTGATCCTGATCTGCGCGGTGTACATGGTCTTCCCATCAGCGTTCGTGCGACTGCGGATTGTGGCCATTGCGATACCCTCGAGCGGTGGTAAAAGATCGGAGTGCGGTGGTAAATTTTACCACCGAGTCCGAAAAAACACCCGGAAACACCCGAAAACCCCAGCGAATCCACACCGACAGCCGACGATGAAAACAGCCCCAACCCCAGCAACCACGCGGCCTGAGCCGTCCCGCCGCTTTTCCGTGGCGCCGATGATGGACTGGACGGATCGCCATTGCCGCTACTTCCTGCGTCTGCTGTCGCATGAGGCACTGCTGTATACCGAGATGGTCACCACCGGCGCGCTGCTGCACGGCGATCGGGCGCGGTTTCTTGACTACGATGCCGCCGAGCATCCGTTGGCGCTGCAGCTGGGCGGCAGTGTGCCGGCCGATCTGGCGGCCTGCGCGAAAATGGCCGAGGCGTGGGGCTATGACGAGGTCAACCTCAATGTCGGCTGCCCGAGCGATCGGGTGCAGCACAACATGATCGGGGCCTGCCTGATGGGGCATCCGGCACTGGTCGCCGACTGTGTGAAGGCCATGCAGGACGCAGTCGGGATTCCGGTCACCGTCAAGCACCGGATCGGCATCAATGGTCGCGACAGTTACGCCGAGCTGTGTGATTTTGTCGGGCAGGTGGCCACGGCGGGCTGCCGCAGCTTCACGGTGCATGCGCGCATTGCCATCCTGGAAGGGCTCTCGCCCAAGGAAAACCGCGAAGTCCCGCCGCTGCGTTATGAAGTGGCGGCGCAGCTCAAACGCGACTTCCCGGACCTTGAGCTCATCCTCAACGGCGGGATCAAGACCCTGGAGGCCTGCCAGACGCATCTGGAAACCTTCGATGGCGTGATGCTGGGCCGTGAGGCGTATCACAACCCCTACCTGCTGGCGCAGGTCGATCAGACGTTGTTTGGTGTCGAGCGGGTGGTGCCAACCCGCGGGGATGTGCTGCGTGCCCTGCAGCCCTACATCGAGGCGCATCTTGCCAGGGGTGGCGCGCTGCATCACATCACTCGCCATGTGCTGGGGCTGGCGCAGGGCTTCCCCGGTGCCCGTAAGTTCCGCCAGCTGCTCTCAGCCGATGTGCATCGCACTGATGATCCTCTGGGGCTGTACCAGCGCGCCATTGAGTTGCTTGGCGAGCACTGAGTACGATCCTCCACCGCTTCTGCGACCTTGGTCGCGGCCGCAGATCGGCCAGCGCTGACTATAGTCAGGGAGAACCCATGCCGGCCCGCCCCTGAGCGGGCCGACATGCTGCCAGCTGCCTGCCGTGTCAGGGCTGGCTGATGACGATGATCGATTGCCCGCAACCCGCCTCGGCGGGGCGTGGGCAATGTGCTGTGGAGAGGTTGCCCTGATGCGTGCAGAGTTTCTGCGTCCTATGTTCCTGCCCCTGTTGATCGGAATGGCGGGTGCCTTGCTGACCGCCGCCCAGGCGCTGGGTGGCCTGCCCTTGTGGCTGTGTCTGCCAGTGCTGCTGCTGTTGCCGCTCGCGCTGCCACTTCTAGCGCGGCGCGGCGGATCCGGGCCGGATATTCGCGCCTTGGCCCGGCAGTTGTCCCGCTCGGTGAGTGGTAACGCACTGGCGGCGGCTGGCGTTGCGCACTCGGTGCAGGAGCTGGCCACCCGTCTTGCCTCGCAGGTCGATTCGGCTGAGCGGATTGTCGGCAGTGCCGAGACGATGATCGCCACCGAGGCACAGACTGCCGCCCTCAGCCAGCGCGCAGCCGAGGCCGCGCTGGAGAGCCGCGAGAGCAGCGATGCCGGGCGGCGGGTGCTGAGCGATACGGTGTCGCGCATGCAGGCGCTGCGTCAGCAGGCTGGCACCAGCCGCGCGCTGATCGAGACCCTCTACCAGCGCAGTGAGGAAATCCAGAAAGTCACCGCGGTGATCGAGGAGGTCGCCAGCCAGACCAACCTGCTGGCGCTCAACGCGGCCATCGAAGCGGCGCGGGCCGGCGAGCATGGCCGCGGTTTTGCCGTGGTGGCCAGCGAGGTGCGCAGCCTCGCCGGACGTACCAGCGCGGCGACCGGTGAGGTCGGGCGGATGATCGCGGATATCCAGCAAAACACCCGCGAAGTGGTGGCGCAGATTCGTCAGCTGGCGGATGAACTGGTGCTCGGGGTGGGCGAGGTGGAGGATGCCGGGCAGCACCTGGACAGCATCGCCACCCTGGCGGCCGGGGTCGAGAATCAGGTCGGGGAAATCGCCCGCGGCTCGCAGGACAATCGCCAGCAACTGGCTCACCTGTTCGAGGCCATCGAGCAGATGCGCCAGGATCTGGCGGTCAGCGATGCCCAGACCCACCGTCTGGAAGAGGAAGCCAATCGCCTGGAGGCGCTGACCGAGGGGATCAGCGAGCAACTGGCCGAGGTGGCCCTCGATGATTACCACCAGCGCATCTACGACCTGGCCCGCGAGGGCGCGGCAGCCATCGAGCAGGCCTTTGAGGGCGCGATTCGCAGCGGGCGGATCAGCCTCGATGCGCTGTTTGATCGGCAGTATCAGCACCAGCCGGGTACTGAGCCGGCCAAGTACAGCAGTCAATTCGACCGCTTCACCGATGAGGTGCTACCAGCGATTCAGGAAGCGCTGCTCGGGCGTCATGAAGGGCTGGTCTTTGCCATTGCCTGCACGCCCGAGGGGTACGTTCCGACCCATAATCGGGCGTTCAGCCAGCCGCCGAGCGGGGATGTCGAGTACGACCGCCTGCACAGCCGTAGCAAGCGCTTGTTCACGGATCGCGCCAGCTTGCGCTGCGGCAGCCATCGCCAGCCACTGCTGCTGCAAACCTATGTGCGAGATACCGGCGAGCAGATGCACGATCTGTCTGTACCACTGCATGTGCAGGGGCGTCACTGGGGCGGCCTGCGACTGGGTTATCGTCCTGAGCCTGCCCCCGAGGCAACCGCATCCTGAGCGAGTGCCGGCCAAGCCGCTATGGCATGGCCGGCACTCGCGGTATTGTTCAACACGGGCAGGCGGGTGGCGCCTGCCGTTAAGACACGTTGCATCGCCATAACAACATAAGAGGCTAAACACATGATCTACGCACAACCGGGTACCGAAGGCGCAGTCATCTCCTTCAAGTCGCGTTATGGAAACTACATCGGCGGGCAGTTTGTGGCGCCGGTCAATGGGCAGTACTTCATCAATACCTCGCCGGTGAATGGCGAGGTAATCGCCGAATTTCCGCGCTCGGATGCCGCGGATATCGAGCGGGCGCTGGACGCTGCGCATGCCGCAGCCGACGCCTGGGGGCGCACCTCGGTGCAGGAGCGCGCCAATATCCTGCTGAAGATTGCTGATCGTATCGAGCAGAACCTTGAGCTGCTGGCGGTCACCGAGACCTGGGACAACGGCAAGGCGGTGCGCGAGACGCTGAACGCCGACGTGCCGCTGGCTGCCGATCACTTCCGCTACTTCGCCGGCTGCATCCGTGCCCAGGAAGGCAGCACCGCGGAGATCAATGACACCACCGCGGCTTATCACTTCCATGAGCCGTTAGGCGTGGTCGGGCAGATCATCCCCTGGAACTTCCCGCTGCTGATGGCCGCCTGGAAGCTGGCGCCGGC
>NZ_JAMJEZ010000042.1 GCF_023544715.1 Pseudomonas eutrophicaquae | reverse complement strand
TCGGGGGTTTGGGATAGGTGCTTGACGATGACCTACTCTCACATGGGGAGACCCCACACTACCATCGGCGATGCGTTGTTTCACTGCTGAGTTCGGGATGGGATCAGGTGGTTCCAACGCTCTATGGTCGTCAAGCAATTCGGTGCGGTCTCGTGGGTGGGTGGCTTGGAGCCAGCCGCTACACGCGACAGCGTATTCGGACGGTGACAGAAGTATTGTCTTGGTGTGCTTTTGCGGTTCACGCTCGTTTTCGTCGAGTCGGTTCACCCAGATTGTTTGGGTGTTATATGGTCAAGCCTCACGGGCCATTAGTATCGGTTAGCTCAACGCCTCACAGCGCTTACACACCCGACCTATCAACGTCGTAGTCTTCGACGACCCTTCAGGGAGCTCAAGGCTCCAGTGAGATCTCATCTTGAGGCAAGTTTCCCGCTTAGATGCTTTCAGCGGTTATCTTTTCCGAACATAGCTACCCGGCAATGCCACTGGCGTGACAACCGGAACACCAGAGGTTCGTCCAACCCGGTCCTCTCGTACTAAGGTCAGCCCCTCTCAAATCTCAAACGTCCACGGCAGATAGGGACCGAACTGTCTCACGACGTTCTAAACCCAGCTCGCGTACCACTTTAAATGGCGAACAGCCATACCCTTGGGACCGGCTTCAGCCCCAGGATGTGATGAGCCGACATCGAGGTGCCAAACACCGCCGTCGATATGAACTCTTGGGCGGTATCAGCCTGTTATCCCCGGAGTACCTTTTATCCGTTGAGCGATGGCCCTTCCATACAGAACCACCGGATCACTAAGACCTACTTTCGTACCTGCTCGACGTGTCTGTCTCGCAGTCAAGCGCGCTTTTGCCTTTATACTCTGCGACCGATTTCCGACCGGTCTGAGCGCACCTTCGTACTCCTCCGTTACTCTTTGGGAGGAGACCGCCCCAGTCAAACTACCCACCATACACTGTCCTCGATCCGGATGACGGATCAGAGTTAGAACCTCAAGATTGCCAGGGTGGTATTTCAAGGATGGCTCCATGGGAACTGGCGTCCCCACTTCAAAGCCTCCCACCTATCCTACACAAGCAAGCTCAAAGTCCAGTGCAAAGCTATAGTAAAGGTTCACGGGGTCTTTCCGTCTAGCCGCGGATACACTGCATCTTCACAGCGATTTCAATTTCACTGAGTCTCGGGTGGAGACAGCGCCGCCATCGTTACGCCATTCGTGCAGGTCGGAACTTACCCGACAAGGAATTTCGCTACCTTAGGACCGTTATAGTTACGGCCGCCGTTTACTGGGGCTTCGATCAAGAGCTTCGCTTTCGCTAACCCCATCAATTAACCTTCCAGCACCGGGCAGGCGTCACACCCTATACGTCCACTTTCGTGTTTGCAGAGTGCTGTGTTTTTAATAAACAGTCGCAGCGGCCTGGTATCTTCGACCGGCGTGGGCTTATTGAGCAAGTCATTCACCCTCACCGGCGCACCTTCTCCCGAAGTTACGGTGCCATTTTGCCTAGTTCCTTCACCCGAGTTCTCTCAAGCGCCTTGGTATTCTCTACCCGACCACCTGTGTCGGTTTGGGGTACGATTCCTAGTTACCTGAAGCTTAGAGGCTTTTCCTGGAAGTATGGCATCAACCACTTCGCTTTCTGAAAGAAAGCTCGTCATCAGTTCTCGGCCTTGATTTCCCGGATTTACCTAAGAAATCAGCCTACCACCTTAAACTTGGACAACCAACGCCAAGCTGGCCTAGCCTTCTCCGTCCCCCCATCGCAGTAACCAGAAGTACAGGAATATTAACCTGTTTCCCATCGACTACGCATTTCTGCCTCGCCTTAGGGGTCGACTAACCCTGCGTCGATTAACGTTGCGCAGGAACCCTTGGTCTTTCGGCGTGGATGTTTTTCACACCCATTGTCGTTACTCATGTCAGCATTCGCACTTCTGATACCTCCAGCCAGCTTCTCAACTGACCTTCACAGGCTTACAGAACGCTCCTCTACCGCTCATCCAAAGGATGAACCCGTAGCTTCGGTGTATGGTTTGAGCCCCGTTACATCTTCCGCGCAGGCCGACTCGACTAGTGAGCTATTACGCTTTCTTTAAAGGGTGGCTGCTTCTAAGCCAACCTCCTAGCTGTCTAAGCCTTCCCACATCGTTTACCACTTAACCATAACTTTGGGACCTTAGCTGACGGTCTGGGTTGTTTCCCTTTTCACGACGGACGTTAGCACCCGCCGTGTGTCTCCCACGCTGGCACTTCCAGGTATTCGGAGTTTGCATCGGTTTGGTAAGTCGGGATGACCCCCTAGCCGAAACAGTGCTCTACCCCCTGGAGTGATACGTGAGGCGCTACCTAAATAGCTTTCGAGGAGAACCAGCTATCTCCGAGCTTGATTAGCCTTTCACTCCGATCCACAAGTCATCCCCTGCCTTTTCAACGGAAGTGGGTTCGGTCCTCCAGTCAGTGTTACCTAACCTTCAACCTGCTCATGGATAGATCGCCCGGTTTCGGGTCTATACCCAGCGACTAAACGCCCTATTAAGACTCGCTTTCGCTACGCCTCCCCTAAACGGTTAAGCTTGCCACTGAATATAAGTCGCTGACCCATTATACAAAAGGTACGCAGTCACCTAACAAAGTAGGCTCCCACTGCTTGTACGCATACGGTTTCAGGTTCTATTTCACTCCCCTCTCCGGGGTTCTTTTCGCCTTTCCCTCACGGTACTGGTTCACTATCGGTCAGTCAGTAGTATTTAGCCTTGGAGGATGGTCCCCCCATATTCAGACAACGTTTCACGTGCGCCGTCCTACTCGATTTCACAGCAAGGATTTTTTCGTGTACGGGGCTATCACCCACTATGGCGGCACTTTCCAGAGCCTTCCACTAAAATCCAAGATGCTTAAGGGCTAATCCCCGTTCGCTCGCCACTACTAAGGGAATCTCGGTTGATTTCTTTTCCTCAGGGTACTTAGATGTTTCAGTTCCCCTGGTTCGCCTCAGTAACCTATGTATTCAGTTACTGATACCTGTCTTATGACAGGTGGGTTCCCCCATTCAGAGATCTCCGGATCAAAGTCTGTTTGCCGACTCCCCGAAGCTTATCGCAGGCTACCACGTCTTTCATCGCCTCTGACTGCCAAGGCATCCACCGTATGCGCTTATTCACTTGACCATATAACCCCAAGCAATCTGTACCGATCCAGAGAACCCCCCGTCCGGTGACCGCTTGTGGTCGTATGAGTGAACATGACATTCGCCGAAAACTTGCGCTTGAACTCGCAAATTTACCTTGACCTGGCCGAGTGCAGTGAAACACTCCTCCAGTTCATTACTTCTATCACTATCCGAATTTTTAAAGAACGTCTGGCGATAAGACCAGAAATCAGTGTTCGAAACAAACACTCATTTCTGAGCTTGGCGATGTTTGTGGTGGAGCTAATGGTGGAGCCAAGGAGGATCGAACTCCTGACCTCCTGCGTGCAAAGCAGGCGCTCTCCCAGCTGAGCTATGGCCCCATCTTTCGATCGGCCTGCGCACCACGACAATTGGTGGGTCTGGGCAGATTCGAACTGCCGACCTCACCCTTATCAGGGGTGCGCTCTAACCAACTGAGCTACAGACCCAATCGCCTTTCGCGAGTGAATCAAGCAATTCGTGTGGGAGCTTATGGGAAGCTGAAGTCTTCGATTAAGGAGGTGATCCAGCCGCAGGTTCCCCTACGGCTACCTTGTTACGACTTCACCCCAGTCATGAATCACTCCGTGGTAACCGTCCCCCCGAAGGTTAGACTAGCTACTTCTGGAGCAACCCACTCCCATGGTGTGACGGGCGGTGTGTACAAGGCCCGGGAACGTATTCACCGTGACATTCTGATTCACGATTACTAGCGATTCCGACTTCACGCAGTCGAGTTGCAGACTGCGATCCGGACTACGATCGGTTTTGTGGGATTAGCTCCACCTCGCGGCTTGGCAACCCTCTGTACCGACCATTGTAGCACGTGTGTAGCCCTGGCCGTAAGGGCCATGATGACTTGACGTCATCCCCACCTTCCTCCGGTTTGTCACCGGCAGTCTCCTTAGAGTGCCCACCCGAGGTGCTGGTAACTAAGGACAAGGGTTGCGCTCGTTACGGGACTTAACCCAACATCTCACGACACGAGCTGACGACAGCCATGCAGCACCTGTGTCAGAGCTCCCGAAGGCACCAATCCATCTCTGGAAAGTTCTCTGCATGTCAAGGCCAGGTAAGGTTCTTCGCGTTGCTTCGAATTAAACCACATGCTCCACCGCTTGTGCGGGCCCCCGTCAATTCATTTGAGTTTTAACCTTGCGGCCGTACTCCCCAGGCGGTCAACTTATCGCGTTAGCTGCGCTACTAAGTTCTCAAGGAACCCAACAGCTAGTTGACATCGTTTACGGCGTGGACTACCAGGGTATCTAATCCTGTTTGCTCCCCACGCTTTCGCACCTCAGTGTCAGTATCAGTCCAGGTGGTCGCCTTCGCCACTGGTGTTCCTTCCTATATCTACGCATTTCACCGCTACACAGGAAATTCCACCACCCTCTACCGTACTCGAGTCATGCAGTTTTGGAGGCAGTTCCCAGGTTGAGCCCGGGGATTTCACCTTCAACTTACAAGACCACCTACGCGCGCTTTACGCCCAGTAATTCCGATTAACGCTTGCACCCTTCGTATTACCGCGGCTGCTGGCACGAAGTTAGCCGGTGCTTATTCTGTTGGTAACGTCAAAACTGCGGAGTATTAATCAGCAGCCCTTCCTCCCAACTTAAAGTGCTTTACAATCCGAAGACCTTCTTCACACACGCGGCATGGCTGGATCAGGCTTTCGCCCATTGTCCAATATTCCCCACTGCTGCCTCCCGTAGGAGTCTGGACCGTGTCTCAGTTCCAGTGTGACTGATCATCCTCTCAGACCAGTTACGGATCGTCGCCTTGGTGAGCCATTACCTCACCAACTAGCTAATCCGACCTAGGCTCATCCGATAGCGTGAGGTCCGAAGATCCCCCACTTTCTCCCGTAGGACGTATGCGGTATTAGCGTTCCTTTCGAAACGTTGTCCCCCACTATCGGGCAGATTCCTAGGCATTACTCACCCGTCCGCCGCT
>NZ_JAMJEZ010000041.1 GCF_023544715.1 Pseudomonas eutrophicaquae | reverse complement strand
TCGATCGCGGTCAGTGCCGAAGCATCGACGGTGCCGGTGCCGTTGCCGTCAAGAATCGCCTGCAGATCGGCGGCGTCCGCAGTGCCTTCCTCCAGGGTCGAGTCGAAGTTGCCGGTGGTGATGTCTTCGATCTCCAGTACGGCCAGCACGTCGGCCAGGGTGCCGTTGATTTCAGTCACCGCGCTGGCATCGAGCGGGGTTTGCAGCTGCAGCAGGTCGGCGGCGCTCATCACGCCGCTGAGCTGGCCAAGGGACTCATGGTCCTGCAGAGCCGCGTAGTGGGTGTCCTGGCCGTTGACCAGAATGCGCAGTGCCGTGTTGTCCGGCGCATATCCCTTGAAGGTCAGGCTCTTGCCGTCCTTGAGCAGGACCAGCTCGCCGTCCTTGTTGAGGGCCAGCGAGAACCCGTTATCCAGGCGCACCACGTCCGCACCGCCGCCCAGGTTCAGGCTGATGCTGTTGGTCAGCGCGGTGAAGGTGATGTCCTGCACGCGGCTGTCGCCGGCGGCGGTGCTGAGGCTGAGCGAGCCGTCGGTTTGGAAGGTGGCGGCGCCGTGCAGCTCCAGCGTGGTGGTGACGCCGGCCACGCCGCGCACCTGCTCCACGCCGTCCAGACGCAGCCGGTAGGTGCCCGCACCGGCGAGGATCAGCTCATCATCATTACCGCGGCCAAGGTTCAGGCTGCCGACGCCCTGGGCCGGGTTCAGCAGGGTGACCACATCATTGCCGCTGCTGCCGCGCACGTTCTCGATGTCGCGCAGCAGGTAGGTGCCTGCGTTGCCGAGGGTGACCGTCTCGATTCGCGAGGTGCCCTGGTAGAGGGTGTCCTCGCTGCCATTGGTGAGGCGGGCGCCGTTCTTGATGTTCTTGGTCTGCGTTGTAGCCATGATATTCCCTTTTCGCTGGTTGCCCGGGTGGGCCGGGCGATGGATGGCGCACGGTCGAGGGCGGCGCGCCGCGGCTAAGCATAGTCGATTTTTGCGCGGAGCAATGCAGCGCCGGGGGGCGGCGTGCCGGCGGCGGATCCGCGGCAGGGCCCGGCAGGCTCCCACGAAAAAGCCCCGCCTCCTTGTGGGGGGCGGGGCTGTGTGAGGGGGCCTCCGCCGCCGGGTGGCGGCGACGGAGGGTGGTGGGGGTTAGGGGGTGGAGAAGATGAACTCGTTAGCAGACAGCTGATCATTCAGCGGCAGGCCGGTCAGGGCGATCTCTACCAGACCACCACTCGTAGCGCCGTTTTCATCGTAGCCGATGATGGCGGTCTTGGTCAGACCATCCGCGGCGGTGGCGTAGGAGATCTGCAGGTTAGACACGCTGGTGATGCCGGTGATAGCCGACAGGTCGATGTAGTCTTCACTAATCTGGAAGTCGGTGATCACATCACGGTTGCCCGCGCCGAAGCCGGTGTCGCCCTGATTGAAGACGAAGGTGTCCACACCTGCACCGCCGGTGAGCAGGTCAACGCCCGCGCCGCCTTCGATGGTGTCGTCACCGGCACCGCCATCGATGGTGTCGTCGCCGACACCGCCTTCGATGATGTCGTCACCGGCACCGCCGTTGATGGTGTCGTCGCCGCTGCCGGCGAAGATCTCATCATTGCCAGCGCCGCCGGACAGGGTCAGGTCGTTGGTGGCCCCGATTGCGTTGATCACCACGTTGCCGGTCACCCCGGTGGCATTCACGTCCGCGGAGACATCGCTCAGCGTGAAGTCAGCGCTGCCCTGGAGGGTGATCTGCACGTTGGTAGTAACCTCATCGCCATCGAAGTCAGCCGCCACTGCGCTGCTGGCATCGATCTCGACCCGGCCGTTGTTACCAGCGCCTACGATGCCGGTGGTGCCTTCGATGGTCACGAGCTGGCTGGTGCCGAGGGTGATATCGAGGACATCGCCGTCGTCACTCTCCTCAGCACCCTTGCCCAGCACACCGGTGGTGATGTCGACGGTGGCGGTGGAGGCCTCCTCGTCCAGGCCGGAGAGGTTGATTTCAATGGCGCTGTCGTTGGATCCAGCACCCGGCGCCTTGTCGATCACCACGTTGCTGTTGAAGCCGCCGGAGGCGCCGGAGCTGGCATTGATGACGATACCGACAGATTCAGGGCCGACAAGGGTCATCGCGGCAGCATCGATGGTGATGGTGCTGCGGGTGCCGTTGAGGACACCTTCTGTACCCGTATCACCACCGGTCACGGTCAGGATGTCGTGGTCGCCAGCGATGATGGTGGCATTGGCGTTGGCGGCCAGGGTGACGGCCAGGTCGCCGGAGGCAATCCCCTCAACACCGTCGCCCGAGGGCACGCCGTCAGCATCGATGGTGGCATTGAAGCCGGTGACGACCACATCGCCCAAACCGGTCAGGGTCAGGGTGTTGGTGAAGTCGGTAGCCTCGACGGTCGAACCGCTGGCGCTGGTATTGCCTGCCTTCAACCGCGCCTCGGTCACACCGGCACCGAGGGTGATGGTGACACTGCCGGAATCGGAACCGACAGTGGTCACGTCCAGCGCACCGGCCAGGTTGGCGGCGTCGACGGCGCCTGAACCGCTGGTGCCCAGACCGGTGACGGTGACATCGCCCTGGAAGGCCACGGCTTCATCCTCACCACTGGCCGCCTGGCCGATGGTCAGGGTGTCTTCACCGAACGTCAGCTTGGCGTCAACAGTGACAAGCTCGGCAGCGCCCAGCAGGTTGATGTCGCTGGCACCGCCGGAGACGTCGATGTTGGCGCCGGCCACGGTGGTCAGGTTCAGGGTGCCACCGCTGAAGCCAGTGGCGTTCACATCGGCGCTCAGGTCGGTGATGTTGACGATGTCGGCATCACCGGAGACGTTCAGATCGACGTTGGTCAGGGTCAGCTCGTCTTCACCGATCAGGTACGCCACAGCCGAGAGAGCGTCGATGTTGACGGTGGCATTGCCCACGCCCGAGCCGTCGGTGTTGACAGTGGCCGTTGCACCGGTACCCAGGGTCACGGTGGTCTCTACGCTGTCACCCGTGTTTACGTTGCCATCCGAGGTGGTGACGGTGACGGTACCGCGGGTACCGGCCAGGTTCACATCGGCCAGTGCGCCAGTGACTACCACGTCGCCTGCGCCAGAGATGGTCAGGCTGTTGTCGTCGAGCATGGCGGCGGCGTTGACCGTCAGCAGAGGAGTGCCTTCGCCTGTCAGCGCGTTGTCCGCCACGGTCAGGTTGCCCTCACCGGCTACCACGGTGACACCAGCCGAACCCACCACGCTGGCAATGCTCAGATCGCCAGTGGTGCCTGCGCCGGAGACGTTGCTGCTCAGCGCGCCGGTCAGGTTGAAGTCGGCGGAGCCGCTCAGGGTGATGGCGCCATCGCCCGAACCCACCGCGACGGTGATCTCTGCAGCCACAGCCGGGGCATCGCCAGAGGCGGCCAGGTCGTCGGCGGTGATGGAGGTGTCGCCGCTGCCGGTGGTGACGGTGGCGGTCTCGCCGTCGGCGAAGTCGACGGTCAGGGCACCGGTTGCCGCGCCGGCGTCGATGCTCTCGACGTTGGCGACGCTGGTCAGGTTCAGCTTACCGCTGCCCTCCACCACGACCTGCATGGCGAAGTCCGCGTTGGTGATGCCTGCGAAGTCCAGTGCACCGCTATCGCCCACTGCGGTGAGGTTGAGGCGGTCGACATCGGTGATGGTGACGGCGCCTGCATCCGCATTGAGGGTGGCAGTGAGGGTATCGAACGCGGTGGCACCGCCGGTCAGGGCGTCGCTGCCGCCGCCGCTGCCTGTAACGGTGTTCAGGGTCTGGGTTTCGCCATCCAGATCAGCGCTGAACAGGTTGATGAACTGAGCATCGCCCAGCGTATCAACGCCTGTGGTCAGATTGAGCTCGCCTTCGGCGGTCACCACCAGGGTGGTGGAGGCCGAGACTTCCTCGACGCCCACCAGGCCGCCCAGGGTGGCGGTGAGGGTGCGCGGGCCTTCGACCACGGTAACGCCGTCAGCATCGAAGGTGACGCTGTTGAGCACCAGGCCCAGGGCGGCGTCGTAATCTCCCGCCTCAGCATTCGGGTTGGCAGCCAGAGTGATCAGCAGCGGCTGACCGTTGGTGCCACCGCTGACGGTGCCGAGGTTGAGTTGGGTGCTGGTTTCTTCACGCTCAGGAGAAGTCTGATAGACCAGACGACCGCCGATCACGGCGACGCTACCGCTACCCTCCAGCGCGGTCGGCAGCGCCAGCACGTCGCTGTTGGCGGTGTCACCGCTCAGGGTCAGGGTCAGGGTCAGGCCGTCGACGTTCTCCAGACCGACCTTAGCTACGAACGCCACTTCAGCGTCGGGAGTCACATCCACCGCAGTTGCACCAGCCTGCGCGGCAATGATCTTCTCACCGTCGAAGCTGGTGATGGTCGGCGCTGTGAAGTTTTCCGGCAGGCTGGTGACGAGGGTCTGTACAGCCTGCGACTGGCCGCCCAGCGCGTCGGTCACGGTCAGGGTGATGGCGCGCTCGCCGCTGTCCGGGTCGGCATTCAGCTGCAGGGCCTGCAGGACGGTGTTGACGGTCTGCGCATTGATCACGGTGGCCGGATCGTCGCTGCCGAAGGTCACGGTCAGCACGCCCTCAGCCTGGGTGAAGGTGGCTACACCTACGCCGCCCACAGTCACCAGGTTGGCGACGAAGGCCACGTTGGTTCCTGCGAAGGCGAACTCATCTTCAGCAACGGAGCTGGACACCTGCAGCACGGCATCGGTGGTGAGCTCTGCGCTGTTCACACCGTCGATGTCGCTGACGGAGGCCCCGGCAAACAGGACGTTGTTGGCGCTTTTCAGTGTCTGGGCAGCGATGACGCCGGTGACGACCGGGACATCGTTGGTGCCAGTGACGGTGATGGTCAGGGTGGACTCAACGGTGGCGATGCCGTCAGTGACGGAGTACGGCACAGTGAGGACCCGCTCTTCGCCTTCGGCCAGCGACTGGTAGGCCGCGTTGGCAGCGTCGAAGGTGTAGCTGCCGTCGGCATTCAGCATGAAGCCGTCGACGACTTCTTCGGTGGCGAAGGTCAGCTCGGCGCCGGTATCGACGTCGGTGGCGACCAGCTGGCCTTCCAGCAGGACGTCTTCCGCGACAGCAACGGTAGCGGCTTCGGCAACCGGGGCATCGTTGGTGCCGGTGACAGTGATGGTCAGGGTGGACTCAGCGGTGGCGATGCCGTCAGTGACGGAGTACGGCACTTCGAGGATCAGCGCTTCGCCTTCGGCCAGCGACTGGTAGGCCGCGTTGGCAGCGTCGAAGGTGTAGGTGCCGTCGGCGTTGATGGTCAGGCCGGCAACGGCTTCACCCACCTGGGCGAAGGTCAGCTCGGCGCCGGTATCGACGTCGGTAGCGACCAGCTGGCCTTCCAGCACGGCGGCGTCTTCCGCGACAGCAGCGGTAGCGGCTTCGGCAACCGGGGCATCGTTGGTGCCGGTGACAGTGATGGTCAGGGTGGACTCAGCGGTGGCGATGCCGTCAGTGACGGAGTACGGCACAGTGAGGACCAGCTCATCACCCTCGGCCAGCGACTGGTAGGCCGCGTTGGCAGCGTCGAAGGTGTAGCTGCCGTCGGCATTCAGCATGAAGCCGTCGACGACTTCTTCGGTGGCGAAGGTCAGCTCGGCGCCGGTATCGACGTCGGTAGCGACCAGCTGGCCTTCCAGCACGGCGGCGTCTTCCGCGA
>NZ_JAMJEZ010000040.1 GCF_023544715.1 Pseudomonas eutrophicaquae | reverse complement strand
TCAACATCAGCAGACTCCGGGTGGTCAACGGGACGGCGATTTTACCCGGAGGTGAGCCTGGTTTTTAGAGGTGCCCTGAAGGGCTCATAGTTGCCCTCGACGGCCACCTTCAGGGGGCGGGCATCCGCGATGGCCAGCCAGCTCAGCAGGCTCAGCAACAGCAGGCAGCGGGCACCGCGCAGGTGACATATACGCATCGGAGCGCTCTCCTGAGATGGGGTGGGGAATTCTCCTGCAGTGTAGACGGCGGATGGCCGCATTGCTGGCGGGCTCAAGCGATGCCCCCGATACCGGTGTGATAGCCGAAAAGTTCCGCTGCAACATAACCTTCATGTCGTCGTTATCTTTCTGCAATCTCGCCTCGACAAGATTCCCCCAGCTCCCGCCGGCCAGACGCCACGGGCACTTACGAACGCTAAGACCAATGAGGGGAATCCTCCGATGATCCGCAAGCATTTTGCCGGCGTAGCCTTCAGCGCCCTGGCCCTGGCTGTCTCCGGGCAGGCTCTGGCCGGTACCGTCACCACTGACGGTGCCGACATTGTCATCAAGACCAAAGGCGGCTTCGAGGCCGGAACCACCGATAAGCAGTTCGGCTTCAAGCTGGGCGGCCGCCTGCAGGCGGACTTCGATGCCTTTGACGGCGTCTACACCCGTAACGGCAATCGTGCCGATGAGGCTTACTTCCGCCGGGCGATTCTGGAACTCTCCGGTGTGGCTTACGGTGACTGGAAGTACAACTTCAATGTCGACTTCGGCGAGTCGGGCAACAGCAAATGGGACGAGGCCTCCGTCACCTACACCGGCCTCAAGCCGGTCAACGTGAAGATCGGCCGCTTCGACCCGGACTTTGGTCTGGAGAAGGCGACCAGCTCCAAGTGGGTGACCACCATCGAGCGTTCGGCCATTTATGACCTGGCTGACTGGGTCAACGACAAGCAAGATGGCATGGGCATCCAGGTTAGCGGCACCACCGGCATGTTCTACGGCTCGGCCGGTCTGAACCGCGCCAAGGGTAACGAAGATGCCGACGGCCAGAACAACAACACCGTCAACCTGCGCGGTGTGATTGCGCCGATGGCCGAGTCGGGCAATGTGCTGCACTTTGGTCTGAACTACGCCAACCGCAGCGTCGAGGACTTCGATGGCCGGGTGCGTTCGCGCATGAACGTGCGGGGCACCACCGAGGATTCGGTCAACGGCAACCGTCCGGACTTCGCCCGCGGTGTGGCCGGAGAGTTTGATGGCGACAGCGCCTGGGGTCTGGAATTTGCCTATGCGGCCGGTCCGTTCTCGGTGCAGAGCGAATACCTCAAGCGTGACATCGACGCCAAGTCCGGCTCGCTGCGCCGCGATCGTGAAGCCACCGGTTACAACGTGCAGCTGGCCTACACCCTCACTGGTGAGGCGCGTGGCTACAAGCTGGACGGCGGCAAGTTCGACAGCATCAAGCCGGCCAACAAGGCGATCGGTGCCTGGGAAATGGTCTACCGCTACGACAACCTTGAGGCTGAAGAGTCTGGCTTCATCGACAGCAAGGCCAAGATCCACACCCTGGGCGTGAACTGGTACGCCAACGAGGCGGTCAAGGTCTCGGCCAACTACCTCACGGCCAGCACGGATAACCTGACCAACGCGGCGGGCGACGATGACGGCGACGCCATCAGCCTGCGTCTGCAGTACGCCTTCTGATCGAGGCGAGCAATATCCCCGTGCGTATGACGGTCGCACGGGGCTCCATGTCCGTATAGCCCCGCAGCCTGTCTGTGGGGCTTTTTTCTGGGCGCACAACCAGCCAGACTAGCGGCCATGAAACTGCTGACCCTGCCTGCCCTTGCCGACCTGCCCGCCGCCCGCTGGGATGCGCTGTTGCCTGATGCATCGCCCTTCCTGCGGCATGCCTTTCTGTCCAGTCTGGAAGAGAGCGGTTGCGTGGGGGGCCGCAGCGGCTGGTACCCGGCTCACCGGCTGATGGCTGGTGCCGAGGGCTCGCTGCACGCCGCGCTGCCGGCCTATGTAAAGAGCCACTCGCGTGGGGAGTATGTGTTCGACCATGCCTGGGCCGATGCCTGCCAGCGTGCCGGGATTGCCTACTACCCCAAACTACTGGCGGCGGTGCCATTCTCGCCGGTGGGCGGTGCGCGGCTGCTGGCGCGCGATGACGCCGCGGCGGCGTCGCTGCTGGAGGCGGTCGAGGTGCGTCTGGCGGAGGAGGGGCTGTCCGGGCTGCACATCAACTTCACGGATGCGTTTGCCGATCACCAGCTGCAGCAGCGACCGGGCTGGCTGATGCGTCTGGGCTGCCAGTTTCACTGGCTGAACCACGGTTATCGCGATTTTCAGGACTTTCTTGATGCGCTGGCCTCACGCAAGCGCAAGCAGCTGCGTAAGGAGCGCGAGCAGGTGGCGGGGCAGGGGATCGACTTCGATTGGCGGGCGGGGCATCAGCTGGTCGAGGCGGAGTGGGATTTCATTTATGCCTGTTACGCCAATACCTACGCCGTGCGCGGCCAGTACCCGTACCTGACCCGGGAATTCTTCAGCCTGTTGGCGGCGCGGATGCCCGAAGCGATTCGCGTGGTGCTGGCGCGCCAGCACGGGCGTCCGGTGGCGATGGCGCTGTTCCTGCTGGGGGAGGGCGTTTTGTACGGGCGCTATTGGGGCTGTCTGGCCGAGTTCGATCGTCTGCATTTCGAGGCGTGTCTGTATCAGGGCCTGGAGCTGGCGCTGGCCCTGCAGGTGCAGCGTTTTGATGCTGGTGCTCAGGGGGAGCACAAGCTGGTGCGCGGCTTTGAGCCGGTGCTGACCCGCTCCTGGCATTACCTGCGCCATCCGAGGCTACGCACGGCGGTGGCGCAGTTTCTTCTCGAGGAGCGGGCTGGCGTTGAGGCCTACGCTGCGCAGGCGCGCAGCGCATTGCCATTCCGGCAAGGGTGACGGCGGGCATGAGCGATCAGAGGCGACGGGCGCTCTGGATCAGGATCGGCTCGGCCGGCACATCGCGGTGCATGCCGCGGGTCACGGTGCGTACCCGGGCGATCTGGTCCACCACATCCATGCCACGCACCACCTTGCCAAACACCGCATAACCAAAGCCGCGCTGGCCATGATCGAGGAAGGCGTTATCGGTCAGGTTGATGAAGAACTGGCTGGTGGCGCTGTTGATCTCGTTGGTGCGAGCCATGGCCAGGGTGCCACGCACGTTGTGCAGGCCATTGTTGGCCTCGTTCTGAATCTCCTCGCGGGTAGGCTTTTGCTGCATGTCGGCGGTAAAACCACCGGTCTGCACCATGAAGCCCGGGATGACCCGGTGGAACTGCACGCCGTCATAGAAGCCGCTATCAATGTAGGTGAGGAAGTTGTCGACGCTCAGGGGCGCGCGCTGGGCATCGAGCTCGACCTCGACCTCGCCGAGATTGGTGGTGAGCAGCACGCGCGGTGCTTCACTGGCCAGGGCGGCGGCGGAGAGCAGCAGGCTGCAGGCTGCAAGAATGACGTTTTTCAGCATGGTGGGGAGTCCTTTGCGGGGGAGCGGTAGTTTTAGCATGTTCGCACAGGGCTTAGAGAGGGTCAGCGGGTTGATGTTCCCGCCGCGCAGGGTGCAGCGAGTCGGGGCGTGATGGCCTTCTGCCCTCGGCGGGAAACGGGTATCGTCGCGTCTTTTTTGCGGTAGAGCCGGTCATGGGTTATCTGGTGTTTGTCACGCTGCTCTGGGCGTTTTCCTTCAGTCTGATCGGTGAGTACCTCTCCGGCCAGGTGGACAGCGATTTTGCCGTGCTCAGCCGGATTCTGTTGGCGGGGGCGCTGTTTCTGCCGCTGACCCGCTGGCGTGGGGTGGCCCCGCCCTTTATCCGTGGGCTGCTGTTGGCCGGGATGCTGCAGTTTGGTCTGACTTATGTCTGCCTGTATCGCAGCTTTGCACTGCTCACGGTTCCGGAGGTGTTGCTGTTCACGGTGCTGACGCCCTTGTACGTGACGCTGATCGACGATGCGCTGAGTCGCCGCTTCAACCCTTGGGCGCTGCTGGCGGCGCTGGTGGCGGTGCTGGGGGCAGTGATCATTCGTTATGGCGCGGTGAGTGGCGATTTTCTGCTGGGCTTTGTGCTGCTGCAGGTGGCCAATGCGGCCTTTGCGGCCGGGCAGGTAATGTACCGCCAGCTGGTGGCTCGCTACCCTTCGGATATTCCGCTGTACCGGCGCTTTGGCTATTTCTATCTGGGGGCCTTGGCGGTGGCCTTGCCCTCCTTCCTGGTGTTCGGCGATGCCTCGCGCTTGCCCAGCACGCCGCTGCAATGGGGCGTACTGCTGTGGCTGGGGATTGCGGCTTCGGGGCTTGGGCTCTACTGGTGGAACAAGGGCGGCACCCGCGTAGATGCAGGCACTCTGGCGGTCATGAACAATGCGCTGGTGCCCGCGGGGTTCCTGGTCAATCTGCTGCTATGGAACCGTGAGGCGGATCTGGGGCGTCTGGCACTGGGCGGGAGCGTGATCCTGGTCTCGCTGTGGATCAATCGATGGGGTCGGCCCGCCCGGCCGACGGCATAGTATTGCGTCCTGCGTCGGCAATGAATCCACCAGTTGCAGGCCGACTCAGGGTAGTCTATGCGCCAGAAAACTCTCCATTCGAGGTAATCCGTGTTCGCTGATTTCGGTTTGCACGAGCGTCTGCTCAAGGCGCTGGCGTCCCTGTCCTTTGTCGAGCCGACGCCGGTTCAGGCAGCCGCCATTCCCGCCGCCCTTGAGGGGCGCGATCTGCGGGTGGTGGCCCGTACCGGCAGCGGCAAGACGGCTGCCTTTGTGCTGCCGGTGCTCGACCGCTTGCTGGCCAGCCCCGCGCCGCGCGCCGGTGCCCGGGCGCTGATCCTGCTGCCGACCCGCGAGCTGGCCCAGCAGACGCTGCGTGAAGTGCAGCGCTTTGCCCAGTTCACCTTTCTCAAGGCCGGTCTGATCACCGGGGGGGAGGGCTTCAAGGAGCAGGCGGCAGCGCTGCGCAAGAACCCAGAAATCGTCATTGGTACGCCTGGTCGCCTGCTGGAGCATCTGGCCGCCGGTTCGCTGGATCTGTCCGATGTCGAGGTGCTGGTGCTCGATGAGGCGGACCGCATGCTCGACATGGGCATGGGCGAGGACGCGCTGAAGCTCGCTGAAGCCTGCAGCGCTGAAGCGCGCCAGACGCTGCTGTTCTCGGCGACCGGCGGTGGCCGGGTGCTGGAGCGGGTGATCGAGCAGGTACTGCGTGATCCGCAGCTGCTGATCCTCAATCGTCGTAATGAGCTGAACGAGAAGCTCGCCCAGCAGGTGATCACGGCCGACGATGTAGCGCACAAGGAGCGGCTGCTGCAGTGGCTGCTGGCGCATGAGGCCTTCGCCCAGGCGATTGTCTTTACCAATACCCGGGTGCAGGCGGATCGTCTGGCTGGGGTGTTGCGTGCCTCGCGGGTGAAAAGCTACGTCCTGCATGGCGAGAAAACGCAGGAGGAGCGCAAGCAGGGTGTCGAGCGCCTGCGTCAGGGGCATGTACAGGTCCTGATCGCCACCGACGTTGCTGCCCGCGGGCTGGATATCGAAGGGGTCGATCTGGTGATCAACTTCGACATGCCGCGCAGCGGTGACGAGTACGTGCACCGGGTCGGGCGGGCAGGGCGTGCCGGTCAGGACGGGCTGGCGATTTCGCTGGTCTGCCATAACGACTGGAACTTGATGTCGAGCATCCGCCGCTATCTGCAGCAGGCTTTTGAGATGCGCCAGATCAAGGAGCTGCCCGGCAGTTATACCGGGCCGAAGAAGGTCAAGGCCTCCGGCAAGGCGGCGGGCAGCAAGAAAAAGAAGCAGCAGAAAAAAGACAGCACCCCGGCGCGAGTGCGCAAGCCTCAGGCTCGCAAGAGCGCGCCGGCTGCGGCGCTGGGGGATGGTTTTGTAGCGCCCAAGCGGCGCCCGTCGCAGGAATCCAGCTCCTGAGGCGGTGTATGGCGCCGCCTGGCGGTGCGCTCAACGTGACAGGCACACGACAGTGTGACGTTTGATTGGTGAGGAGTTTTTTGATGAGGATGGGGATTTTTCTGCTGCCTGTGGTGTTGGCCGGTACGGCCGGGTGCGCGATGACGGCCCAGCAGTCACCGGCCCCTCAGTCGGCTGTTTCGGGGGGTACGGTGGGTGTCTGGAGTGATATGCCACGTACCGCGCAGCGTCCGATGAGAGAGATGGTGCCTATGCCTCCGGGTGCGTCGGCTGCTGCCGCGATGCCACGGCCAGCGCCCGCGCCGGTTGCGGCACGCCCTGTGGCGCCACCCGCACCGCTGCCAGCCGCCATGCCGGCACCACGCCCCATGCCGGTTGCACCGAGCGTGCCCGGGGTTCCGGTGCAGGGCCTGATGGTGGAGACGCCGGCCCCGGCCCGTGCGCCGCTGCCTCAGCCAGCCTCGGTTGTCGCCTCCAGCAACCAGTGCTGGGTGCAGTCGATTGTGCGTCCGCGTCCGGTGCAGCAGGCCGTGGATGTTGTGGTGCGTGATCCGGTGAACAAGCTGCAGGTGCAGCCGGCGGTGCTGGGTGATGGCAGCAAGCAGGTGGTGATCAAGGCGGGAACCACCATGTATGAAGTGCAGGCGCCGGTTTATCGTCCGGTCACCGAACGTGTGGAGATCAAGCCGGAGGTGCGCCGCACGGTGGTGGTGCCAGCGGTATTCCGTGATGTCAGCGAGACCGTGGTCATCGAGGCGGCACGTACCGAGCTTGAGCCCTGCAAGGCGGCGGGTGGTGTGCGTTACTCGAACGCGCCGGTCAGTGCGATGTGTGCTCGCGAGATCCCAGCCAAGACCCGTACCGTGCAGAAAAAGCAGCTGGTGACGCCTGAGACCACCAAGGTTGTGGTTGAGCCGGCCGAGTACAAGGAGGTGACGCGCTGGGTGCTGGAAGCACCGGCCAAGACCATCCCGGTTCAGGTGCCGGATGAAACGACCAAGCTGTCGGTCAAGTCGATCGTCCGGCCCGAGCAGGTGCGCGAGCAGACTGTGCCTGCTGAGCGTCAGCAGATCGAGGCGACTCGTTATGCGGGTGAGCCAAAGCTGGTGACCGTGCCGGCAGTCTGTGATGCGGACATCAACGAGCCGATGATTCTTGCTCTGCAGACCGTGCTCCAGCGTGCAGGGCTCAATCCTGGGGAGCTGGATGGCAAGCTGGGGCGTCGTACAATCGAGGCGCTGCTTGAATATCAGCTGCGCAATGGCTTGGCATACGGCGCTCTGACTTACGAGAGCTTGGAGCATCTTGGGATTCGTTGAGTCCTGCGCTCTATGCCCCAGATGAAGTGGTGCTGAACAGAAAAGGAGGGGCTTTGCCTCTCCTTTCTGCTAGGAGTTGATTAAAGTGCTTGACGAAGTCAGAGGGGTGTCTATAATGCGCCCACTTCTGCAGCGATGCCGAAAGTGCTTAGGAATCAATAAGTTGCGTCGTTGTTTTCTGGGTTGATGTGATTTCTTGGTTTTGCTTTT
>NZ_JAMJEZ010000003.1 GCF_023544715.1 Pseudomonas eutrophicaquae | reverse complement strand
CTCAACATCAGCAGACTCCGGGTGGTCAACGGGACGGCGATTTTACCCGGAGGTGAGCCTGGTTTTTAGAGGTGCCCAAGAGCACCACAGCGCATACCCTGTCACCGCGTCTCCCGGCGAGCCTCACGCAATCAGTGCTGCTCGCGGGCGGATGGGTTCGTTAGAATGCACGCCCTGCACAGAACCCAGCCCGAGAGCCTGCCGTGACCCAGCATCCCGATCGCCTCTATGCCACCCCTCAGGACCAGGTCGCTGACTTCGTGTTCAACGAGGCGGTGGTGCGGGTGTTCCCCGACATGATCAAGCGCTCAGTGCCCGGTTACCCGACCATCGTCGAGAACATCGGCGTGATCGCCAGCCAGTTCGCCCAGCCCCACAGCGCACTCTACGATCTGGGCTGCTCGCTGGGTGCGGTCAGCCAGGCGCTGCGCCGTCACGTGCAGGCCGAGGACTGCCGGGTGATCGCGGTGGACAACTCCCATGCCATGGTCGAGCGCTGCCGCGAGTACCTGCACGCTCAGGACTCGATGTTCCAGGAGCTGCTGCCGGTCGAAGTGCTGGAGGCCGATATCTGCCAGCTCGACTTCCAGCCGGCCTCGGTGGTGGCGCTGAACTTCACCCTGCAGTTCATCCCCCAGAACCAGCGCCTTGCACTGCTGAGCCGGATCCGCCAGGCCCTCCTGCCCGGTGGGGCGCTGATCCTCTCCGAAAAGCTGCGCTTTAACGATGCCGAGGAGCATGCGCTGCTCGGTGAACTGCACATCGCCTTCAAACGCGCCAACGGCTACAGCGAGCTGGAAATCGCCCAGAAGCGCAGCGCCATTGAAAACGTGATGAAGCCCGACAGCCTTGAGGAGCACCGCGAGCGCCTCGCCGCCGCCGGCTTCTCCAAGGTCGTGCCCTGGTTTCAGTGCCTGAACTTCGCCTCGCTGATCGCCCTGCCCTGAACCCTGCCGGACTGCCCATGACCGCTCTTGCCAACCGCGCCAATCTCCCCGCCCTGATCGACACACTGCGCGGCACGCCGCTGGCGGCCTGGGCCGCCACCCTGCCGGATCTGCTGGCTGACAAGCTGGTACGCGGCCACGGTGATCTGGCGCGCTGGCAGGCGGCGCTGGATGCACTACCCGCCCTCGAAGCCACGCAGCGTGAACTGCTCGATGCCTTCCGCCTCGATGGGGCCTGCAGCGAAGCCCAGCGCGCCGCGCTGGAGCAGGCGCTCAAGGGGCTGATCCCCTGGCGCAAGGGGCCGTTTACGCTGTTCGATGTGCACATCGACACCGAATGGCGCTCGGACTGGAAGTGGACGCGCATCGCCCCGCATCTGAATCTCGCCGGCAAGCGGGTACTGGATGTCGGCTGCGGCAATGGCTACTACCAGTGGCGGATGCTCGGCGCCGGCGCTGATTGCGTGGTCGGCGTTGATCCTAATTGGCTGTTCTTCTGCCAGTTTCTGGCCATGAAGCACTACCTGCCGGAGCTGCCCGCCTGGCACCTGCCACTGGCGCTGGAAGAGCTGCCGGAAAAACTCGAAGGCTTCGACACAGTGTTCTCGATGGGCGTGCTCTACCACCGCCGCTCACCGATCGACCACCTGCTGGCGCTCAAGGACTGCCTGCGGCGCGGCGGCGAGCTGCTGCTGGAAACCCTGGTGGTGGAAGGCGACGCGCAGACCGTGCTGGTGCCGGAGGATCGCTACGCGCAGATGCGCAACGTCTGGTTCCTGCCCTCGGTGGCGGCGCTGGAGCTGTGGTTGCGCCGCGCGGGATTTGTCGAGGTGCGCTGCATCGATGTCAGCGTCACCAGTGTCGAGGAGCAGCGCGCTACGGACTGGATGCGGTTCCAGTCGCTGCCTGAATTTCTCGATTCCGCCGATCACAGCAAGACCATCGAAGGCTTGCCCGCGCCGCGCCGCGCCGCGCTGCTGGCGCGCAAGCCATAACGCACCGGCGCAGCGCTCTGCACCGGTGCGCTGCCGCTCAAGCCAGATCGTGCTTGCTGCCGCCCAGGCAGGTGGGCGACTCCGGCGCTACGCCGCGCGCCGCCCACTCTTCGGGGCTGTAGGTGTGCTGCGCCAATGCATGGAACTGCGGCATCAGCTCGCCTAGCGCGCCATAGACACGCTGCTGACGCTGCACCAGACGCAGCCCGGCAAACTGCTCGCTGACCAGCACCACCTTGAAGTGGCTGTCACTGCCGCGGCTGTGCAGGTGGCTTTCGTTATGCACCTCCAGGTGCAGGGGGGCAAAGGCCTCCTGCAGGGTCTGGCGGATCTGCTCCTGAATCGACATCGATAACGCTCCACGGTTGGGGACGCTGCATTCTGCGCAAGCGGGCCGGGCGAGTAAATGCACCTCAGCGCACCTCACGGGCGAAGGCCGCCTCCAGCGCATCATTGAGGGTGCGCAGCACCTTGACCCGCGCATAACGCTTGTCGTTGGCCTCGACCAGCGTCCAGGCCGCGACCGAGGTGCTGGTGCGATCGACCATGTCGTTGATGGCGTCGATGTACTGCGGCCACTTCTCACGATTGCGCCAGTCCTCATCGGTGATCTTGAAGCGCTTGAAGGGGCTGCCCTCACGCTCCTTGAAGCGCTCCAGCTGGGTGGCCTGATCAATGGCCAGCCAGAACTTGACCAGCACCACCCCGGCATTGACCAGCTGCTCCTCGAAGTCATTGATCTCGCTGTAGGCACGCAGCCAGTCGGCCTGGGTGCAGTAACCTTCGACCCGCTCGACCAGCACCCGGCCATACCAGGAACGGTCGTACAGGGTGAACTGCCCGCGCGCCGGGATATGCCGCCAGAAGCGCCACAGGTAGGGCTGGGCGCGCTCTTCATCGCTGGGGGCGGCAATCGGGATGATCCGGTACTGGCGCGGGTCCAGCGCGGCGGCAACCCGGCGGATCGCCCCGCCCTTGCCGGCGGCATCGTTGCCCTCGAAAACCGCGACCAGCGCGTGCCGGCGAAAACGCTTGTCGCGCATCAGCCCGGCCAGCCGCGCCTGCTCGGCGCCCAGCAGACGCTGGTACTCGTCACGCTCCAGCGCGCGATTCAGGTCGAGGCTGTCGATCAGGCCACGACCATCGAGGCTGGCGGTCAGCGGTGCGCCGTGGGGATGGGGACGCGGACGGGCCGGCATGCGCAGCGCCGCCTGCAGGCCCTCGAGCAGGATTCGCCCGACCGTGAGACTCCGGTAACGGGCATCAGCGCCCTCGACCACATACCAGGGGGCGTAGTCGCGGCTGGTGCGGCGCAGCACCCGCTCGCCGTGCTGCACATAGGCGTCGTAGGTGCGGTTCTGCTGCCAATCGAGTGGGCTGAGCCGCCAGCCATGCTGCGGGTCATTTTTGAGCAGTTTCAGGCGCTGCTTGAGCTGCTTCTTGGAGAGGTGCAGCCAGAACTTGAAGATCAGCGCCCCCTCATCACAGAGCATCCGCTCAAAGCGCTGCGCGCTGTCGATGGCCTGATCGAGGCGCGCATCGTCGATGCGATTGCGCACCCGCCCCTGCAGCATCTGGCTGTACCAGTTGCCGAAGAAGATTCCGGTACGCCCCTTGGGCGGCAGGCGTCGCCAGTAGCGCCAGTACGGCGGGCGCGCCAGTTCCTCGTCGGTCTGCCAGTCGAAGGTCTCCACCTGGATCAGCCGCGGGTCCATCCATTCATTGAGCTGGCGCACGACCTCGCCCTTGCCCGCGCCTTCAATGCCGTTGAGCAGGATGATCAGCGGAAAACGACCCTGCTGGCGCAGCTCGTACTGCGCCTCATAGAGCGCCTTGCGCAGCTCCGGCACGCGGGCGTCGTAGGTTTCCTTGTCGATCCGGTGACCGATCTCGGCAGCTTCAAACATGCAACAGCTCCTGAAAGATTCGCACCCAGACTAGACGATCCCCCCGGGGAGCATGCAAGCCCGAAGGCTGGCAGCACCGCAGCAGACCGCTAGAATGCGCCTCTTTTGATCTGCGGAGCCGCCGTACATGCGCGATGCCATCCATGCCCGCCTCGACTGGGATGAGCAGGGTCAGCCCCGCTCGAGCACCTTTGGCGATGTGTATTTCTCCCGCGCCTCAGGCCTTGCGGAAACCCGCCACGTGTTTCTGGCCAGCAACCGCTTCAGCGAACGCTGCGCCGCGCTGCCGGCTGGCGGACAGCTGTGCGTGGGCGAAACCGGCTTTGGCACTGGCCTGAATTTTCTCTGCGCCTGGCAGACGTTTCTCACGCACGCCCCGGCCGATGCGCGGCTGCAGGTGATCAGTGTCGAGAAATACCCGCTGTGCGCCGAGGATCTGGCCCGCGCGCTGGCGCTGTGGCCGGAGCTGGCCGATGAGGGCCAGGCCTTGCTGGCGCAGTATCGGGCGATTCATCCGGGCTTTCAGCGCCTGAGCTTTGCCGGCGGGCGCATCCAGCTGACCCTGCTGATCGGCGATGCGCTGGCGTGTCTCGCGCAGTTGGATGCCGCGGTCGATGTCTGGTTTCTCGATGGCTTCGCCCCGGCAAAGAATCCGCAGATGTGGAGCCCTGAGCTGTTTGCCGAACTGGCCAGGCTGTCGGCGCCTGGCGCCAGTCTGGCGACCTTCACCGCAGCCGGCTTTGTGCGCCGCGGCCTGATAGCGGCCGGCTTTGCCATGCGCAAGGTGCCAGGCTTTGGCCACAAGCGCGAAATGCTGGCCGGTGAGCGGGACGCGAGCCAGCCTGCAGCCGGCCACGATGGCCGCCCCTGGTATGCCCGCCCGGCCGCGCGGCACAAGACGCGCCAGGCGCTGGTGATCGGCGGAGGGCTGGCCGGCTGCAGCAGCGCGGCCAGTCTGGCGGCGCGCGGCTGGCAGGTCACGCTGCTGGAGCGGCACGCCGAGCTGGCCCGCGAGGCCTCCGGCAATCCGCAGGGCGTGCTGTACCTCAAGCTGTCGGCCCACGGCACCGCGCTGTCGCAACTGGTGGTCGCCGGCTTTGGCTACACCCGCCGCTTGCTCGAGCGTCTGCAGGACGATCAGGCCTGGAGCGCCTGTGGCGTCCTGCAGCTGGCCTTTGATGAGCGCGAGGCGGCGCGCCAGCAGCAGCTGGCCGAGGCCTTCCCGCCGAGCCTGCTGCGGGCGGTGGATCGCAGCGAGGCCAGTACCCTGGCCGGGGTTGCGCTGGAGCACGGCGGGCTGTGGTTTGAGGACGGCGGCTGGGTTCATCCGCCGGCCCTGTGCCGGCTGCAGGCGGCGCATCCGCGCATCCGCGTGCTGACTCACCAGCAGGCGCTGGAGCTGCGCCGGGTGAACGGACAATGGCAGGCCTGGCAGGATGACACCCTGCTCGCCGAAGCGCCGGTTGCCGTGCTGTGTACCGCCAGCGAGGTGCGCCACTTCCCGCAGGCCGCTTATCTGCCGCTCAAGCGCATCCGCGGGCAGATCAGCGCCCTGCGCGCCAGCACCGCCAGCGCGGCGCTGCGCTGCGTGCTGTGTGCCGAGGGCTATGTGGCCCCGGCGCGCGCCGGCGAGCACACGCTGGGCGCCAGCTTCAACTTCCAACGTGACGATCTCACACCCTCTGCCGAGGAGCATGCCGATAACCTCGCCCTGCTGGAGCAGATCTCGCCCGCCCTGCACGCCCGGCTGCGAGAGACAGACACCGACCCGGCCACGCTGGAGGGACGGGTGGCGTTTCGCAGCACCACCCCGGACTACCTGCCGCTGGTCGGCCCGCTGGTGGAGGCCGAGGCGTTTCGTGAGCGTTACGCCGCCCTGCGCAAGGATGCCCGCCAGCGCTTTACCGGCGAGGCGCCCTGGCTGGACGGGCTGTACGTCAACGCCGGTCACGGCTCGCGGGGCCTGATCAGCGCCCCGCTATGCGCCGAGCTGCTGGCCGCCTGGATCGAGCATGAGCCGCTGCCGCTGCCGCGCGCGGTGGCCGAGGCCTGCCACCCCAGCCGCTTCCTGCTCCGTGAGCTGATTCGCGGGCGCTGAAGGCGGCGGGCGGGCTGTACGCGGGCCGGCGTCCGGGCGCCATACGGCCCGCCTGCGACAGATGGCCTATTGCCCGGTCACCGCGCGCGCCTGATACTCCCCAAAGTATAAAACCCACTGGAGTCACACCGATGCGCCTTGCCATTCTGAGCACCTTCGCCCTGCTGGGCAGCCTGAGTCTGCCGAGTTTTGCCGCCGATCCAGCAGCGCTTGCCCGCGAGGGCGCGGCCCTGATCCCGCCCTTTGCCGGACAGCTGCTGGAAACCGTGCAGTCCGCCATGAAGGAAGGCGGCCCGACCCAGGCGGTCGAAGCCTGCCAGCTGCTCGCCCCGCAAATCGCCGAGCAGCACAGCCAGAGCCCCTGGCAGATTGGCCGTACCGCCCTCAAGGTCCGCAACCCGGCCAACGCCCCGGATGCCTGGGAGCGCCAGGTGCTCAAGCAGTTCGCCGCACGCGCCGCCGCCGGTGAGCCGCTCAGCGAGATCAAACATGCGGAAATCGTCGATGGGGAATTTCGCCTGATGAAAGCCATCCCCACCGGCGAAGCCTGCCTGGCCTGCCACGGCAGCGCCATCAAGCCGGAACTGGCCGCGGTGATCGACCAGCGGTATCCTGACGATCAGGCGCGCGGCTTTGCCTTGGGCGATTTGCGCGGCGCCTTCTCCCTGCGTCGAACCCTGGACTGATCAATGACCCTCACCGCTTCTTCGCCCTTAGCAGATACCATCACCCCGCAGCAGGATGCGATGCTCAAACGCCTGGCCCGCATCGAGGGGCAGATTCGTGGCCTGCAGGCCATGATCCGCCGCGGTGAGGCCTGCGAGGACATCGCCCAGCAGTTCAGCGCCGCCCGCAAGGCGCTGGATCGCGCCTATCAGGAGCTGCTCGCTTGCCTGATCGAAGAAGCGGTTCAGGACCCCGAAACAGACAGCACCGCCACCCTCAGCCGGGTGCGGGCGATCTTCACCAAGTACACCTGACCCCCGCTCGATTGCCCGGCCCACTCCGGGGCCGGGCGCACCCTGTTGATCCTGAAGACCATGCTACTGATCCCTCCCGCGCAACTGAGCGCCGACACCCTGAGCGCCCTGATCGAAGACTTCGTGACCCGCGAGGGCACCGATAATGGCGATGACACCCCGCTGGCCACCCGCGTGGCGGCCGTGCGCCAGGCGCTGGACCGGGGCGAGGCGCTGATCGTCTTCGACCCGACCCACCAGCAATGCCTGCTGCTGCCACGCCACCAGATCCCCGCTGAGCTGCTCAACGAACACTGAGCCGCAGCCGCGCGGCGCGGCGAATCGAGCGGGCAACAAAAAGGGGCAGCCAATCCGGCTGCCCCTTTTGTTTGCAGACCCGGTGATCTCTCACCGGGCCATCACCCTGACTCAGTGCGCGACCGCGCCGCTGGCACCCAGGCCGGTTTGCGAGCGCACGAACTGCGGGAAGAAGCGCGCACGCTCCTCGCTCGCCGTCTTCGAGCGGTCGGTCACCGAGAACAGCCACAGACCGGCAAAGGCGGCCAGCATGGCGAACAGCGCCGGGTACTTGTAGGGGAAGATCGCCTGCTCAAAGCCCAGCACATCCACCCATACGGTCGGGCTGAGGATGGTCAGGATCAGCGCGGTGGCCAGCCCCAGTGCCCCGCCGATCAGCGCGCCACGGGTGGTCAGATCCTTCCAGTACATGGAGAGGAACAGGATCGGGAAGTTGCAGCTGGCCGCCACCGAGAAGGCCAGCCCCACCATGAAGGCGATGTTCTGGTTCTCGAAGGCAATCCCCAGGAGGATCGCCAGCACACCCAGCGCCAGCACGGTGCGCTTGGTGACCTTCATTTCGTCTTCCTCGTTGGCCTTGCCCTTCTTGATCACACAGGCATACAGGTCATGAGCCACCGCCGAGGCGCCGGCCAGGGCCAGACCGGCCACCACCGCGAGGATGGTGGCGAAGGCCACCGCGGAGATGAAGCCGAGGAACAGGTTGCCGCCCACCGCGTTGGCCAGATGGATGGCCACCATGTTGGTGCCACCGATGATCGCCCCCGAAGCATCCTTGAAGGCCGGATTGGTGCTGACCAGAAGGATCGCGCCAAAGCCGATGATGAAGGTCAGGATGTAGAAGTAGCCGATGAAGCCGGTGGCGTAGAACACGCTCTTGCGCGCTTCCTTGGCATCAGAGACGGTGAAGAAGCGCATCAGGATGTGCGGAAGACCCGCAGTGCCGAACATCAGCGCCAGACCCAGGGAGATCGCCGAGATCGGATCCGAGACCAGACCGCCCGGGCTCATGATCGCTTCCTGCTTGGGATGCAGCGCCACCGCTTCAGCGAACAGACGGCTGAAGTCGAAATCGACCGCCACCATGACCATGATCGCCATGAAGGACGCCCCGGAGAGCAGCAGCACCGCCTTGATGATCTGCACCCAGGTGGTAGCCAGCATGCCGCCGAACATCACGTACATGACCATCAGCACACCGACCAGCACCACCGCGACGAGGTAGTCGAGGCCGAACAGCAGCTGGATCAGCTTGCCGGCACCGACCATCTGCGCGATCAGGTAGAAGGCCACCACGATCAGCGAGCCGCAGGCCGAGAGGATGCGGATCTGGGTCTGGCCCAGACGGTAGGAGGCCACGTCGGAGAAGGTGAACTTGCCGAGGTTACGCAGGCGCTCGGCCATCAGGAACAGGATCACCGGCCAGCCGACCAAAAAGCCGATCGAGTAGATCAGCCCGTCGTAGCCGCTGGTGAACACCAGCGCGGAAATGCCGAGGAACGACGCCGCGGACATGAAGTCACCAGCAATCGCCAGACCGTTCTGGAAGCCGGTGATGCTGCCGCCGGCGGTGTAGTAGTCGGCGGTCGAGGTGTTGCGCTTGGCGGCCCACTTGGTGATGCCCATGGTGCCGACGATGAACACCAAGAACATCAGGATGGCGGTCCAGTTGGTTGCCTGCTTCTCGACCTCTCCGGTCAAGGCATCGGCATACACTGGCGAGGCCAGCAGCAGCGCCAGCGCCACGCACAGACGGCAGAGGTTCATGCTTGCACCTCGTCGAGAATTTCCCGGGTCAGACGGTCGAACTCACCGTTGGCGCGCTGCACATAGACGCCGGTCAGAATGAAGGACATGAAGATCAGCCCCAGGCCGATCGGCATCCCCCAGGTGGTCACCGAACCGGCACTGAGCGGCGTGCCCAGGAGCTGCGGATCAAAGGCGATCACCAGGATGAAGGCGAAATAGGCGGCCAGCATGAGCACAGCCAACCCCCAGGCAAAGCGTCCCCGCTTGCTGACCAGCGCTTGAAAGCGCGGATCGGCATGGATCTGCTGGTACAGATGGTCGTTGGACATCAGGAAAGTCTCCACGCGATAAAGGGCTCCCTGACCGAGAGCGTGCGACACTTTATGTCCAGCAATTTCTGCAGCCAGACGACTTTAGTCGTGCAACCTGCGCCAGAAGCCTTGAGATAGAGCCATTCACCAGGCCAGAGATGCGGTCTCGCCGGCCCACAGCGCATAGATGCGACATCACGCCGCAGGCAATGCAATAGAAATCGACTATGTACAGCGCGCAGCGGGCGCCCTCTGGCGCCGTGGCGGCGCGGTGCTTACCATGCGCGGCTGTCTTTAACGGAGCCCCTTCGATGCCCGCGCGCCGCTCACTTGCAGGCCTGTATGTTCTGACCCTGCTGCTGGTCTCCGGCCTGCTGCTGGCCGCCTGGTACACCCTGGGGCGCCCACAGTTTGTGCCGGCGGCACTGGGTGAGGATCAGCGCCTGCAATGCGCCTCCTACAGCCCATTCGATCATGACCAGTCACCGTTCGATCTGCCGCTGACCATCCACCGCGAGCGGCTGGAGGCGGACGTTGCCCTGCTGGCCCAGCGCTTCAGCTGCCTGCGTACCTACTCGGTGACCGGGCTGGAGGCGCTGCCCGAGATCGCCCGCCGGCATGGCCTGACGCTGATGATCGGCGCCTGGGTCAGCGCCGATCCCAAGGCAACCCGCCAGGAGATCGAGGGCCTGGTGCAGACGGCCAATGCCCATCCCGATGTGGTCAAGGCGGTGATTGTCGGCAACGAGGTACTGCTGCGCGGCGACAGCACGCCCGAGCGGCTGCGCGCGCTGATCGAGGAAGTCGGGCAGCGGGTCAGCCAGCCGGTGACCTATGCCGAAGTCTGGGAGTTCTGGCTGCGCTACCCGCAGATCGGCCCGGTGGTGGACTTTGTCACGCTCCACCTGCTGCCCTACTGGGAAGATGATCCCACCGGGATCGACGCCGCGCTGCACGAAGTCGAGCAGGTACATGCGCGCTTCACCGCGCTGTATGCGCCCAAACCGCTGTTCATCGGTGAGACCGGCTGGCCCAGCCAGGGGCGCCAGCGCGAGGATGCCCTGCCCAGCCGGGTCAACGAGGCGCGTTTTGTGCGCGGCTTCATCGCCCTGGCCGAGCGCCATGGCTGGCAGTACAACCTGATCGAGGCCTTCGATCAGCCGTGGAAGCGACGCAGCGAAGGCACAGTCGGCGGCTACTGGGGCCTCTATGATGCCCACCGTCAGGACAAAGGCATCCTGAGCGGCGCGGTCTCCAACCTGCCGGACTGGCCGCGCTGGCTGTGGGTCAGCCTGGCCTGGCTGCTCGCCGGTCTGTGGCTGGCCGGACGCCCGCGCGGGCCGGCCGCCGCCTGGCAGAGCCCGCTGCTGGCGGGGGTGGCGGCGCTCAGCCTCGGCCTGTGGCTGCAGCAGATGACGCTGGACAGCCGCCAGGCCAGCGAATGGCTGTGGCATGGCGCACTGGCGCTGCTGAACCTGCCGCTGGCCGCCCGGCTGCTGCTGGGCGTCAATCCACCGTCTGGCGGCTGGCGAGCGCGCCTTTCGCAGCACCTGCAGCGCCAGGCCGGGCGCTACGCGCTGGCCGTGGCGCTGGCGGCTACCTGGCTGATGCTGGCCTTGGTGTTTGATCCGCGCTATCGCAGCTTCCCGAGCGCAGCGCTGCTGCTGCCGGCGCTGGCCCTGCTGCTGCAGCCCTGCCGCGGGCCGCGTCTGGAGCTGAATCTATGCGGCGCCCTGCTGGGCATGGGCCTGATCGTGCTGCTCTGGCAGGAAACCCTGCTCAATACCCAGGCGCTCGGCTGGGCTGCGGTCAGCTTGCTGCTGCTGGCCGCGCTCTGGCGCGGACGCCGGCAACCGGCAGGCGCCTTGCCAGCAGCGCCAGCGACTCCCTAAGCTCACAGGCCAGACAACAACAATAATCGCCTGCCCGGTGCAGGCCTCAGGGATCGCCATGACCGTCATTCGCTCCAACCTGCTGCCAGTGCTGCTGGCCGGTGCGGCCGTCTTGCTGGTAGTACACAGCCTCGGTCGCTTCATCTATACCCCGCTGCTGCCCTGGCTGGTCGAGGATGGCCTGCTGACCCTCAAGCAGGGAGCGGACATCGCCAGCTGGAACTACCTGGGCTATCTGGGCGGCGCGCTGCTGGCAATTCGCTGGCACCGCTTGAGCCAGATCCGGCGCTGCCTGCCGGTGGGGCTGGCGCTGCATGTGCTGACCACCCTGCTGCAGACCCAGACCCAGGACGCCGATCTGCTGGCCGTGCTGCGCCTGCTCAATGGCCTGAGCAATGGTCTGGTGTTTGTCCAGGCACCGGCGCTGATCCTCGAGTGGCTGTCGCGCCAGGGCGCGGCGGCGGCCAGCGGGCTGGTTTATCTCGGCGTGGGGGGCGGCTTGCTGCTGTCCAGCGCGATGGTTGGCCTGAGTGCCGACTGGCTGGAAGGCCCGGCCCGATGGTGGCCGGCAGCCCTGCTCAGCCTGCCGCTGGCCGGCTGGGGCTGGTATCGCCTGTCACGACTGGATACCCCGGATCATCCCTCCGGCAGTACTCCGGCGGCGAGCAGCTCACGCCTGCTGGATCGCCACAGCCTGCCGCTGTTCTGCGCCTATGCCGGCGCGGGGATGGGTTACATCCTGCCGATGACCTTTCTGCCGATGCTGGCCCGCCTGCAACTGAGTGCGGACAGCCCCCTGGTCAGTGGCAGCTGGCTGGTGGTGGCACTGGCGACCCTGGTGGCGCCCTGGCTGTGGAACCGTGCCGGTGCGCATCTGGGCGACAAGCGTGCCTTGCAGCTCAACTATCTGGTGCAGCTGGGCGGCGTGCTGGCCGCGCTGCTGTTGCCGGGGGCGCCGGGCATTCTGCTCTGTGGTCTGCTGGTCGGCGGCACCTTCCTCGGCACCGTGCTGCTCACCCAGCGGCTGGGACGCGCCCTGCAGCCCCATCAGGGGCCGCGCCTCTCGGCCGCGCTGATTGCCCTCTACAGCGTGGCCCAGCTGGCAGCGCCCTGGCTGACCGGGCAGTGGCTGGCTCAGGGCGGCAGCCTGCACAGCGCCTTCTGGCTGGGCGCCGCGGCGCTGTGCTGGGGCTTTGCCTGGATGCTGGCGGTACCGGCGCGCCAGCCCGCGTGAACTCAGACCGGCTTGCGGGCCACCAGATCGATCAGCGCCGACATTCCGTGATGGCCGCTGCCTTCGTGGATTTCGGCGTCATAGGATTCCAGCTGCAGGATCTCAAGATCGGCAAACGCTTCGCGCAGCAGCGCCTCGGTGTAGAGATTGTCGATATCGCGCGGCCCGCCGGTGCCATAGGCCAGCTGCTCGGTGCGATAGCCTTCGAGCAGCAGCAGGCCACCGGGCTTGAGCGCCCGCTGCATGCTGTCGAACATCTGCTGGCGCAGCGCCGGGCCGGCGAACTGGATGAAAATCCCCACGATCAGGTCAAAACGCTCGCGGCCCCAGTCCCACTCGAGCAAGTCCACACACTCATGACGCAGTTTGACGCCACGCCCGGCGGCCAGATGGCAAGCCTTGGCAATCGCCAGCGGCGCCGCCTCGACTGCCAGTACATCCAGCCCCTGCTCGGCCAGCCACACGCCGTTGCGCCCCTCGCCATCGGCGACGGACAGCGCGTGCATGCCCGGCTGCAGCCAGTGCTGCTGGCGCTGCAGGAAGGCGTTGGGCTCGGTGCCAAACAGGTAGTCTTCACGGTCGTAACGCTGGTTCCAGTGCGCGATCTGCGGTTTCATACCGGGCGAATCTCTTGGGAAGAAAGACCGCAAAAATACCACGGAGGGTATAGGACGGAGAATCTGCAACCTGTGTCGGCAGGTTGCTCCGCCGCGCCTCCCAAAGCCGCGGCGCAGCGTCTCCACCAGCCTGCAGCTTGACGGCCAGCACGCCACGGCGGCAGGCGCTCGGCTGCAATCGCGCACGCAGATCACCTATCGTTAGCCGCTCACCCAAGGCACCTGTCACGAGGTTACCCATGCACGAATCGGTACAGCACTACTACGGCAAGCTCCTGCAAAAGACCAGCGACCTGAAAACCAGCGCCTGCTGCGATCCCACCAGCCTGCCCGCCTGGCTCAAGCCCCTGCTGGCGCGGGTCAGCCCGGAAGTGCTGGCCCGCTACTACGGCTGCGGGCTGGTCGCCCCGCTGCTACTGGACGGCTGCCGGGTGCTGGACCTTGGCTGCGGCACAGGACGCGACTGTTATGTGCTGGCGCAGCTGGTCGGCGCACAGGGGCAGGTGCTGGGCGTGGACATGACCGCCGAGCAGCTGGCGGTGGCCAAGGCGCATCTCGATGAGCATGCCGAGCGCTTCGGTTACGCCAACGTGGCGTTCCGCCAGGGCTATATCGAGGATCTCGCTGCGCTGGGGCTGGCCGATGCCAGCTTTGATGTGATCGTCTCCAACTGCGTGATCAACCTGTCGCCGGACAAGGACAGCGTGCTGCGCGAGGCCTATCGCCTGCTCAAGCCAGGCGGCGAGCTGTATTTCAGCGATGTCTATGCCGATCGCCGCCTGGATCCGGCGCTGCGCGAGGACGAGGTGCTGTATGGCGAATGCCTGGGCGGCGCGCTGTACTGGAACGACTTCGAGCATCTGGCGCGCCGCCACGGCTTTGCCGACCCGCGCTTGGTCGAGGATCGTCCGCTGAGCATCGACGACCCGCAACTGGCAGACAAGCTCGGCGAGGCGCGCTTCTTCTCCGCCACCTACCGGCTGTTCAAGCTCGACGGCCTGGAGCCGGCCTGCGAGGACTACGGCCAGGCTGTGATCTATCGCGGCAGCATCCCCGGCGCGGCCAGCGCCTTCGTCCTCGACAAGCATCACCACATCGAGACGGGCCGGGTGTTTCCAGTCTGTGGCAATACCTGGCGCATGCTCAAGGACAGCCGCTTTGCCGAACACTTTGTGTTCATCGGGGACTTCAGCCGGCACTTTGGCATCTTCCAGGGCTGCGGCAAGGCCCTGCCCTTCGATCAGCGCAGTGCGCCCGGCACGCCGGCCAGCTGCTGCTAAAGATGGACTCGTTGACCCTGCACACCGCCTCGCGCCTTGGCCTGGGCGGTGTGCCGTTGGCTATGTGCTGAGCGCATCCGCCGTCAGCGCAGCCAGATGATGCAGCATGGCCCGTGCATAACCCGGCACAAAGTGGGTCATCAGCTGCCAGAAGGAGCCGCCCAGCAAGGCCACCATGAGAAATCGCTCGAACACGCCGCCGGTCTGGAAGGTCAGCGGCGCCGAGAAGCGGCGCTTGAGGGGCCAGAACAGGGGCACGCCCCCGTGGGTGAGAAAGTCGCCCAAGATGTGACTCAGATAGCCCACCGTCAGCCCCACGGCGACCAGCCCCCACTCGTCAGACCCCACATACCCGTGGGCCCAGCCATAGTGCAGGGCCAACGCCAGGCCGACTACAGCCAGCAGGCTGTGGGTGATCCCCCGGTGCCCGAACACCGCCGCGATGGGCCGTGAAATGAACGGAAGACGACGACCCAGCCAGCTTTTGGGATGGTCGATGTCCGGCAGCAGCGCCCCTGCCGTCGCCCCGGCAAGCAGCCCCACCAGCTCCCAGCCGCGCAGATCCAGATAACTGACCAGCCCGGTGCCGGCAAAAAAACCAGAGACCAGGTGTGTATAAACCATCATGGCGGGCAAGGGCCTGTTCGAAGTCTTTTGAGCGCCAGGCTCAGGAAGGCCACACGGCTTGGGCTGCAGCGTCTTGCACCACGGCGCCGACGCAGTTGCCCTGATCAGGGATAAAGCCCTTAGAAACACAAAAGCCCCGGAGTCCGGGGCTTTTGTGTTTTATATGGCGGGGAGATAGGGATTCGAACCCTAGGTACCCTCGCGGATACAACGGATTTCGAATCCGTCCCGTTCGACCACTCCGGCATCTCCCCCAAGTCGGCGCGCATCATAACAGCCTGAACGCTCTTGGCAAGCCCTGCGGACACTTTTTTGCCGAATCCGCCGCTGGCGCGCTGACGGGTTTCAGCGGGTCAGGCGCGTCAGGGCTTCGCGGTACTTGTCGGCCGTTTTCTGCGCCACCTCGGCCGGGACGGCCGGGGCTGGCGGCTGCTTGTTCCAGCCGGTGGATTCCAGCCAGTCACGGACGAACTGCTTGTCGAAACTCGGCGGATTGCTGCCTTCGGCGTAGCTGTCGGCCGGCCAGAAACGGCTGGAGTCCGGGGTCAGTGCCTCGTCCATCAGGGTCAGGGTGCCGTTCTCATCAAGGCCGAACTCGAACTTGGTATCGGCAATGATGATGCCGCGGGTCGCCGCGTACTCGACCGCGGCGCGGTACAGGGCAATCGCGGTGTCGCGCACCTTGGCCGCCAGTTCAGCGCCGATCAGCGCCTCGCACTGGGCAAAGGAGATGTTCTCGTCATGATCACCGACCGCCGCCTTGGTCGAGGGGGTGAAGATCGGCTCAGGCAGACGGGCCGCCTCCTTGAGTCCGGCCGGCAGGGCGATGCCGCAGACGGTGCCGCTCTGCTGGTATTCCTTCCAGCCCGAGCCGACCAGGTAGCCGCGCACGATGGCCTCCACCGGCACCGGCGCAAGACGCTTGGCCACCACCGCACGGCCCTCTACCAGCGGCAGTTCAGCGGCGGGCACCACGTCCTCGACCTTGTCGCCGGTGAAGTGGTTGGGTACCAGATCTTTGAGCTTGTCGAACCAGAAGTTAGAGATCGCGGTGAGGATCTTGCCCTTTTCCGGAATCGGCTCCTCAAGGATCACGTCGAACGCCGACAGACGATCGCTGGCCACCATCAGCATGCGCTGATCGTCGATTTCATAGAGGTCGCGGACCTTGCCCGAGTAGATCTTCTTGAGGCTCAGGGTGGTGGGTGTCGTCATGTCGGCGGTTCCGTATCTGAAAAGGAACGGGCGAAACCCAGAGGTTTCGCCCGTCGCTGGCAGTCGTGGTCGCGGCTGCTCGCTTAGTTGAGTTTTTCCTGCAGCAAAGACAGCACGCGGCGCGCCACATCGGCCGGGGCCGGCGTATCGGCGTCCTCGCGCAGGCTGACCTGCACGCCCGAAGCCATCGGCGTCAGGCTCAGCTGATAGCGCTCGCTACGCTCCTCGCCACGCCCGAGCAGGCGCGAGAGCAAGCCCGGACGTCCGTCACTGTCGGCAGCCAGGTCGATGAAGTACAGGCGGCGGCTGCGATCCAGGTCATCAATGCGAATGTCAGCGGCCTGCAGGGCACGGCCCAGGGCCGACCAGGCCCGGTCGGTATCGGTGACCATCAGCAGCAGCGGCTGCCCGTTGGCATCATTGGCCAGACGCACCCGTGACGGGGCATCAAAGCGGCGCTCGGCCAGCAAGGACACACTGCTGGCACGTCCCGCATCGCTGTTGAGGTGCTCCAGCAGCTGCTCGAGCAGCGCATGCTCCAGCGCCGGGGCGGGCGAGCGGCGCGGCCATTCGGGCACGGCGACACTGCCGGCAGGGCGTAGGTTGCTGGCGAGGAAGATTTCGCTGCTGTTGCGCTGTACACCCGGCTCGATGCGCAGGCGAAGGCTGGCCTCGGCGCTCTCGTCACGCAGGTGACGCTGGAAGCCGCGCGGCAAGACGCTCCAGGCGCTGATCAGCTCACCGCGCTCGGGGCGCTCGCTGGCCACCGGCAGGCCCAGCTCATCGAAGAAAGCGCGCGCCTGCGGCCAGACCTGAGCGGGAGGAATCTGCGCCAGCAGCCAGCGGCGCTCGCCACTGGTCTGCAGGCTGAAGGCACCCGCCTGGGCATCTATACCCAGCGCTTGCGGGCGCGGAATCTCAAACGCGGTGCGCCCTTCAGGCAATGCAATCGCCGGGGGCACCGGCAGCAGTGGATCGAGGCGGCGGGTACGCGCATCCTCGGGCACCTGCATCGGCGGTGTTTCACGCGCCGTCAGGTAATCGCTGCCGCGATCGCGGAAATAGCCCTCTTCACCCCACAGCCAGCCGCAGCCGCTGGTGGTTGCCAGGGTCAGGGCAAGGACGGAAAAACCGGCCAGTCGCTTCATGCATGTTCTCCGTCGATCAGGCCAGTACACCGGACTGGCGCATGGCCTGGCGCAGCGGCTCATGGCAGCCCTGGCTGAGCCAGGTCAGCGGCAGACGAATGCCGGCCGGAATCAGGCCCATCTCATGCAGGGCGAACTTCACCGGGATCGGGTTGGCTTCGCAGAACAGCTGCTGGTGCAGCGGCATCAGGCGCTGGTTGATGGCACGCGCCGTCTCCGCGTCACCGCGCATGGCCGCCACGCACAGCTCGCTCATCGCGCGCGGGGCGACGTTGGCGGTCACCGAGATGTTGCCCTTGCCGCCCATCAGCATCAGCTCGACGGCGGTTGCATCGTCACCGGAGTAGACCAGGAAATCCGCTGCGACCTTGTCCAGCACCTCACGGGCACGCTCAAGGTTGCCGGTGGCCTCCTTGACGCCAATGATGTTGGGCACAGAAGACAGGCGCGCCACGGTATCCGCCAGCATGTCGCAGGCGGTGCGCCCGGGTACGTTGTAGAGGATCTGTGGAATGGCCACCGCCTCGGCGATGGCCTTGTGGTGCAGGTACAGGCCTTCCTGGGTCGGCTTGTTGTAGTAGGGAGTGACCAGCAGGCAGGCATCTGCGCCCGCGGCCTTGGCCGAGGCGGTCAGCTCGATAGCTTCGCGGGTCGAGTTGGCGCCGGTGCCGGCAATCACCGGAATGCGCCCGGCCACCTCGCGCACCACATGGCGGATCACCGCCACATGCTCATCGACATCCAGAGTCGCCGACTCACCGGTGGTGCCGACCGCAACGATGGCGTGGGTGCCCTCGCGAACATGGAAATCCACCAGCTGGGTCAGGCTCTCCCAATCCAGGGCGCCCTGTGCATCCATGGGCGTAACCAATGCCACAATGCTGCCGGAAATCATGCAACCACCCCTGCCACTCGCAATAGAGAAAGCCGCCATGGTACTGATGGCTCCAGGCTTGCACAAGCGGGCCATCCCGGTGCAGGCATTCCCCTTGGCAGCGCTTTTCGCTACCCTTTCGCACCCTGTCGACACCCGGCTGTCGGCACTCTTTAGCTGCAGGAACCACGCATGTCCGTTACCCCTCCCCGTGAACAGTCCCTGGTGATCAGTGCCATGGGCACCTCGCCCTCCGAACTGGCCAGCCTCCTGTGCCGCACCTGCATGGAGTGCCGCTGCAATGTGGTCAGCAGCCGCCTGAGCCGTCACGGTGAATACAGCGCGCTGATCCTGCAGGTGACCGGCGGCTGGGATGGACTGGCGCGCCTTGAAGCCAGCCTGCCGACCCTGGCCAAGCGCCATCAGCTGAGCATCAACGCCCTGCGCAGTGCCGCGGCCGATCCGCGCCCCAATGCCCTGCCTTATGTGGCCTACGTCAGCGCTGCCTATCGCCCGGACATCCTGGGGGAGCTGTGCCAGTTCTTCCGCGATCATCAGGTGGAGCTTGAGAACCTGGTCTGCGACACCTTCGAGGCGCCGCAGACCGGTGCAGCGCTGCTCAATGCCACCATCACCGTGACCCTCCCGCCGGGCACCCAGATCAGCTGGCTGCGCGACCAGTTCCTCGACTTTGCCGAAGCCCTCAACCTGGACGCCCTGCTCGAGCCGTGGCGGCCGCAGAATCTCTGACCCCGTTACAAGGAGCTCTCGCCATGTCCGTAGCCCTCGACACCCCCGCCCCGGACTTCCAGGTTTCAGCCACCAGCGGCCAGCACCTGAACCGTGACGCCCTGCTCGGTCGCCAGGTGGTCCTGTACTTCTATCCCAAGGACAACACCCCGGGCTGCACGACCGAGGGGCAGAACTTCCGCGACTTGCATGACGCCTTTGCTGCCACCAACACGCAGATTTTCGGCGTCTCGCGCGACAGCCTGCGCACCCATGAAAACTTCAAGGCCAAGCAGGGCTTCCCCTTCGAGCTGATCAGCGATGCCGATGAGCAGCTCTGCCAGCTGTTTGCGGTGATCAAGCCGAAGAAACTCTATGGCAAGGAGTACCTGGGCATCGAGCGCAGCACCTTCCTGATCGACGCCCAGGGCGTGCTGCGCCACGAGTGGCGGGGCGTCAAGGTACCCGGGCATGCCGAAGCGGTACTCGACGCAGCCCGCGCCCTACACGCCGGAGAGTAATTAGACGAACCCCGCCAGATGGCGGGGTTTTGCTGAGCAGCGGCGCCTCAGTCTTGCGTTGACAGACTGTCGCGCACCCGCCGCGGCCAGGCGTTGAGCAGCGCCTTGAACAGGGTGGCCAGCGGGATGGCAAAGAACACCCCCCAGAACCCCCACAGCCCGCCACACAGCAGCACCGCGCAGATGATCGCCACCGGGTGCAGGTTGACCGCCTCGGAGAACAGCAGCGGCACCAGCACGTTGCCATCCAGCGCCTGGATGATCCCGTAAGCGAGCATCAGGTAGATAAACTGATCGCCCCAGCCCCACTGAAACAGGCCGATCAGCGCCACCGGAACCGTAACGACCACCGCCCCGACATAAGGCACCACCACGGACAAGCCGACCAGCAGCGCCAGCAATGCCGCGTAGTTGAGGCCGAGCACGGCAAAGGCCACGTAGGTGACCCCGCCGGTGATGACGATCTCGATCACCTTGCCGCGGATGTAGTTGGCAATCTGCAGGTTCATTTCCTGCCAGACCCGGGTCATCAGACCGCGCTGCCGGGGCAGATAACCGATGAACCAGCGCACGATCTGCTGGCGATCCTTGAGGAAGAAGAACACCAGGATCGGCACCAGCACCAGGTAGATCATCATGGTGACCAGAATCGACACACTGGCCAGCGACCAGGACAGCAGCCACTGGCCAACCCGGCCCAGCTCGCCGCGCGCCGCCTCGATGCCGCGCAGGATCTGCTCCTCGGTGACCAGTTGCGGATAGCGCTCAGGTAGAAGCAACAGCATGCTCTGCCATTCACCCAGCATGCGCGGCAGCTCGTTGAACAGGGTCAACAGCTGCCGCCAGAACAAGGGCACCAGCAGCAGCAAGACCACCGCCAGCGCCGCGACGAACAGCGCAAACACCGTCCAGACCGCCAGCCCGTGGGGCGCTCTCAGGCGCTCCAGCGTCCCGACCAGCCCCTGCATCAGAAAGGCCAGCACCAGCCCGGCCAGCACCGGCGCCAGCATACCGCCCAGGGTGAGAATCGCGCTAAAACCCAGCACCAGGATCACGCCCAGTACCACGGCCTCTTCATCGGAGAGATAGCGGTAGAACCAGTCACGCACGACCGAAAGCATCGGTATTCCTCACTCCATCCCAAGCAGGTTGCGCAGCGCCTTCAGGCCTTGCACAGCCAGTAGCGGAAGCAGCCCTCAAGCTGATCCTCGTGCAGCAGCTGATGCCCTGCCAGCCGGGCGAAGGCTCGCAGGTCGCGCTGGGAGCCGGCATCGGTGGCCAACACCTTGAGCACCGCCCCGCTGGGCAGGCGGTTGAGCTCGAGTTTGGCCTTGAGCAGCGGCAGCGGGCAGTTCAGCCCCCGCGCATCCAGCTCGGCATCAAAAGGCGGCAGTGGCCGCTCAGTCTCGCTCATCATGCATCCCCGCAAATCGGCGCAGCATACCCAAGCCCCCCCTGACTGGCCAGCCGCCAATGACTAGGGCTAGAGTAGCGGTCTGCCTTTCTGTGAGCGGCTTCATCATGCCCGATCTACGTCCTGCCCTGCTGGCGCTGGCCTGCCTGCTGGCGACACCGCTGCCGGCCAGCCCATTGCCTTCTCTGGGCGATGCCAGCTCGGCGATCGTCTCGCCCGAGCAGGAACACCAGCTCGGCCGGGCCTGGCTGAGCATGCTGCGCGGCCAGGTGCGCACGCTGGATGATCCACTGCTGAGCGACTACGTCGAGCGCAGCGTCTACCGGCTGGCCGAAACCAGCCAGCTGGAGGATCGCCGTCTGGTGTTCGTGCTGCTGGACAGTCCGCAGCTCAACGCTTTCGCAGTGCCTGGCGGGGTGGTCGGCGTGAATGGCGGGCTGTTTCTGCATGCCGAGACTGAAGGTGAATACGCCTCGGTGATGGCCCACGAACTGGCGCACCTCTCGCAGCGGCACTTTGCACGCGGCCTTGAGGAGCAGCGCCGCCTGCAGGTGCCACTGATGGCCGCCATGCTGGCCGGCGTGGTCGCCGCGGCGGCCGGCGCTGGCGATGCCGGCATCGCAGCCATCGCCTCGACCCAGGCAGCGGCCATTCAGGCACAGCGCAGCTTCTCGCGGCAGAACGAGCAGGAGGCTGACCGCATCGGCCTGCTCAACCTGCAGCGGGCCGGCTTTGACCCGCGCAGCATGCCGGACATGTTCGAGCGCCTGGTGCGCCAGTACCGCTACAGCCGGGTGCCGCCGGAGTTTCTGCTCACCCACCCGCTCAGCGAGTCACGGGTGGCGGACACGCGCAACCGCGCCGAGCAGCTGCCCGCCAGCGGCCGGCAGGACAGCCTGGAGTACCAGCGCATGCGCGCCCGCCTGCAGCTGCATTACGAGACCACCCCTGGCCTTGCGCTGCGGCGTTTTCGCGCTCGCCTTGATGAGAATGCCCAGGATGCGGCCGCCCGCTATGGCCTGGCACTGGCCCACAGCCGCGCCGGGCAGTCGGCCGAGGCGCGGCGCGAGCTGCAGACCTTGCTCAGCGAAAGCCCCGAGGAGCCGCTCTACCATCTGGCCCTGATCGAGCTGGACATCGCTGGCAACCGCCTGACAGACGCCGCGCAGCGCCTGAATCGCCTGCTGGCCCGCCAGCCCTCCAGCTACCCGCTGCGCCGACAACAGGCACAGCTGCAGCTCAAGCAGGGCCAGGTGCGTGAAGCCGAGCGCACCCTGGATACCCTGCTGGCCGACCGACCGGGGGATAGCGCGCTGTGGTACCTGCAGGCGGAAACCCGCGGCCTGTCCGGGAACATCATTGGCGTGCATCAGGCGCGCGCCGAGTACTTTGCCCTGGTCGGCGATTACCCGCAGGCGCTTGAGCAGCTGGACTTTGCCCGGCGCCGGGCCGCCAGCAACTTCCCGCTGGCAGCGCGCATCGACGCCCGCTATGACGCGCTGCAGGCCGAGCAGCGCGCGGTGGAAGGTCTGCTGCGCTAAAGAAGTGTGGCTGACCGCCACAAGGGGCACTGGCCAGCCCCTTGAGCAGGCCACATACCATCACGCGGCCCGTGAGGGCGCCGCGGCTCAGGTGTTGCCGTGCTGCTGCAGGTGCAGGGCCTGCGTGAAGTCCAGCATGCGGCGCAACGGCCGCACGGCACGCGGCACCAAGGCCGGGTCCACCTGAATCTCGTTGCTGCCCGTCTGCAGGCACTGCAGGGTACGCTCGAGGGTATTCATCGCCATCCACGGGCAATGCGCACAGCTACGGCAGGTTGCGCCCTGCCCGGCCGTCGGCGCCTCGATAAAGGACTTGCCCGGGCACAACTGCTGCATCTTGTAGAGGATGCCGCGGTCGGTCGCCACGATGAAGATGTTGTTGGGCAGGGTCTGGGCGGCCTTGATCAGCTGACTGGTGGAGCCCACCGCATCGGCCAGCTCGATCACCGCCTCGGGCGACTCCGGGTGTACCAGCACGGCGGCATCTGGATAAAGCGCTTTGAGATCGTGCAGCTGACGGGCCTTGAACTCCTCATGAACGATGCAGGAGCCCTCCCAGAGCAGCATGTCAGCCCCGGTCTCCTTCTGGATATAGCGCCCCAGATGCTGGTCAGGCGCCCAGAGGATCTTCTCGCCGTTGTCCATCAGGCTCTCGACGATTTCCAGGGCACAGCTGGAGGTGACCACCCAGTCAGCCCGTGCCTTGACGGCCGCCGAGGTGTTGGCATAGACCACCACGGTACGGTCGGGATGCTGGTCACAGAAGGCGGAAAACTCCTCGACCGGGCAGCCCAGATCCAGCGAGCAGGTGGCCTCAAGTGTCGGCATCAGCACGCGCTTTTCCGGATTGAGGATCTTGGCGGTCTCGCCCATGAACTTCACGCCCGCCACCACGATGGTCGAGGCCGGGTGCTGACTGCCAAAGCGCGCCATTTCCAGTGAATCCGCCACACAGCCACCGGTTGCCTCGGCCAGCGCCTGGATCAGCGGATCGGTGTAGTAGTGGGCAACCAGTACCGCATCACGCGCCTTGAGTTCAGCGGCAATGGCCTGACGATAATCAGCGATTTCCTGCTCGGTCAGAATACGCGGTTGCTTGGCATCCAGATGAGCCTGGACCAGGAGACGTTCGGGGATCTGTGTCATGTTCACGGCACCTCAAAGCTGGGTGCGGGAACCGGAGTATAGACCCGTTCCAGAACACCAGACGGGATTACACAGGGGAGTGATTCGTGATGAATCAGAGGGGAAAGTGGTGGGTCGTGTAGGGGTCGAACCTACGACCAATTGGTTAAAAGCCAACTGCTCTACCACTGAGCTAACGACCCAACGCGAGGCGTATATTACTGATTTCCAAGGTAAATACAACACCTCACGAAAGAAATTTCAGGCGTAGCGGGTCGGATCCGCCACCGCGGCCGCGGCAAAGCCGGCGGCACGCAGCCGGCAGCTGTCGCAGCGACCACAGGCCCGCCCTTCGGCATCAGCCTGATAGCAGGACACCGTCAGCGCGAAATCCACACCGCGCTCGATCCCCGCCTGGATGATCTCTGCCTTGGACAGAAACTGCAGCGGCGCACGGATCCTAAAGCCCTGACCCTCGATCCCCTCGCGGGTCGCTAGATTGGCCAGCCGCTCGAAGGCCTCGATAAACGCCGGGCGACAGTCCGGATAACCGGAGTAATCCACCGCATTGACGCCGATGAAGATGTCACGGGCACCCAGCACCTCGGCCCAGCCCAGCGCCAGCGACAGGAACAAGGTGTTGCGCGCCGGCACATAGGTGATCGGGATACCTTCGCTGGCCTGCTCGGGGACGGCGATCGAACTGTCGGTCAGCGCCGAGCCGCCAATCCCGTTGAGGTCGATGCCAACCACCTTGTGCTCCACGGCGCCCAGCTGGTGCGCGACGCGCTCAGCCGCCTGCAGCTCGGCACGATGCCGCTGCCCATAATCAAAACTCATGGTGTAGCAGGCATAGCCTTCGGCACGCGCCATGGCCAGCACGGTGGCCGAATCAAGGCCCCCGGAGAGCAGGATGACGGCCTTCTTGTCTGTCATGTCAAAATCCTCGCGATCAGTGGCCGGGCTCGTCATTCCACAGGTACTTGTGCAACTGCAGTTGCAGGCGCACTGGCAGATTATCCGCCACGATCCAGTCCGCCAGCGCACGGGCATCGAGCTGGCGATGGCTGGGCGACATGAGCACCTCACCGGCACGCTGCTCCAGACGGTATTCGATCAGCTTGGAGACCGCCCAGTCGTAATCCTCACGGGAGCAGATGACGAACTTGACCTGATCATGGGGGGTCAGCTCGGCCAGGTTCTCGTAGCGATTGCGCCCCAGCTCACCGGAGGCCGGCGTCTTCAGATCCACCACCCGACTGACCCGCCGATCCACCGGGGCAATATCCAGCGCGCCACTGGTTTCCAGCGACACCTCATACCCGGTATCACAGAGTGCGCTGAGCAGCGGGATGACATTCGGCTGCGCCAGAGGCTCGCCGCCGGTCACGCAGACATAGCGCGGACGGTAGCGGGCCACCTGGGCCAGGATCTGCTCGAGGGTCATGGTTTCGCCACCGCTGAAGGCATAGGCCGTATCGCAGTAGTGGCAGCGCAGCGGGCAGCCGGTCAGGCGCACAAACACGGTCGGCAGGCCAGCCGTGCGGGTCTCGCCCTGCAGCGAGTAGAAGATTTCGGTAATTCGCAAGGTTCGATTCATAGGCACCGGGCGTGATGGCGGAACAGGCCAACCGCCTCCGTTGCTGAAAAAGGAGGGCGGCCAGTGTAACGAAAAAACCCGCGCCAGGCGCGGGTTCTTCGACAGCGGACGCGCTTCAGAGGCGGGTCAGCTCACGCTGCGCGAGCTGAGCGGCGGAGCTGCCCGGATAACGGGTGACCACCTGCTGGAATGCCGCGCGGGCCTTGTCACGGTTACCGAGACGACGCTCGACATCCCCCAGCTTATACATGGCATCTGCCACCTTCTGGTGCTGCGGCCAGGCCTGCGCCACACGGGCAAACGCCTGACCCGCTGCGGCCAGATCACCACGGGCCAGCTTGACTTCACCCAGCCAGTACTGGGCATTGGCTGAATACTGGCTGTTGGGGTAACGGCCGAGAAAGGCCGTGAACGCCTGATCCGCCTTGGCAAAATCCTTGGCCTTGATCAGGTCGAACGCCGCATCATAAAAGAGCTTTTCTTTGGCCGGATCACCGGGCGCTGCCACCACTGGCGCAGTGGCGGTACCCGCCTCCGTAGCCGCAGGCGCTGGCGCTGCCGGGTCCAGCGGCGCCGGCGCGGCTGCACCGGCAGAAAGACGACTGTCCAGATCCTGGTAACGCTCCAGCCCTTCCTGCTTGAGGCGCTGAATCTCGTATTGCTGCTCTTCGAGCATACCGCGCAGCCGGGCGGTCTCTTCCTGCAGCTGCTGCAGCTGCATGAACAGCTCGCCCTGTGCTGTGACGGGCGCCGCAGCGCCCCCCACATAGGCTCCACCCGCCATGCCCTGGCCGGCGGGCGGGTAGTAGCCGCCCTGTACATCAGTAACCGGAACCTGCTGGGCCTGCAGCGTGAGCGGGCTGACCAGCAAGGCACTCAGGATGAAATGACGGGGGAACCTGAGCATGACGGCTTACTTGCGCAGTTCGACGCGACGGTTCTGCGCCCAGCTACCCTCGCCGCTGCCCATGACGGACGGACGCTCTTCACCGTAGGACACCAGCTCCAGCTGGGCCGGGGAGACACCCTGCAGCACCAGGTAACGCTGCACAGCCTTGGCACGACGCTCGCCCAGGGCCATGTTGTACTCGCGGGTACCGCGCTCGTCAGCGTGGCCTTCCAGCACGACGCGGGCACCGTTAGCCTGCAGATCACGTGCGTGTACGTCCAGGGCACGCATGGCTTCCGGTTTCAGGTCGGAGCTGTCGTACTCGAAGTAGAAGGTGGTGATGGCGCGCAGAGCCGCTTCTTCGCTGCTCAGGCCGTTATCCATGGCACGTGCATTCACATCGGAGCCGTAGCTCGCATTCGGGTCCACGGCACCCTCGCCCGCCGCATCACCGCCCTTGGACGAACAGCCAACGGCAACTGCCATGGCCAGGCCCAGCACAGCAAATTTGCCGAATTTCAGCATTTCCATCATGTAACTCCTAAAACCCCACAGGTGTGTTTGGTACTACAGTTAAAAACCGCATCAGTTCAGGTAGGGGGACCAGGAAGGCTCTCGGACTTCGCCTTGAGCAACAGGAAGCGGGAGCCTCACGCGACCATTGGTGGACACGAGCATCAAGACTCCCCTGCCCTGCTGGCGGGTGGCGTAGATTAGCATGGCGCCATTGGGCGCAACAGTGGGCGACTCATCCAGACTGGTCTGCGCAGACAGCACGCGCACCGTGCCACGCTGCAGGTCCTGAGCGGCCACGCGGAACACCGTGAAACCGTCCTGACGGTGCACCATCACCAGGGTCTTTTCATCGGCGGACAGCTTGGGATTGGCGTTGTAATTGCCCACAAACGTGACCCGCTCGGCACCGCCACCGTGAATGCTGGTTTTATAGATCTGCGGACGCCCGCCCCGGTCAGAGGTGAAGTACAGCGTCTGTCCATCCTTGCCCCAGAACGGCTCGGTATCGATCGCCGGGTGACTGGTCACGCGGCGCAGCTGGCGGCTGCCCATGTCCATGACATAGATCTCCGGATTGCCATCGCGGGACAGGACAAAGGCCAGGCGTCCACCGTCCGGCGACCAAGCCGGCGCACCATTGAGGCCCTCAAAGTCGGTGACCTGCTCGCGGCGGCCCGTATCAATGTGCTGAATGAAGATGCGCGGACGACGCTGCTCGAAAGAGACATAGGCGATCCGCCGGCCATCCGGGGCAAAGCTCGGCGAGAGGATCGGCTCGCGGGACTGCAGCAATGTCACAGCCCGCGCACCGTCATAGTCGGAGCGCTGCAGGGTGTAGCGGGTATTGTTGGCGCCAAAGCGCTCCGCGGTGACATACAGCAGACGGGTCGAGAAAGCGCCCTTGATCCCGGTGAGCTTCTCGAAGGCCTGATCGGCGATGTAATGCGCCATGTCGCGCAGCTGCGCCGTGCTGCCCGAGACGTTGCCGGCATCCACCTGCTGCTGGGTGGTGACATTGAACAGCGAATACTGGATCTGCACACCCGCCCCGCCCGGCTGGACATTGCCGATCAGCACATACTGAGCGCCCAACGCCTGCCAATCGCGGTAGATGATCTCACCCGGCTGGCTGGGCCGGCTGATCATGTTTTGCGGCGGAATCGGCTCAAAATAACCGGAGTTGCGCAGGTCGCTGCCGATGATCTGCGCCATGTCCTCCGGTAGGCCAGCACCTGCGCCGCCAAAGGGCACCACGGCAATCGGTGTGGCACGGTCCGTACCACTGGAAATCACCAGCGGGTCAGCCGCCTGGGCCATGCCGCTCAGCATGACCAGCCCCAGCAGGGCGAGGCGAATCAGGGTATTCACAGGCTCAAATCCTCCGGTTTGAAGATGATGCGACGTTGCCGGTACATACGGTCGAAGGTCGCGCGATCCAGTTGCTGCATTTCCGGGATGCGACCCACGTTACGTACAGCCGCGACCGCCGAGTTGTCGAAGGGACCATCGCCACTGGAGCGACTGACCCGGGCATTGGTGATGGTGCCATCCGGCAGCATCTGAATCAGCACCTCGACGCTCATGCCGTTACGCGCCGACGGCGGACGCCGCCACTGCTGGCTGACCAGGTTGATGATCAGATCATCCAGACTGCCGGCCACCTGGTTGCCCACGGTGTCGGCCAGCGCCTGCTGACGCTGCACGTTATCCGACAAAAGCTCTGCGAGGGCGGCGGCCTTTTTGTCCTCTTCAGCCTTGCGCGCGCGCGCGGCATCGGCGGCGGCCTTCTGGCGAGCCTCTTCAGCGGCTTTCTTCTTGGCCGCTTCCGCCGCAGCCTTTTTCTTCGCGGCTTCCTCAGCCGCCTTCTTCTTGGCGGCCTCTTCGGCAGCTTTTTTCTTCGCCGCCTCCTCAGCCGCTTTCTTCTTCGCGGCGTCTTCAGCGGCCTTTTTCTTGGCGGCTTCCTCGGCGGCCTTCTTCTTGGCCGCTTCTTCAGCAGCTTTCTTGCGAGCCAGCTCGGCCTGTTCGGCTTTTTTCTCGGCTTCGGCTTTTTTCTGCGCTTCAGCTTTCTTCTGGGCCTCCGCTTGTGCCTGCTTCTGCGCCTCAGCTTTTTTCTGCGCTTCCGCCTCCGCCTCGGCCTTAGCCTTGGCCGCGGCCTGCTGCTTCGCTTCGGCGGCCTTGGCTGCCGCCGCACGCGCGGCGGCTTCCTGTGCCTGGCGGCGCTGTTCCTGCTGATCCGGCTGATACTGCGGCGCGGAGGTCTGGCGGGCCTCACCAGCAATCTTCTGATTAGTCTGCACCGTGGCCTGGCTCTGCGACTGCAACTGATAGAGCGTCGCCTGCACGATCGGGCGCGCCGGCGGGAGCTCAGGCGCAAAGCTGAAGCTGACGAACAGCAGCACGGCAATCAGCACGTGCAGCAGTACGGCCCAGAGGGTCGGCCAGAAGTAGCCCTCCGAGGGGGAGCGCATCGGCAGTCGCATCAGGGTGCCTCGGTGATCAGACCGACATTGCCGACACCGGCCTGCTGCAGACCGCCCATCGCCTGCATCACGGCGCCGTAGTCGACCGCCTGGTCACCGCGGACAAACACCTGGATCTGCTTGCCCTGGCTGCGGCCCTGGCTGAGGATCGCGGTGACCGCCTGAGTCATCTGTTCAAGGGTCAGCGCACGGTCTTGCACCGTATCAGTATCGACCTCACTGCCCATGTTCCAGTAATAGGTGCGGTCTGCCTTGATGGAAATGGTCAGCACCTGGGCGTTGTTGTCCTGGGGCAGCGCCTCGCTGCTGACCTTGGGCAAATCGACCTTGACACCCTGATTGAGCATCGGCGCGGTCACCATGAAGATCACCAGCAGCACCAGCATGACGTCGATGTAGGGCACGACGTTCATCTCGGCGACTGGCTTGCGTCTGTTGCGAATTCTGGCCATCTGGTCTCGAACCTGTAGGAGTTCCGGCACCCCGGCGCACCCGACGGGCGCCGGGGTCACGCATCATTCGTCGCTGGCATGCACCTTGCGGTGCAGGATGGCCTGGAATTCGTCGGCAAAGGTGTAATAACGGTTGATCAACAGCTCACCGCGCGCCGAGAAGCGGTTGTAAGCCACCACCGCCGGAATCGCCGCAAACAGGCCAATGGCGGTGGCGATCAGCGCCTCGGCAATGCCCGGCGCCACGGTGGCCAGGGTAGCCTGCTGGGCCTGGGAGAGACCGAGGAACGAGTTCATGATCCCCCACACGGTGCCGAACAGACCGACATACGGGCTGGTCGAGCCGACCGTGGCAAGGAAAGGCAGGCCATGTTCGAGCTTTTCTTCCTCACGGGAAATGGCCACGCGCATGGCGCGGTTGACGCCATCCATCACCGCATCCGGATCGACACCCGGCTGCTGGCGCAGGCGGGAGAACTCCTTGAAGCCGGCACGGAAGATCTGCTCGGTTCCCGAGTCCGGGTCCGGGTCGCTGGCCGCCTGACGATACAGCTTGGACAGATCGATCCCCGACCAGAAGCGCTCCTCGAAGCCATCCAGACTGCGCTTGGCAGCGCGCAGCAGGTTGCTGCGCTGAAAGATCATCACCCAGGAAGTGATGGAAGCAGCAAGCAGCGCCAGCATCACCAACTGCACGACGATGCTCGCATCGCTGATCAGGCCCCAGATCGACATATGCTCAACGGCATTGGCTTGCACGCTTACTCTCCTGCGGGAAGGGACCCGGCGGCGATGGCGGCCTGCACGGCAGCGGGGATCGCCCGGGGTCGGAAACTGTCGGCGCGCACACAGGCCACGGTGACACGCCCCTCGCACAACAGGACGTCATCCGCGACGCGGCGCACTTGCTGACGGAAAATCAGGCTGGCACGGTTCAGCTCGAGCACTTCGGCGCTGACCTGCAGGGCATCGTCAAGACGTGCCGGTGCGAGGTAGCGGGTATCCAGAGAATGCACCACGAACAGGATGTTCTCCTGCGCCAGTTGCGATTGCACGACACCCAGCGCCCGCAACCATTCGCTGCGTGCGCGCTCCATGAATTTGAGGTAATTGACGTAATAGACAACGCCACCGGCGTCGGTGTCTTCGTAATAGACCCGGCACCGATGGCTGAAGGGCTGACCCTGATCTTGCGCGCGCATACTCTATTCCCGGCTTATCGGCTTGCCAACGGGCTGGCCAAGTATTTTTGCTTCAGTCGACACCCTGACCGGACGCATCCGCCAGCCGCTCACCCAAGCGCCCGGGAACGTCCAGACCAAAGTGCAGATAGGCGTGCCGCGTCACCACCCGGCCACGGGGGGTGCGCATGATGTAACCCTGCTGAATCAGGTAGGGCTCAAGCACATCCTCGATGGTGTGACGTTCTTCACCGATCGCCGCCGAGAGGTTATCCAGCCCCACCGGGCCACCATCGAACTTGTCGATCATGGTCAGCAGCAGGCGGCGGTCCTGATGGTCGAAACCGTGGGCATCGATGTCCAGCATGTCCAGCGCACGATCGGCAATATGCCGGCTGATCACCCCCTGCCCGCGCACCTCGGCGTAATCACGCACCCGGCGCAGCAGGCGGTTGGCGATGCGCGGCGTGCCGCGCGCCCGGCGGGCAATCTCGAAGGCACCGTCCGGGTCGGTGGGCAGCCCGAGAATCTGCGCCGAGCGGCTGACGATGGTCGCCAGATCCTCGATGGAATAGAACTCCAGACGCTGGATGATCCCGAAGCGGTCGCGCAGCGGGTTGGTCAGCATCCCGGCCCGGGTGGTGGCGCCGATCAGGGTGAAGGGCGGCAGGTCCAGCTTGATTGAGCGCGCCGCCGGCCCCTCGCCGATCATGATATCGAGCTGGTAGTCCTCCATGGCCGGATAGAGCACCTCCTCGACCACCGGCGACAGGCGATGGATCTCATCGACAAACAGCACATCGCCAGGCTCGAGGTTAGTCAGCAGCGCGGCCAGATCACCCGGACGCTCCAGCACCGGGCCTGAGGTGCTCTTGATCGACACGCCCATCTCCTGGGCAATGATGTTGGCCAGCGTGGTCTTGCCAAGGCCCGGCGGGCCGAAGATCAGCGTATGGTCCAGCGCCTCGCTGCGCCCGCGGGCGGCGCGGATGAATAGCTCCATCTGCTCGCGCACCACCGGCTGGCCGATGTACTCGGCCAGCTTGAGCGGACGGATGGCGCGGTCGACTTGGTCCTCGCGCTCGCGGGCTGTGGCGGCGATCAGGCGATCGGCTTCAATCATGGGCAGTCATCCGGTTCAGGCCATGCCCTTGAGGGCACGGCGGATCAGTTCTTCGCTGGACAGGCCATCTTCCAGCACGGCTGCCACCGCGCGGGCAGCCTCGGCGGGCTTGAAGCCCAGTGTGGTCAGGGCGCTGACCGCATCACTTTCGGCGCTTGAGACCGGCGCGCTGCGCGTCGGTTCCAGTGCCAGGGCAATCACGCCCGGCTGGGTTTCCCAGGCCGTGAAGCGATCACGCAGCTCGACCAACAGCCGCTCGGCGGTCTTCTTGCCCACCCCCGGCACGCGGGTCAGGGACTTGAGGTCGTCCTGCTGCACGCAGCGCACCAGATCATCGACTTCCAGCGCCGACATCAGCGCCAGCGCCAGCTTCGGCCCGACGCCATTCAGACGGATCAACTCGCGAAACAGCTCGCGCTCGCGGCGCTCGGCAAAGCCGTAAAGCAAATGCGCATCCTCGCGCACCACCAGATGGGTGTAGAGCGTCACCGGCTCGCCGATCGCCGGCAGGCGATACAGGCTGCTCAACGGCATTTCCAGCTCATAGCCGACACCGCCGGCCTCTACCATCAGGTGCGGCGGCTGTTTTTCGGCCAGCAGACCGCGCAGACGTCCGATCATATCCGTGTTCCTTGGGGTCAGAGACGCAGCCGGCCGCTGCGCCGACGCGCGCTGGCCAGGCCATGGGGAATCAGGCTCTGCCGGTGATGGGCATGGCAGAGGGCGATGGCCAGCGCATCGGAGGCATCGATCTGTGGCTTTTTCACCAGCTTGAGCAAGTGCATGACCATCAACTGCACCTGCTCCTTGGCCGCGCCGCCGCTGCCGGCAATCGCCTGCTTGACCTGGCTGGCGGTGTATTCATCCACGCTCAGCCCCTCCTCCACCGCGGCGACAATCGCTGCACCGCGGGCCTGGCCGAGCTTGAGGGCAGAATCCGGGTTGCGGGACATGAACACCTGCTCGATGCCCATCATCACCGGCCCGTGCAGGCGGATAATTTCCCGCACGCCACGGTAGACCTTCTGCAGCCGCTCAGGCAGCGGCCCCTCACCGGTGCGGATGCAGCCGGAGGCCACGTATTCGCAGCCACGCCCGGTGTCACGCACCACGCCGTAGCCGGTGATGCGCGAACCGGGGTCGATACCGAGGATCAGGGTCATGCCACACTCGCACTGTTCATTCATCCAGAGCGGGCGAGTATACGGGATTGCGCAGGGCTCAGCCGAGCTGGGCCATGATCTCGTCGGGGATTTCCGCGTTGTGGTAGACGTTCTGCACGTCGTCCAGATCTTCCAGCATGTCGATCAGCTTGATGACCTTCTGCGCGGTTTCAAGATCGGTGATCGGCGCACTGATCGAGGGGATCATCGCAATGTCGGCTTCATCGGCCTTGAAGCCGGCCGCCGCCAGCGCCTCGTTGACGGCATGGAACTCGGTGAAGCTGGTGGAGACCAGCGCCGAGCCGTCCTCACCCATTTCCACATCGTCCGCGCCGGCTTCCAGCGCCGCTTCCATCAGTGCGTCTTCGTCAATGCCCGGTGCAAAGCTGATCTGCCCCTTGCGCTCGAACATGTAAGCCACCGAGCCGTCGGTGCCGAGGTTGCCGCCGCACTTGCTGAAGGCATGACGCACTTCGGCGGCGGTGCGGTTGCGGTTGTCGGTCATCGCCTCGACGATGATCGCCACGCCGCTCGGCGCGTAGCCTTCGTAGCTCAGCTCGGCGACGTTGTCGGCCTCGTTATTGCCCGCGCCACGGGCGATGGCGCGATCGATCACATCGCGCGACATATTGGCGGTCAGCGCCTTGTCCACCGCCAGACGCAGACGCGGGTTGTCGGCCGAAATCGCCCCGCCCTTGGCGGCGACGGTCAGCTCACGAATCAGTTTGGTGAAGATCTTGCCGCGCTTGGCGTCCTGGCGTCCCTTGCGGTGCTTGATGTTGGCCCATTTGGAATGACCTGCCATGACTTTCTCCGTCGTGTTTCTGAGGGATCCTGTAATTTTTGCCGACTGAAATGCAAGGAGCCTGGCATGACCAGGCTCCTGTAGCGACTTACTCGGCTTTGGCCTGCTCGCGCAGGCGGATATTCAGCTCGCGCAGCTGCTTGGCGTCCACCACACCCGGCGCCTGGGTCATCACACAGGCGGCGCTCTGGGTTTTCGGGAAGGCGATCACTTCACGGATCGAGTGGGCGCCGGTCATCAGCATCACCAGACGATCCAGACCGAAGGCCAGGCCACCGTGCGGCGGCGCACCGTACTTCAGCGCATCGAGCAGGAAGCCGAACTTCTCCTGCTGCTCTTCCTCGCTGATGCCGAGCACGCGGAACACCGACTGCTGCATGTCCTTGCTGTGGATACGGATCGAACCGCCACCCAGCTCAGTGCCGTTGAGCACCATGTCATAGGCCCGCGACAGCGCGGCGGCCGGGTTGGCCTCCAGCTCCTCGGGCGAGCACTTCGGTGCAGTAAACGGATGGTGCATGGCCGACAGCGAGCCGTCGTCGTTTTCCTCGAACATCGGGAAATCGACCACCCACAGCGGCGCCCACTCACAGGTCAGCAGGTTCAGATCATGACCGAGCTTGACGCGCAGCGCGCCGAGGGCTTCGGAGACGATCTTGGACTTGTCGGCGCCGAAGAACACGATGTCGCCATCGACCGCACCGACGCGATCGAGGATCACGTTGATGTTGTCCAGCGGGATGTTCTTGACGATCGGCGACTGCAGGCCCTCAACGCCCTTGGCGCGCTCGTTGACCTTGATGTAGGCCAGACCCTTGGCACCGTAGATGCCGACGAACTTGGTGTAGTCGTCGATTTGCTTGCGCGGCATGCTCGCGCCGCCCGGCACGCGCAGGGCGGTGACGCGGCACTTGGGATCGTTGGCAGGACCGGCAAACACCTTGAATTCGACGTCCTTGAGCTGGTCCTCGACATCCACCAGCTCCAGCGGGATACGCAGGTCTGGCTTGTCCGAGCCGTAGCGGCGCATGGCCTCGGCCAGGGTCATGTGCGGCAGCTCGCCGAACTCGACATCCAGCACTTCCTTGAACAGGTTGCGGATCATGGTCTCGGTCAGAGCCATGATGTCCGCTTCATCGAGGAAGCTGGTCTCGATGTCGATCTGGGTGAACTCCGGCTGACGGTCGGCGCGCAGGTCTTCATCGCGGAAGCACTTGGCGATCTGGTAGTAGCGGTCAAAGCCCGAAACCATCAAGAGCTGCTTGAACAGCTGCGGCGACTGCGGCAGGGCGAAGAAGCTGCCGGCGTGGGTGCGGCTCGGCACCAGGTAGTCGCGCGCGCCTTCCGGGGTGGCGCGGGTGAGGATCGGCGTTTCGACGTCGAGGAAGCCGTTGTCATCCAGGTAGCGGCGGATGCTCGAGGTGATGCGCGAGCGCAGCTTGAGCTTCTCGGCCATCTCCGGGCGGCGCAGGTCGAGGAAGCGGTAACGCAGGCGAGTTTCCTCGCCGACGTCGGTGTAGTCGTTGAGCGGGAACGGCGGAGTCTCCGCCTCATTCAATACATCCAGCGCGTAACCGAGCACCTCGATGGCGCCGCTGGCCATGTTCGGGTTGCGCGCACCTTCCGGGCGCAGACGCACGCGGCCGGTGATCTTCACCACATATTCGCTGCGCACCCGGTCGGCCTTGGCGAAGGTCTCGGCGCGGTCCGGATCGAACACCACCTGGGCCAGACCTTCGCGGTCGCGGATGTCGAGGAAGATCACCCCGCCGTGGTCACGACGGCGGTGGACCCAGCCGCACAGGGTGACTTCCTGGCCGTCCAGGCTTTCATTGAGTTGGCCGCAATAGTGGCTGCGCATCATGGTCGGTTCACTTCTTCAGGGTCGGGTGGAATCGCGGCGGGCACCGGGCATCGACCCGGGCATCGTCTGCGGCCGGCACAAGGCCCGGCGAGACAGGCGGCGCGTGACAAAGGGCGGGGATTATAGCCTGAAAGAATCCCCCGGCGCAGTGCCCGCCCACGCGCTGCAGCGCCTCTCCAGCACGCTGCACGCCCCACCGGCAGTCATGCTAGGCTGACAGCGCAAAATCCCGCCTGCCTGAAGAGGAGAACCCCCATGAAGATCGATATCGGCATCAACGAGCAGGATCGTGCCGCCATCGCCGAAGGCCTCTCGCGCCTGCTGGCCGACACCTACACCCTGTACCTGAAGACCCACAACTTCCACTGGAACGTCACCGGGCCGATGTTCAATACCCTGCATCTGATGTTCGAAACGCAGTACAACGAACTGGCGCTGGCGGTAGACCTGATTGCCGAGCGCATCCGCGCGCTGGGCTTCCCGGCACCCGGCACCTACGCGGCCTATGCGCGCCTGTCCTCGATCAAGGAAGAGGAAGGCGTACCCAGCGCCCAAGAAATGATCCGCCTGCTGGTCGAAGGCCAGGAAGCCGTGGTGCGTACCGCCCGCGGCCTGTTCCCGCTGCTCGACAAGGTCAGCGATGAGCCGACCGCCGACCTGCTGACCCAGCGCATGCAGGTCCACGAGAAGACCGCCTGGATGCTGCGCAGCCTGCTCGAAGGCTGATGCCCTGCGGGCCGGCGTGCAAGGCGCCGGCCCGCCATGTCTTGCAACAGGGGACAATTGAGACCCTGCAGGCTTTAGGCTTAAATAGCCGGCGCGCGTCCCACCCTGCGCCTGCAATTCTATGTGGTGGTGGCGCCCGTCCGGCTCCGCACACGCAGCTGCCCGGCCACCCTGCCGGCCTTTCCATGCCCTGCCCGCTGTCACGTCCGGACGAATCATCTGTCTATTCGTTCACAAGGTGAGTTCATTGAGTACCGTCAAAACCCTGCACCTGTTATCGGGTGCTGCCGCGTTGCTGCTGTCGTTTGTGCCCAGTCTGCGCGGCGAAGCCCTGCCGTGGCTGCAGCAGCCGGCCGCCATTCATCTGGCCTTCATCGGTCTGACCAACCTGCTGGTCGCCGCACAACCCCTGCAACCCGGTCGCCGCCAGCGGCTCAGCAGCGGCCTGCTGGTATTGGCCGTGATCCTCCAGGCCACCAGCCTGCTGCTGCCCCTGGAGCAGCTCGGCGGCGTGCCCCTGCTGCTGGCCAGCCTGATCGCGCTGGCCGGCGCGGCCCTCTCGCAACTGCTGCCCGCCAGCCGGCGCAGCGAAGCCGCCGAGCAGAGCGCACCCGCTGCCGAGCGGCGGCCGAGCACCCCAGGCGCCGCTACCACGGGCAGCGCACGCCCCGCCACGCGCCAGCCGGCCGATCGCGGTGTGCTGCGCGAGAACGGCACGGTGAAGTGGTTCAACACCTCCAAAGGCTTTGGCTTCATCTCCCGCGACAATGGCGATGACATCTTCGTGCACTTTCGCGCCATCCGCGGCGATGGCACGCGCATGCTGGTCGAAGGCCAGCGGGTCGAATTTGCCGTGGTGCGCCGCGACAAGGGCCTGCAGGCCGAGGATGTGATTGCCGACTTCCCCGATCAGGCCACGCGGTACTGAGTGAGTGCGCGGCACTGGCTGGAGGGATACCCCCAGCCGGTACCGCGCTAGATCGCGACAGACCGGCCAGCGCCGCTCTTCAGACTTTCTTAAGATCAGGACCGCAGGCTAGGCGTATCTTGCCAAGGATACGCACCATGCCACTCTCTGCTGCACCTTCCCCACAGACCACCCCAGAAACCAGCGCCTCACGCTGGGCCGCGCTGGGCTGGGCTTATCTGTTCTTCTGGTACTTCTCCGGCGTCTATCACCTGCTGCTGCAACTGGCCGATGCGACCATCTTCGTCGGCTTTCGCCAGGCGATGATCGTCAGCCTGCTCTGGCTGATACCGCTGCTGCTGTTCCCGCGCCATACCCGCGCCCTCAGCGCGGTACTGGGCGGCTTGCTGTGGCTGTGCTCGCTGACCAGCCTGGGCTATTTCATGGTCTACGGGCAGGAGTTCTCGCAGAGCGTGATCTTCATCCTCTTCGAATCGAATCCGCGCGAAGCCAGTGAATATGCCGGACAATACTTCGCGTGGTGGATGCTGCCTGCCCTGCTGGCTTACAGCGCCGGGGCCTGGTGGCTGTGGCGGCGCCTGCGTCCCCTGTCCTTCAGCCCGCTACAGTCGGGAGCGCTGGTGGCGAGCATCCTGCTCGGTCTGTTCGGCTATCCGGCACTCAAGCTGACCCGCGCCAATGCACTGACCTTGCCAATACTGGCGGAAACCTACATGCAGCGCATGGAACCCGCCACGCCCTGGCAGCTGGTGTTTGGCTACGCGCAGTATCGCCAGCGACTGGAAGCCATGCAGGCACTGCTCGAGGACAACCAGCGCATTGCGCCGCTGGCCGAACTGCAGGACGCCCATGCCGGCCTGCCGGGCACCCTGGTGCTGGTGATTGGCGAGTCGACCAACCGCCAGCACATGGGCCTGTACGGCTACGCCCGCGACACCACCCCCAAGCTGCAGGCGATCGAAGATCTTGAGGTGTTCCGCAACGTGATTGCCGCACGCCCCTACACCATCGAGACCCTGCAGCAGACGCTGACCTTCGCCGACCCGCAGAATCCCGAGCGCGACCTCAGCGCCCCCTCGCTGATGAACCTGATGAAGCAGGCCGGCTACAAGACCTTCTGGATCACCAACCAGCAGACCCTGACAAAGCGCAACACCATGCTCACCTACTTCTCGCAGCAGACCGATGAGCAGATCTACCTCAATCACAGCCGCGCGCAGAACGCCCGCGAATACGACAGCAACGTGCTGGCACCCTTCGAGCAAATGCTCAAGGACCCGGCCGAGCGCAAGTTCATCGTCGTGCACCTGCTCGGCACGCACATGAAGTACGAATACCGCTTCCCGCCGGAAGCGGCCGTGTACCGCGACCGCACCGGGCTCGCCGACTGGGCGGATGAGGAGCAGGTCGAGGTGATCAATGACTACGACAACGCCGTGCGCTTCAACGACAGCGTGATGGCCGGGCTGATCGAGCGCCTACGCGGCTCAGGGGATGACGGCCTGCTGGTCTATCTCTCCGACCATGGCGAGGATGTGTTCGACTCGGGCGATCATCAGGTGCTGGGACGCAACGAAGCCAGCCCGACCTTGCCGATGTATGCGGTGCCCTTCCTGCTCTGGCGCTCCGAGGGCTGGCGGGCGCGTGATCCGCGCGATTTCAGCGCCTATCACCAACGCCCGCACGCACTCTACGACTTCATCCATACCTGGTCGGATCTGGCAGGCCTGAGCTATCAGGGCCACGACGCCAGCCGCAGTCTGCTCTCGGCCCGACATGTCGAGCGGCCGCTGTGGGTCGGAAATCCGGCGCAGGCGCGCACCCTGCGGGATTTTCGCCCCTACATGGAGCTGGATGCCCCACGTCTGGCCGGGCGGCGCGTCACGCCGCCGGCCATCCCCTGAGGTACGCCGGGTATCGGCGCGCGCGGCGCTCAGTAATGCGGTGGCGGGGGTTCGTCCTCGCCGCCGCCCAGCTGTCCGACTTGCCCGGCCAGCTCGCGCTGACGAGTCGCCAGCGCCTCGACCTGGCGCTGCAGCCGCTCGATCAGGCGGTTCTGTGCCAGCACCTCGTCACTGAGCTGCTGCAGGGTGTCGTCCTGAAAGGCCAGACGGGTTTCCAGTTCGGTGATGCGCATTTCCAGACTCATCGGCCAAGCTCCTCAGACAAAACGACAATCGCGGCCATCGAGCATCCGCTGCACGCGCTCGCGCACCGCCTGCAACTCTTCCGCCGTGTAGGGCTGCGCCGCGCCCTGCCCCCAGACCGGAGCCGGCCAGGTGTCATCGCTCCGGCGCCGGCCAATCACGTGCAGATGCAGCTGGCTGACCACATTTCCCAGGGTGGCGACGTTCATCTTGTCGGCGGCAAAGGCATCCTTGACCAGCTCGGCCAGCAGGGTCGCCTCCTGCCAGAGTTGCTGCTGATCGGCAGCCTCCAGCTGGAACAGTTCGCTGACTTCCTCCCGGCGCGGCACCAGGATGAACCAGGGATAGCGGGCGTCATTCATCAGCAGCAGGCGGCACAGCGGCAGATCACCGATCGGCAGCGTGTCCTGCGCGAGACGGGTATCGAGGACGAACATGGCAGCAGCTCCTTGTAGGCAAGCGGGCGCCCTCACGCGGCGCCCATCACAGGCTGCTCAGTGTGCCACAAGCGGCTGATCGGCTGATGCGTGCAGATGACGGGGCAGCCAGACCTCGATCTGCAGACCACCCAGTGGCGAAGCCTGCAGACGGATCTCCCCGCCATGCAGCTCGACAATGCGCTGGACAATGGACAACCCAAGTCCGGCGCCGGCACCGGCGCCGCTCTCCAGCCGGAAGAAGCGCTGGAACAGCCGCTCACGCTGCTCGGGAGGCACGCCGGGGCCGCTGTCGGCCACACACAGACCAATACGTCGCGCCTCGGCGCGCAGGCTGACCGTGATCTGCCCGCCTTCGGGGGTGTACTGCACGGCATTGCCGACTAGGTTCTGCAGCAAGGTACCGAGGCTAGGCGCATCAGCGGACAGCCGGTAGTCGGCGGTCTCGTCGATCTCCAGCGCCAGCTCCTGCCCCCGGGCCAGCGCCAGGGGAATCAGCTCGGCCAGCTCATTGCGCAGCCAGCGCTGCAGGTCCAGCTCGCGCATCGCCCCCTGCACCACCTCAGGCTCCAGACGGGCCAGGGTCAGCAGCTGGGTCACCACCCGGGTCGAGCGCTCCACGCCGCCGATCAGCTGCTGCAGAGCGGCGGCGCGATCAGCAGGATCCGGCGCCTCCAGGGCGTTCTGCGCGTGGATGCGCAGCACCGCCAGCGGGGTACGCAGCTCATGGGCCGCATCGGCGAGAAAGCGCTTTTCGTGCTCCAGCAGGCTCTCGACCTGCTGCAGCAGCCGATTGAGCGCCGTCACCATCGGCTCCAGCTCACGGGGCAGCGCGCCCAGCGCCAGAGGCGCCAGCGTGTCAGGATCACGGGCCTTGAGCGCCGCCGCCATGCGCTCCAGCGGACGCAAGCCGACCCCGATGGCCAGCCAGACCAGCACCGCCAGCAAGGGCAGCCCGATCAGATCCGGCAGCAGGCTGCGCAGAGTGATCTTGCCGACCAGCTCGCCGCGCACATCCTCGCGCTCGGCCACCATCACCCAGAGATGGTCCGCAGTGTCGTGCAACATGAAGGTGCGCCACTGACGACCATTGAGCGGCACATCGTGATAGCCGACCAGCTGGGTGGCGATGCTCGCCAGTGCCACACCAGCCTCGCGCTGCGGCCTGTGCGCCGCCCGGTGCGCCTCGACCACCAGACGGCCAAGCGCCTCAAGCGGCGCGCCCGCCGACTGCAGCAAGCCCTTTCCATCGTCGTCGAATACCACAAAGCCCAGCTTGCTCTCGTACTTGTGACCCTGGGCATCGGCCATCGCAGGCGCGGTGCGCCGCGCCAGCAGCGCACCGTCCAGCGACTGCTGCAGCGCCAGACGCGCCGATTCCGGCATCTGGCCATGCACCATGCCGGCCAGCAGCCGGGCACTCTGCGCCAGCTGAGCATCGAACAGCTCTTCGATCTCATGCTGAGCATCGCCGTAGCTGCGCCAGGAAATCACCGTCAAAGACAGCGCCAGCACCCCGAGCACCCGTACCAGCGTGCGGGCGCGAATCGAGCGCAGGCTCATGCCTTGTCCACCTGATAGCCGACGCCGCGCAGGGTGCGGATCAGCTCGGGAAAGAATTTTTTGCGCAGGTGATGCACATGCACCTCCAGGGCGTTGCTCTCGATCTCCTCACCCCAGCCATACAGCACCTGCTGCAGGCGATCGCGGGTCAGCACCCGACCCGGCTGGGCGAGCAGTTCGTGGAGCAGCAGAAACTCCTTGCGGGTCAGGCTGACCGGCTCGCCGCGATAGGTGACCTGCTGGCTTTCCAGATCAATGCGGATGTCACGGTACTCCAGCGCCGGCTGGGCGCGGCCGAAGCTGCGGCGCAGCAAGGCCCGCAGGCGCGCCTTGAGCTCGGCGACATCGAACGGCTTGACCAGATAATCATCCGCCCCGGCATCCAGCCCCGCGATGCGATCGAAGGTGGCATCGCGGGCGGTGAGCACCAGCACCGGCAGTGGATTGCCGGCAGCGCGCAGGCGGCGCAGCACCTCCAGGCCATCCATGCGCGGCAGGCCCAGATCCAGCACGCACAGATCGAAACTCTCACTGCTCAGGGCATGCCAGGCGCTGGCGCCATCCTGCAGCCAGTCCACCGTGTAGCCCTCGGGCTTGAGGGCGGTACGAATCCCCTCGCCCAGGGCCTGATCGTCTTCCACCAGCAATATGCGCATACCTGACCTCGCTCCAGGATTCACTGACCGGCCACGCGGATCAAACTTCCGCCGCACCGCCGGCCATGATAGTGGACGCGGCACCGGCAGCCAGCCGCTGGGCGCCTCAACGCGTTTGCGCCTGCAACCGGTTCAGCAAGGCGCGCGCCTCCTGACGCCGCCCGGCATCCGCCACCTCACGCCCCGCCCGCGCCGGAGCGGCCAGCGCCTTGCGCAGGGCCGCTTCGGCCTCGGCGTAACGCTGCTCGCCCATCAGGAAGTCGGCATAAAAGAAGTTGGGATCGATGCCATCCGGATTGATCGCCAGTGCCTGCTTGAGCAGCTCCTCGGCACGCTCTGCATTGCCAAAGCTGATCGGCCAGCCGGGCACCTGATAGTACAGCGAGCCAAGGCTGGTATACGCCGAGCCCTGCAGGGCGTTGGGGTCAAGGCGCAGCGCCTGCTCAAAGGCACTGCGCGCCTGCTTGACCAGATCCAGCGCGCCCAGCCCGCCCTTGGCACCCGCCCAAGTGCTGAGAATGATCCCGCGCCAGATCAAAAGCTCCGCCGCCTGCGGCTCCGCCTTGAGCAGGGTTGCGGCCTCGCCGGCCAGTTGCTCGAAGGCCGCCTCGCGCTGCGCCTCGGGCAGTTGATAGTTGATCGCTGCCCAGCGGCTCTGCAACTGCTTAAGGTTCTGCTCGCCGCTGGCAGTCAGGGCAAAGCCTGGCAGGCTGACCAGCAAGGCAGCACCCAGCATGACGGGACGCAGGAAAGATTTTTTAAGGCTCATACCCCCTCCGGGACAGGTATCAGGATTGACCGCGCGCAAAGCGCTGAATGATCGGCAACTGCTTGCGCAGGGCTCGATCCACCAGCCTCGGCAACAGGGCATTCAGACGGACAAAGAGTTTTTCCGGCCAGCCCAGATAGCGCTCCTTGCGCTCGTGGGCGATGGCCTCCAGCACCTGGGCCGCCACCGCGGCGGGGGTGTCCATCGCGGAATTCAGTTCAGCATTCATCGCCACCACCGAGGCGTCATTCATCGCCGTGTGCGTTGCCCGTGGCGCCACGTACAGCACCTTGATCGGCGTGTCGGCCAGCTCGCGGCGCAGCGCCTCGGAAAAACCGCGCACGGCGAACTTGCTGGCGCAGTAGGCGGCGTACCCCGGATAGCCGATCGAGCCCAGGGTCGAGCCGACATTGACCACCATCGCCTGCTCTTCCTGGTGCAGCAGCGGCAGCAGCGCCTGGGTGAGCTGCAGTGTGGCGGTGACGTTGAGCTGCAGCAGCGCGGCAATCGTCTCATCACTCTGCTGCTCGAACAGACCAAAACGGTTGACCCCAGCGGCATTGATCAGCAGGTTGATGCCGCCGCGGCGGCGCACCGCCTCCACCACCGCCTCGCGCCCGGCGTACTGGGTGAGATCAGCACACACAGCCTCGATACGCTCCGGGTAGCGGGCCACCAGAGGCTCCAGGCGCTCGCGCTGGCGCGCGACCAGTAGCAACTGAGCCCCCGCGGCGGCCAGCTGCAGCGCCAGCTGCTCACCGATGCCGCCACTGGCCCCGGTGAGCAGGATGCGGCAATCAGCAAGGTTCATGGGCAGCCTCCCCGGACAGCGGCAGGCTGCGGAACAGATCACCGTACAGGCGATAGACCACCTTGGCGGTGTGCAGGACGGCGGCCTGATCGTCCGCGTCCTCCAGACGATTCATCAGCCCCTTGAAGAACTCCACATGGCCGATATCCAGACTGCCGTGGGAGTTCAGGTAGCTGAACGCCTGCGCCGGCAACTGCAGGCGCTGCTGGATGATCGCCGCCGACTGGCTGGCCAGCGCGATGCTGGTGCCTTCCAGCACATGGACCATGCCGAAGAAGCTCACCGGGTTGGCCCGGGCGATGCGGTCGTAGACGTAGCTGACCATCAGCTCGGTGGGCAGCGCCGGTGTGGCCTGACGCACCGCCTCGGCATCGCCACCACAGGCGCGGATGTCGTTGAGGATCCACTCCTGATGGCCGTATTCCTCCTCGATGTACTCGGCGACCGCGCCGCGCAGCCACTCCAGCCGCTCTGGCAGGCGCGCGCCGCAGGCCATCAGCAGCGGTACAGTGTGCTTGACGTGGTGGTAGGCCTGGGCGAGGAACGCCACGTAGCTCTCCAGGGTGATGCGCCCGCTCTGCACCTCGGCAAAGATCGGCGCGGCCAGCAGGTAGTCCCGCTCGGTTTGGGTCTGTTGCTGCAGGGTATCGAAGAAATTCATGGTGGCAGATCCTCTAGACAGTCAAATCGTTCGTCAGGTCTTCGATGACCGGACGGTAATGTTCGAGCAGCGCGACACGGCGCAAGCGACCGTTGCTGGTAGCCAAACCATTGGCCTCACTGAAGGGGTGCGTAGCACGCAGCCAGTGGTGTACACGAGCGTAGTCCGGCAGCTGGGCGTTGACCGCATCGACCGCGGCCTGCAGCGCGGCATCGCTTACCTCGCCGCGCGGCACCAGCAGCGCGACGTTGGCGGCCAAGGCCTCGCCATGCAGCCAGGCCTGGGCGATGGCGGCCTGCTGGACCAGCTCGGCCTCCACCCATTCGGGATTGACGTTGCGGCCGAAGGCGGTGACGAACTGATGCTTCTTGCGCCCGTGCAGCACCAGAAAGCCCTCCTCCCAGTGCCCCAGATCCCCGGTCGCCAGCCATTCACTCGCTTGGGGCGGCTCGCCCAGATAACCGAGAAAGTGCGCACCCCGCACCAGCACCTCGCCATCGGCGGCCAGGCGCAGCTCGACATGGGGCAATGGCACGCCGACGCTGCCAATCCGGCGCTGGCCAGGTGTGTTCAAACACACTACCGAGGCGCATTCGGACAACCCATAGCCCTCGAACACCGGCAGCCCCAGCGCCTCGGCACGCTCCAGCAGTTGCGGCGCCACTCGCCCGCCGCCTACCGCGATAAAGCGCAGTGAGTCGGGCAGTAGCGCTCCGTGCTCGGCCGCTGTGACCAGCGCCAGCAGCAGCTGCGGCAGCAGGATCAGGCTGCTCGGCTTTACCTGCCCCAGAGTGGCGAGGAAGGCCGGCAGGTCAAAGCCGCTGGCACCCTGCATGCCGACCGTGGCCAGAGCCGGCAACTCAAGACCCGCACCGAGCAGCAAGGCGCTGTAACCGCCGGCCAGGTTCTCCAGCAGCACCGCCAGTGGCAGCACGCAGAGATGCCGGCTAATGCCGCAGACAGCGATGCGCTCGGCAATGCTCTGCGCCACCCGCAGCATCGCCTCAGCCGACAGGCACACGCCCTTGGGCTGCCCGGTAGTACCGGAGGTGTAGGTGATCTTCGCCGTGCCGGGCGCAAGCTCCGGCGCGTGGCTCACGGCACGCTGAGAAAGCCCCGCCCGCGGCGCAAAGCCCAGATCCGCAAAGGCCTGCGGATCGGCGGCCAGCAGCGTGTCAACGCCGGCACTCTCCAGCACATGGCGCTGCTGGGCGGAGGAAAAGAAGCCCGGCAACGGCACGCAGACCACGCCAGCCTGTAGCGCGGCCAGATCCCACAACAGCCAGTCCGGGCCGTTATCCAGCGCCAGCGCCAGACGCCGGACACCCCCTTGCTGCAGCTGCCGGGCACGCGCCCCGACCTCGGCGAGCAGCTCGCTGTAACTGAGGCGCTGGTGGCCGTCGCAGAGGGCCATCCGCTCGCCATGTCCGACCAGTTGCCGGAAGAACTCAGCAGGCGACATGGCTGCACTCCTGCTCGGCATCACGCAGCGACCGACAGCCCAGACGCTGGTAGACCCCCGCTGTCTGCAGACGCTGATGAGCCGCCAGCACATCCCCGACCATCACCTGCGGGTGCGTGGCGTAATAACTGCCCCAGTCCGCCTGCTCACTGCCCAGGCAACGCCCATCGGCCGCGCCCAGATTCAGCAGCGTCACCCCAAGGCGCTGGAAGCTGTTGAGCAGCAGCGAGGTACCGGTGAAGGCCACCCAGCGAATCCCGCTCAAGGCCAGCATCTGGGTCAGCGCCACGATCAGCAGGCGGGCCTGACCGGCACCACGGGCCGCCAGATTGCCGACCTCGACCAGCTGCTCGCGGTCCAGCGCCGGTGTCTCGCGCTGCCGAGCCACCGCCTGCTCAATTGGCTCGCTCAGGTAGCGCTCAAGAAACAGCGGCTCCGCCGCCGCCGAACGCAGCCCGGCCACGGCCTGCAGCTGGCCTGCCACATCCTTGAGCCCCAGCAGGCAGGGCATGAACTGACGCAGCTGCGCGCCGTAATGCTCGGCAAAGCAGGTGGCGATCAGGGTCTCGAATGGCTGGCGCCGTTGTGCGTCGGTACCGACGGCGCAGCCATACAACTCCAGCCCCTGCTCGGGACCAATCCGCAGCCAACTGCGCTCATCGAAGCTCGGTAACCCCGCCATGATCCATCTCCTCGAGTGGAATGCAGGATGATCTTCAAAGCCACGGCTTAAGAAACCATTAACCACTTCGCCCACGCGCCAGAGGCTTCCCAAGCAGCCTGCCAAGCGGCGCGATGCGTGGCATACAGCGCAGCGGGCTGCGCCCGTGATATAACGTCACAAAACAATAACAATGAATCCGTTGCCTGCACGGTCAGTGACAGGCCTGACTTTTATCGCTTTCAAGGAATACACCATGCAGATGAAATGGAACGTCATGGCGCTGGCCATCGCCGCCGCGACCAGCAGCTCCCTGACCCTGGCCAGCGCACAGAGCGAGTCGAAAGGCTTTATCGAAGACAGCAGCCTGAATGTGCACAGTCGCCTGCTGTACATGAACCGTGATTTCCGTAACGGTGCCGGTAACACCAATGCCATCACCGGCAAGACCAACGGCTATCGTGAAGAAACCGGCCTGGGCGTGCGCGCCTTTTATGAATCCGGCTTCACCCAGGGCACCGTGGGCTTTGGCGTTGATGCCCATGCCCTGAGCGCCATCAAGCTCGACAGCGGCAAGGGCCGTTATGGCACCGGCCAATTCGGCCAGACCGATGACGGCAGCGCCGACGACACCCAGACCCGCGGTGGCGCCGTGCTCAAAGCCCGCGTCTCCAACACCACCCTCAAGTACGGCAACCAGCTGGTCGAAACCCCGGTGTTCTCCACCGACGACGCCCGCCTGCTGCCGGAAGTCGCCACCGGCACCTTCCTGGTCAGTGAAGAAATCGATGGCCTGAGCCTGAATGCCGGTCGCTTCACCGCACTGAGCAGCATGACCGCCACCGGCCGCGACACCATCAATGGCAAGGGCGCGGCTGGCCTGACCTCGGCCAACATCTTCGGCGCCGACTACCGCTTCACCGAAGACTTCAGCGCCGGCCTGCACGCCTCTGATGTGGAAGATCACTTCAAGAAGACCTACCTCAACCTGAACTACACCCTGCCGCTGGGCGATGAGCGTTCGCTGAACCTCGACTTCAACGCCTACCGCAGCAAGGACGATGGCCGCAAGCTCTCCGGCGATCTCGACAACAAGATCTGGAGCCTGGCCGCCGCCTACAACATGGGCGCGCACACCTTCACCCTGGCGCACCAGCGCGCCTCCGGTGACACCGGCTATACCTACGGCATCGATGGCGGCGGCACCGTCTGGCTGGCCAACTCCGTGCAGTACTCCGACTTCATCGGCAAGGATGAGCGCTCCTGGCAGGTCCGTTACGACCTGGACATGGCCAGCTACGGTGTACCGGGCTTGAGCTTCATGAGCCGCTACATCACCGGCGACAACATCGACACCGGCGCCAGCCGCGATGCCAAGGAGCATGAGTTCAACTTCGAGAGCAAATACGTGGTCCAGGAAGGTGTCGCCAAGGACCTGTCTCTGCGCCTGCGCAGCGCGCTGTACCGCGCCAGCAGTGCCTATGATGACGATGTCAATGAAGTGCGCCTGATCGTCGAATACCCGCTGAGCATCCTGTAACGCCTGCCAGCTCTTCGTCTGTCACCAGAGCCCGGCCCCCGCGCCGGGCTCTGTCGTTTTCGCAATCGGCGCGCCGGGGCGTGCGCTGTACGCCATCTGACCCGCGCCGTACAATGCAGGCCATTTTTCCGCCCAGCGAAACCGGATACTTCAGCCCATGCGCACCAGCCAGTACCTGATCTCGACCCTCAAAGAAACGCCCGCCGATGCCGTGGTGATCAGCCACCAGCTGCTGCTGCGCGCCGGGATGATCCGCCGCCTCGCCTCGGGCCTCTACACCTGGCTGCCGATGGGCCTGCGCGTGCTGCGCAAGGCGGAGAAGATCGTCCGCGAGGAGATGGACGCCGCCGGCGCCCTCGAGGTGCTGATGCCGGCGATCCAGCCGGCCGAGCTGTGGCAGGAATCCGGCCGCTGGGAGCAATACGGCCCCGAGCTGCTGCGCCTGAAAGACCGCCACCAGCGTGACTTCTGCGTCGGCCCGACCCATGAAGAAGTGATCACCGATCTGGCCCGTAACGAGCTGAACAGCTACAAGCAGCTACCGATCAACTTCTACCAGATTCAGACCAAGTTCCGTGACGAGATCCGCCCGCGCTTCGGCCTGATGCGTGGCCGCGAGTTCCTGATGAAGGACGCCTACTCCTTCCACCTGACCCAGGAGTCGCTGCAGGACACCTACAACCGCATGCACCAGGCCTACTGCAGCATCTTCACCCGCCTGGGCCTGAACTTCCGTCCGGTACAGGCCGATACCGGCTCGATCGGCGGTACCGGCTCCCACGAATTCCATGTGCTGGCCGACTCCGGTGAGGACGACATCGCCTTCAGCGACAGCTCCGACTACGCGGCCAACATCGAGAAAGCCGAGGCCATCCCACGCGAAACCGTGCGTGGCGCGGCGACCGAAGCACTGCGCCGAGTCGATACCCCGGATGCCAAGACCATCGATGAGCTGGTCACCCAGTTCGGTGTAGCGATTGAAAAAACCGTCAAGACCCTGGTGGTGCGCGGCGCTGAAGAAGGCCAGCTGATCGCCCTGCTCGTGCGCGGCGATCATGAACTGAACGAGATCAAGGCCGCCAACCACCCGCTGGTTGCCAGCCCGCTGGTGATGGCCTCCGAGGCCGAGATCCGCGCCGCCATCGGTGCTGGCCCAGGCTCGCTCGGCCCGCTGAACCTGCCGATCCCAGCCGTCATCGACCGCTCGGTGGCGCTGATCAGCGACTTTGCTGCCGGTGCCAACGTCGACGGCCAGCACTACTTCGGCCTCAACTGGGAGCGCGACCTGCCGCTGCCGGATGTCGCCGACCTGCGCAACGTGGTCGAAGGCGACCCGAGCCCGGATGGTCAGGGCACGCTGGTAATCAAGCGCGGCATCGAGGTCGGGCATATCTTCCAGCTCGGCACCAAGTACAGCGAGGCGATGAAGGTTTCGGTACTGGGCGAAAACGGCAAGCCGGTCACCCTGATCATGGGCTGCTACGGCATTGGCGTATCGCGCGTGGTCGCTGCTGCCATCGAGCAGAATCACGACGCCCGCGGCATCCTCTGGCCGGAAGCCCTGGCGCCGTTCCAGCTCGCTATCGTGCCGATGAAGTACGAAAACGCCGAGGTCAAGGCTGCCGCCGATGCGCTGTACGCCGAGCTGAGCGCCGCCGGCTATGAAGTACTGCTGGATGATCGTGACAAGAAGACCAGTCCGGGCGTCAAATTTGCTGACATGGAACTAATCGGCATCCCGCATCGCCTCGTGATCAGCGAGCGGGGCCTGGCCGAGTCGGTTCTCGAATACAAGGGCCGCCGTGACGGCGAGGCGCAGAACGTGCCGCTGGCCGAGATCCAGGCCTTCCTCGCCGCCCGCCTCAACCGCTGACGAGATCATGCCCAGACGCCACCATCGCCTTGCCGGCGCCGCCCTGTGCGGCGCCGTGTTCCTCACCGGCTGCGCCAACCAGCTGCCGCAACGCAGCGAGCTGGAGTCGCGCGTCGAGCGCCGGCTGCTTGATCACAGCCTGTATCTGGATGCCGGCGAGGTGCGCACGCTGAGCCAGCCGCGCCAGACGGTGCGCGTCAACGAGCAGAAGACCTTTGAGGTACGCGAGTACGAGGTGACGCGCCGCTACCAACGCTACACCCCCTACCAACCGTGGCGCGAGCTCTACGAGCTGCCCCTCGGCGCCCTGGCGCTGGTGGCGGGTGGCGCGGCTAACCTGGTGAACGTGGTGGCGCTGGGCAGCCTGCCGGACAACGTGACCCGTGGCTGGATCGGCTACGGGCTGGCGGGGATCAACCCGTTCATGAATGTCGAATCCAACGGCCGTGCCCAGCAGAACCTGGCCGCGCTCGAGGAGCAGCCGCGCGATCTTCGTCTGGAGCACAGCAACCTGCCGTGGAGCGAGCGCCCGGTGACGGTGCGGGTGGCCGGGCAATTGTATGAGCTGTTCACCGATGCCCAGGGACAGCTGGAGCTGGACCTGCTGGATCAGCCGTTCAGCGAGCTGGACAGTCGCCGCCTGGACCACCTGCAACTGCGGGTCGAGAGCGATGACGGCAAGACCCATGCCGATCTGCGCCTTGGCATCGAGGCGGATCTGCGCCGTCGCCTGCGCGAGGCCCGCGCCCTGATCCATGCGGATCTGGAGGGTGAGGATGTGGATCGCTGGGTCGAGCGGGTGCGCCGCCTGGTCGCCCTGCAATTCGATGAGGAGGCCGATGAACTCGAACAAGGTCTGCTCGAACTGACCCGTCACGACCCCGAGCTGCAGCAGGAGCTGCTCGAGGGGCTACGCCGCAAGGCCGGGCGCACCCCAACCCTGCCGGAGGATGACTGACGGCCAGCTGGCCGCCGTCATCCCGCCAGACGCCGCAGCACCTGACGCTTACGAGCCCGGTGCTGCGCCCAAGGCACGCAGACGCGCCCGCAACCCGTCGGCCGTCTGCTCGCCGACCAGCGTCTCGCGCACCTGCCCGGCCGGATCAACCAGCAGGGTCACCGGCAGCGCCCGCAGCGGCTCGATGCCCAGCCGCGGGCCCGGGTCCTGCACCAAGGTGGTAAAGCCAATGCCCAGCGCCGCGATGGCCGCCTGCAGCTCGGCCCCTTCCAGCGCATCGAAATTCACCCCCAGCACCCGCACCTGCCCGGCCGGCAGCTCCGCCTGCAGACGGTTGAGCTCCGGCACTTCCTTGCGACAGGGCACGCACCATTCCGCCCAGTAATTGACGATCAGCCAGCGCCCCTGCAACTCGGCGGCCGAAATCGTGCGCCCCTGCTGGTCCGGGCCCCAGTCCGGCGCTTCACGCCCACAACCTGCCAGCAGCGCCAGCGCGCCCAGCAGCAGAATCCTGCTCATGCCTGCCATCATCGGTGGTTTTGCTCCTCAGTAAATTGCGCCGGACCGCCGTCCAGCCAGTCGGCCAGACTGCCGCCCAGCAGGGTTTGCTGCTGCTGCGCCAGCGCCTGCAAAGCGATGCGCAGCGGCGGATACCACGGCGCGTGATCAACCTCCGGCAGCGCCGGCAGCGCTGGCAACGGCCAGGGGCTGCGCTGCAGCAGGGTGAACAGCGAATAATCGTGCAGGTCACGGCACAGCAGCCAGTCGCCGTGGGCATTACGCTGGATCAGCCGCTCAGACTCCAGCCAGTCGAGCTGCGCCTGCCAGTCCGCCTCGCTGGCCACCCGCCCAAGCCGAGACAGCGCTGCCCGCGACAGAGCCCGCCCCTCGCGCTGCGCCTTGAGCAGGCCCTCCAGCAGGCTGAGGACGTTGAGCACCGGTGGCCAGGCGCCTGCACGCCACAGCGCCGGCATGCCCAGCGTGCTGACCAGCACCGCGCCGAGCAGCACGATCAGCCAGGACACATAGATCCACAGCAGAAACAGAGGCACGGCGGCAAAGGCGCCGTAGATCAGCTGATAGCCCGGGAACAGGGTGACATACAGGGCAAACAGCGCCTTGGCCGCCTCGAACAGCAGCGTCGTCAGGCAGCCGCCGGCCAGCGCGTGGCGCAGCGGCACCCGGGTGTTGGGCACCGCGGCGTACAGCAGGGTAAAGGCGGCAATGCCGGTGACCAGCGGGGTAAGCGACAGCAGCGCCGCAGCGCCCGGCAAGGCATCCGGGCCGGAGAACAGGGTCAGCGAGGTGACGTAGGTGCTGGCGGCAAAGCCTGCGCCCAGCAGCAACGGCCCAAGGCTCAGCACAGCCCAGTAGAGCAGAAAGCTCGACACCCCGCGCCGGGCCTGACGCACCCGCCAAATCTGGTTGAAGGCCTGTTCGATGGTGGTCAGGGTCAGGAAGGCGGTGACGATCAGCATGCCGACGCCGATCCAGGTCAGCTCACGGGCCTGACCACTGAACGACTGCAGGTACTCCAGCACCTGCTCGCCAGTCGAGGGCACCAGATTGTGGAAGACGAACGCCTGAATCGGCTCGCCCAGCTCGCGAAACGCCGGGATCGCCGCCAGCATGACAAAGGTCACCGTCATCATCGGCACCACGGCAAACAGCGTGGTATAGGTCAGCGCCGCCGCACTCTGTGGCGCCCGATCGGCCAGAAAGCGCGAGACCAGAAGACGCAGGAAGCGCCAGGCAGTCTGCAGATAGGAAGTCATCATCCGGTGGGGCGATCTGCCGGCAATGCAGACCACGCAACTCCTTGCTCCGAGAAAAGACAGGACCCGCAGGCGCCTGCGGGCAGGCTGCCGGGGCAGGCCGACCCGGTTAGAATAACCGCCCCATCCCGCCCAGGCGACGCCCATGACCGACCCGATCCTTTACCACAACCCGCGCTGCTCGAAATCGCGCGCGGCCCTGGCACTGCTCGAGGCGCGCGGCCTTGCGGTGCAAACGGTGCATTACCTCGACACGCCACCGAGCGAAACCGAGCTGCGCGCCCTGCTCCAGGCGCTCGGTTATCGCCCGCGCCAGCTGCTGCGCACCGGCGAGGCGCTCTATCAGAGCCTGGGCCTTGCGGACCCGGCCCTGGACGATGCAGGGCTGATCGAGGCGCTGTGCCGCCATCCGCAACTGATCGAGCGACCGATCCTCTGGGTGGGCGAGCGGGCGGTGGTTGGCCGTCCGACCGAGCGTCTGCTGGAGCTGCTGCCATGAGCGCGCTCTACATCCTGGTGCTTTATTACAGCCGCCATGGCGCCACTGCCGAGATGGCCCTGCAGGTCGCCCGCGGCATCGAGCAAGGCGGGCTGGAAGCGCGCCTGCGCTGTGTGCCGGCGGTCTCCGCCGAGTGCGCGGCCGTCGCCGCCGAGATTCCGGAGAGCGGCGCCCCCTACGCGACCCTTGAGGACCTGCGCGACTGCGCCGGGCTGGCGCTGGGCAGTCCGACCCACTTTGGCAACATGGCCGCGCCCCTCAAGCATTTTCTCGATAGCACCAGCAGCCTGTGGCTGAGCGGCGCGCTGGTCGGCAAGCCGGCCGGGGTGTTCACCTCCACCGCCAGCCTGCATGGCGGCCAGGAAAGCACCCTGCTGTCGATGCTGCTGCCGCTGCTGCACCACGGCATGCTGGTCTGCGGTCTGCCCTACAGCGAAAGCGCGCTGCTGGAAACTCGCGGCGGCGGCACGCCCTACGGCGCCAGCCACCATGCCGGCGCGGATGGCAAGCGCGCGCTCGATCCACACGAAATCACCCTGTGCCGCGCCCTCGGCCAGCGCCTGGCGCAACTTGCCCGTCAACTGGAGACCTGAGATGGCCCGAACCCCCAAACCGCTGCCGCCCCTGGACTGGCTGCAGCCGCGCGTGCGTCTGGCGCGCGTTCTGACCCTGATCGCCTTTCTTGCCCTGCTGCTGGCGCTGGCCGTCTGGTATCTGCAGATCGTCGATCTGCACGGCGCCCGGCCGTGGGTGATTCTCGGCGTGCAGGCCGTGCCGCTGCTGCTGCTGGCCCCGGGCATCCTGCTGGGCAGCGCCCGGGTGCACGCCTGGCTGTGCTATGTGATCAACCTGTATTTCATCCAGGGGGTGGTCACCGCCTTTGAACCGGGGCGCCTGACCTTTGGCCTGGTGGAAGCGCTCTTGAGCAGCGTGGTGTTCTGCGCCGCGCTGCTTTACACCCGCTGGCGCTTCCAGCTCGAACGGCGTCTGGCTGGCGAGGCCTGATACCGGCCGCGCGTGCGTTCATCGACCATTGTCGGGCGCCGCGAGTGTCCCGCAGCGCAGCCTGCGCGCTATACTCTCGCGCCCTTTGCGCTGCCCTCAGGGGTGGCGCGCCGTGAAGTTCCCGCCTGAAGAGGACCGTGTTCCATGGCCGTAATCAAGCAAGACGACCTGATCCAGAGCGTCGCCGATGCCCTGCAGTACATCTCCTACTACCACCCCGTCGACTTCATCCAGGCCATGCACGAGGCCTACCTGCGCGAAGAGTCGCCGGCAGCCCGTGACTCCATCGCCCAGATCCTGATCAACTCGCGGATGTGCGCCACCGGCCACCGTCCGATCTGCCAGGACACCGGTATCGTCACCGTGTTCGTCAAGGTCGGCATGGATGTGCACTGGGATGGCGCCACCATGAGCGTCGACGACATGATCAACGAAGGCGTGCGCCGCGCCTACAACCTGCCGGAAAACGTCCTGCGTGCCTCGATCCTCGCCGACCCGGCAGGTGCCCGCAAGAACACCAAGGACAACACCCCGGCTGTCATCCACTACTCCATCGTCCCCGGCGACAAGGTGGAAGTGGACGTGGCCGCCAAGGGCGGTGGCTCGGAGAACAAGTCGAAGATGGGCATGCTCAACCCGTCCGACTCGATCGTCGACTGGGTACTGAAGACCGTGCCGGAAATGGGCGCTGGCTGGTGCCCGCCGGGCATGCTCGGCATCGGTATCGGCGGCACCGCCGAGAAGGCCGCGCTGATGGCCAAGGAAGTGCTGATGGAGTCGATCGACATCCATGAGCTCAAAGCCCGCGGCCCGCAGAACCGCATTGAGGAACTGCGCCTTGAGCTGTTCGAGAAGATCAACCAGCTGGGCATCGGCGCCCAGGGTCTGGGCGGTCTGACCACCGTGCTCGACGTGAAGATCAAGGACTACCCGACCCACGCCGCCTCGCTGCCGGTATGCATCATCCCCAACTGCGCGGCCACCCGTCACGCCCACTTCGTGCTGGATGGCTCCGGCCCGGCCGTGCTGGAAGCCCCGCCGCTGGACGCCTACCCGGAAATCGTCTGGGAAGCCGGCCCGAGCGCCCGTCGCGTCAACCTCGACACCCTGACTCCGGAAGAGGTGCAGAGCTGGAAGCCGGGCGAAACCATCCTGCTCAACGGCAAGATGCTCACCGGCCGTGATGCGGCGCACAAGCGCATGGTCGATATGCTCAACAAAGGCGAGCAGCTGCCGGTGGACCTCAAAGGCCGCTTCATCTACTACGTCGGCCCGGTCGATCCGGTGCGTGACGAGGTGGTTGGCCCGGCCGGCCCGACCACCGCCACCCGTATGGACAAGTTCACCCGCCAGATCCTTGAGCAGACCGGCCTTCTGGGCATGATCGGCAAGTCCGAGCGTGGCCCAATCGCCATCGAGGCGATCAAGGACAACAAGGCCGTGTACCTGATGGCTGTCGGCGGCGCCGCCTACCTGGTCGCCCAGGCGATCAAGCAGTCGCGCGTGGTGGCCTTTGAGGAACTGGGCATGGAAGCAATCTACGAGTTCGAGGTCAAGGACATGCCGGTGACCGTGGCGGTCGATGCCAACGGTGAGTCGGTGCACATCACCGGCCCGCAGATCTGGAAGCAGAAGATCGCCGAGAGCCTGGCGGTCGAAGTCAAGTAAGCGCCAGCTTGCTGATCAAGGCCCATCCCTTCACGGGGATGGGCCTTTTTGTTGTCCGCGCTAACGCCAGCGATCCAGATGGTTGATCACCACTTGATCCGCCCAGCCCCACAGCCGGCGCAGCAGACGCTGCCACCAGGGGCGGGCCTGCCAGATCGACAGGGTGACCTCGCGGGCCTCGGCAAAGTCATGGGCCAGCGCCTGGCTCAGTGTGTGGGTGAATACCGGATCCAGCACCTCGAGATTGGCCTCCAGGTTATAGCGCAGCGTCCAGCGATCGAAGTTGCAGGAGCCCAGCGTCACCCAGTCATCGACCAGCACCACCTTGCAGTGCAGAAAGCGCGGCTGGTACTCGAAGATTCGCACACCATTCTTCAGAAGGCGCAGGTAATAGCGCTGCGCCGCATGGTGTACCGGCGGATGATCGCTGTGTGCCCCGGCCAGCAGCAGTCGCACCTCAACTCCGCGCCGCGCCGCCCGGCGCAGCGCACGCCGCACCTTCCATCCGGGCAGAAAATACGGAGTGACCAGCCAGACCCGCTGGCGGGCCTGCTGGATCTGGCGCAGCAGTGACTGCAGGATGTCGCGGTGCTCATGCGCATCGGCATAGGCCACCCGCGCCAGCCCGGCCCCCGGCAGCGGCATGGGCGGCAGTGGCGACAGCGGGGCGCGCACCGGCTGCCACGGGCAGTCGGCCGCACAGGCCCGCCATTGCTGCTCGAACAACTGCTGCCAGTCGGCAACCACCGGCCCCGCCACCTCGACCATCAGCTCGTGCCAGCGGCTGCCCTGCTGCGGATGCCAGAAATGATCGGTGATGCCGGTACCACCGACCCAGGCCACGCGGGCATCCACCAGCAGCAGCTTGCGATGGTCACGATGCAGGTTGCGCAGACCATGACGCCAGCCCAGCGGGTTGTACCAGCGCAGCGCCACGCCCGCCGCCTGCAGGCGCCGCGCTGACAGGGCAAACCGCCGCCCGCCTAGCGCATCGAACAGGCAGCGCACCCGCACACCGCGCTGACAGGCCGCCTGCAGCGCCTCGACCAGCGCTGCCGCGCAGGCGCCCTCTTCCAGCAGGTAGAACTCCAAATCCAGCTGCTGGCGGGCCGCGGCAATCGCCGCCAGCATCGCCGGCATGAAGCGCTCGCCCTCCATGTGCAGCTGCACGGTATTGCCACAGCGCCAGGGAAAAACCGTTGCCGTCATGCTCGCATCCCGATACTCCGCCAAGGTTCAGGCCCGTGAAGGGCAGACGCCCTCCCGTGCCTGCGGCACCTTAGCCGCCCCGCCCGGCCGACTCAACCCAAAGGCCGCCCATCGCCTCAGCCGGCGGCATGCGCCGATCACAGGCGCGTCACGCGCCGGACATCGCACCTTCATCTGCCCACCCTAGCATCGGCCTGACCCCACCCATGGCGGCAGCTGCCGCGCGGAGGCCATTGCATGACCTGTTCCGCTCTCCCCCACACCCCACGCGATCCACGCCGCTTGCAGGCCGAGCGCCTGTACGGCAGTGAAGCCCTGTTCGAAGCCCAGGCCCTGCGTTATCAGGTGTTTGGCCATGAATGCGGCGCTCAACTGCAGGACACCGAGCTTGAACTTGACCGCGACGGCTTTGATGACCACTGCCTGCATCTGGGCGTGCGGGATCTTGCCAGCGGTGCGCTGGTCGCCACCACCAGGCTGCTCGATCAGGCCACCGCGCGGCGTCTCGGCCGTTTCTACAGCGAGGCGGAGTTCAACCTGCATGGTCTGGGCCGGCTGAGCGGCCCGGTGCTGGAAATCGGCCGGACCTGCGTGGCCGAGGGCTATCGCAACGGTGCGACCATCGCCGTGCTGTGGTCGGCGCTGGCGGAAATCCTCAATGAAGGCGGCTACCGCTACCTGATGGGCTGCGCCAGCATCCCCATGCGAGATGGCGGCATTCAGGCCCAGGCGGTGATGCGGCGCCTGCGCGAGCAGCACCTGTGCCGGGAGACCCTGCGCGCCGAGCCGCGCCAGCCGCTGCCTGCGCTGGAGCTGGCGGACAACCTCAGCGCCGAGCTGCCGCCCTTGCTCAAAGCCTACCTGCGTCTGGGCGCCAAGGTCTGCGGTGAGCCGTGCTGGGACCCGGATTTTCAGGTCGCGGATGTCTTCATCCTGCTGCAACGCGATCAGCTCTGCCCGCGCTACGCCCGGCACTTCAAGACCGCCTGCTGATGCGCCGCCTGCGTCTGCTGGTCCGCTTGCCGCGCCTGGCCCTGGTGCTGGCCGAAGGTGCGCTGTATGCCGGGGTGATCAGCCTGTTTGCCCGCCTAGCGCCGTTCTCACTCGCACGGCGCCAGCGCCTGACCTGCCGCTTCATGCGTCACCTGCAGGCGGCGCTGCCTTTCAAGGTTCAGATACACGGCGCGCTGCCCACCCAGCCCTGCCTGTGGCTGGCCAACCATGTGTCCTGGACCGACATCGCCGTGCTCGGCGCCCTGCAGCCGCTGTCTTTTCTCGCCAAGCAGGAAGTCGCCGACTGGCCGCTGCTCGGCTGGCTGGCGCGCCAGGCCGGCACGCTGTTCATTGCGCGCGGGGCCGGGCAGAGCCGGGAGCTGAGCGCGCAGCTCGCGCAGCAGATCGGTGCAGGCCGGCCGCTGGCGATCTTCCCCGAGGGCACCAGCTCTGATGGGCGCACGGTGCGGCGCTTTCACCCGCGTTTGCTCGCAGCGGTCGCAGAAGCGGGCCTGGTGGTGCAGCCGGTGGCGCTGCGCTATCGGCGCGCGGGCCAGCTCGACACGCTGGCGCCCTTCATCGACGACGATGCCCTGCCGCAGCATCTGCTGCGCCTGCTGGCGGCCGAGCGCGCCTGTGTCGAGATTCACTTGCTCGCGCCGATCGACAGCGCAGGGCTGGGGCGCAGCGCGCTGGCGCAGTACGCCGAACAGATGATTCGCCAGACGGTCGAGGAGACGGGCAACGGGCTGTTTTTGCCCGGCGAGCGCTGTTAGTGTGGCGGCGCGTCTGCACCCAGCAGACGCCTTTCCATCCGTTTTGCGGCCAGAGGCTCGCCGCCCTGCGCCGCCCTGCAAGGAAATGACCATGCCGACACTGTTCGACCCTTTGAAAGCAGGCGATCTTGAGCTGCCGAACCGCATCATCATGGCCCCGCTGACCCGCTGCCGCGCCGAGCCCGGCCGGGTGCCCGGCGCCCTGATGGCCGAATACTACGTCCAACGGGCTGATGCCGGGCTGATCATCAGCGAGGCCACCTCGGTGACGCCGATGGGCGTTGGCTATCCGGACACCCCGGGCATCTGGTCGAGCGCGCAGGTGCAGGGCTGGAAGCAGGTCACCGACGCGGTACATGCCGCCGGCGGGCGGATCGTCCTGCAGCTCTGGCATGTCGGACGCATCTCCGACCCCGTCTACCTGGAAGGCACCGCGCCGGTCGCACCCAGCGCGATCGCTGCCCGTGGCCATGTCAGCCTGCTGCGTCCGCAGCGTGATTACCCGGTGCCGCGGGCGCTGGAGAGTGCGGAAATCGCCGGGATCGTCGAGGCCTACCGTCAGGGCGCGGAAAATGCCCGCGCCGCCGGTTTTGATGGCGTCGAGGTGCATGCGGCCAACGGCTATCTGCTCGATCAGTTCCTGCAGGACAGCACCAACCAGCGCACCGATGCGTACGGCGGCTCGCTGGAAAATCGTGCCCGCCTGCTGCTGGAGGTCACCGATGCCTGCATCGCGGTCTGGGGTGCCGGACGGGTCGGCGTCCACCTGTCACCGCGCTGCGATGCCCATGACATGGGCGACAGCAACCCGGCCGCGACCTTTGGTTATGTGGCCCGCGAACTGGGCCGGCGGGGCATCGCCTTTATCTGCGCCCGCGAGCACGCCGCCGAGGACAGCCTCGGCCCGCAGCTCAAGCAGCAGTTCGGCGGGGTGTACATCGCCAACGAGCGCTTCGACAAGGCGCAGTCCGAGCAGTGGCTGAGCGAAGGCAAGGCGGATGCCATAGCCTTTGGCGTGCCCTACATCGCCAACCCGGATCTGGTCGAGCGGCTGGCCAGCGATGCGCCGCTCAACACCCCCGACAGCAGCACCTTCTATGGCTCCGGCCCGGGCGGCTATCTGGACTACCCGACCCTCAAGGCCTGATCGCGGCAGGCGGTGCCCGCGCCCTGCGGGCACCGCGCTCAGCGCGAGTGGCCAGTCGTGCGCCCTTGCAGTGGCGTGCTCAAGCGCTGCGTCTCAGCCTGCAAGGCAGCCAGCTGCTCCTGCAGGCGTGTTTGTGTGGCCTGCTGCTGGTGCAGGCGCGCCTCAAGGACCAGACGGGCCTCCTGCTCGCGGGTCAGCGCTTCGGCCAGGCGAGTCGCCACCGTGCGCTGGGCCTCGAGCTGGGTGTATACGGCCTGCAGGCGCTGCTCCTCTTCCAGGCGTTGTGCCTGCAGGGCGGCGTGGCTGTCCTGTAGGCGGGCCAGACGCTCTTCCAGCAACCGCTGACGCTGGCGCAGCGCGTCACGCTCGCGGCTGACGCCCGACTCAGCCTCGCTGAGCTGCCTGGAGACCACCGCCAGCCGCCCGGCCGCCTCCTCGCTCAGGCGCGCAAAACTCTCCTGCGTGGCCACCAGGCGGGCATCGAGCAGCTGCCAGCGCTGCTGTTGCCAGAACAGCACACCGCCCAGTAGCGCCGACAGCGCCAGCAGAGTAAGCCCCTGGCGCCAGCGCGATGGCCGCAGCACCGGGGGCGCCAAGGGCTGATGGGCATGCAGACCGGCGGCCAGCGCGGGTAGCGGCTCATTGGTGCGGGAGGTGTCAGACGCGGGCTCAGACGCCGGGTGGTGCATGCGGCAGACCTTCAACAAAGACGGGCGAAAGCTCAGTATAGGCCGGGCAGCCGTCCACGCGGCAGCGGGCGGTGGCGGCGCTTTTCCCTACAGATGCTGCGTGGATATGCCCAGGTGCCGGTGCTATGATCCGGCGCTGACGGCGCATCAGAGCGCTGCTGCACGGGTCGCACGATCCTGCATCCCGGCACCGTGAGCCGGGCATCGCGTCAGACATGCGCGAATCCACCTGATTGATGATACGGAGAGAGACCATGGCTTTCGAACTGCCGCCGCTGCCCTACGAGAAGAACGCCCTCGAGCCGCACATTTCTGCCGAGACCCTGGAGTTCCACCACAGCAAGCACCACAACACCTACGTGGTGAACCTGAACAACCTGGTGCCGGGCACCGAGTTCGAAGGCAAGAGCCTTGAGGAGATCGTCAAGACCTCCACCGGTGGCATCTTCAACAACGCCGCCCAGGTGTGGAACCACACCTTCTACTGGAACTGCCTGAGCCCGAACGGCGGCGGCGAGCCGACTGGTGCGCTGGCCGAGGCCATCAACGCAGCCTTCGGCTCCTTCGAGAAGTTCAAGGAAGAGTTCAGCAAGGTCACCATCGGCACCTTCGGCTCCGGCTGGGGCTGGCTGGTGAAGAAGGCTGACGGCTCCCTGGCCCTGGCCAGCACCATCGGCGCCGGCTGCCCGCTGACCAGCGGCGACACTCCGCTGCTGACCTGCGACGTCTGGGAACACGCCTACTACATCGACTACCGCAACCTGCGTCCGAAGTACGTCGAGGCGTTCTGGAACCTGGTCAACTGGGACTTCGTGGCGCAGCAGTACGCCGCCTGAGTCTCCTGACCCTGTAACAAAAAACCCGGCCCTTGTGCCGGGTTTTTTGTTCTCTGGATCGCAGGGCATGACCCTTGAAAAATGATAAACGATCGCATTAAATAACGACTCGCTTTTGATGCCCGATCGCAAGGACCTGCCCGATGATTCGCTCCCCCCTGACCTGCGCCAGCCTGCTCGCCCTGTCCATCGCCCTTGCCGGTTGCGGTGAGGAGCCGCAGAACAAGGCACCAGCGGCCAGCACCGCACCCATCACCCAGAACACGGCTAACGTGACCGCGTTCGACCAGGACGCAGCTCGCGCGGTGGTCAATCACTACGCCAGCCTCGCCCACGCCGTGTTCAGCGACACCCTGTCCACCGCCCAGACCCTGCAGCAGGCGATCGACGCCCTGCTAGCTGAACCAAACGAGGCCAACCTCAAGGCCGCCCGCGCCGCCTGGCAGGCCGCGCGCATTCCGTACATGCAGAGCGAGGTGTTCCGCTTTGGCAACCCGGTGGTCGATGAGTGGGAAGGCCAGCTCAACGCCTGGCCGCTGGATGAGGGCCTGATCGACTACGTTGCCGCTGACTATCAGCACGTGCTGGGCAATCCCGGAGCCACCGCCAACCTCATCGCCAACACCTCGCTCCAGGTGGGTGAGCAGACCCTGGATATCAGCCAGCTCAATGGCGAGCTGCTGGCTCAGCTCAACGAGCTGGGCGGCTCGGAAGCCAACGTGGCGACCGGCTATCACGCCATCGAATTTCTGCTCTGGGGACAGGATCTCAACGGCAGTAATCCCGGTGCCGGCAATCGCCCGGCCAGTGATTTTCTGCTTGGCGAAGGTGCCACCGGGGGCCACAACGCGCGCCGCCGTGACTACCTGCAAGCCGTCACCGCCCTGCTAATCAGCGATCTGGAGTACATGGTCGGCCAGTGGCAGCCCGGCACCGCCGGCAACTACCGCGCCGCGCTCGAAGCGGAATCTGCCGAGAATGGCCTGCGCAAGATGCTGTTCGGCATGGGCAGTCTGTCGCTGGGCGAGCTGGCCGGTGAGCGGATGAAAGTCGCGCTGGAAGCCAACTCCACAGAAGACGAGCACGACTGCTTCAGCGACAACACCCACAACTCGCACTTCTACAACGCCCTGGGCGTGCGCAATGTGTACCTCGGTGAATACCGCAAGAGCGACGGCAGCCTGCTCACCGGACCCAGCCTGTCTTCGCTGGTCGCCCGGGCGGACAGCGCAGCGGATACCCGCCTCAAGGCCGATCTGGACGCCACCCAAGCCAGCCTGCAAAAGCTGGTGGACAGCGCCGAGCAGGAGGGTGTGTTCTTCGATCAGCTGATTGCCGCCGGCAACACCGCTGGCCAGCAGATCATCCGCGATGGCATCGCGGCCCTGGTCCAGCAGACCGCCGCCATCGAGCAGGCCGCTGGCCGACTGGGGATCAGCGACCTCAACCCCGATACCGCCGACCACAGCTTCTGATCAGGGAGTACGACCATGCCGCGCCCGACGACCGGCTTCCTGCTATTGCCGCTGGCCCTGCTGCTGGCGGCCTGCACGGCGGAAGACACCCCGCGCTTCACCGCTGCCGAGCCCGGCGAGCACCTCTCGGCGGGCGCGGCAACGGTCAACAAATCCGATCAGAACGCCTTTTCGTTGCCCTCAGCCAACCTGCCGCCGCTGAGGCGTCTGGACTTTGGCGTGGGCAACAGCTTCTTTCGCAACCCCTGGGTGATTGCGCCGGCCACGACCGATGCTCGTGATGGCCTGGGGCCGCTGTTCAACACCAACGCCTGCCAGAACTGCCACATCAAGGACGGACGCGGCCATCCGCCGGGCAGCCGCGGCGACAATGCCGTCTCCAGCCTGGTGCGCCTGTCGATTCCCGCCCAGCAGGGGCAGGAGGCATGGCTGGCGCGACACGGGGTGATCCCGGAGCCGGTCTATGGCGCACAGCTGCAGGACATGGCGATTCCGGGCGTTGCCGCCGAAGGGCGGGTGCGCGTGCAGTACCAGAGCGAGTTCGTCACCTTCAAGGACGGCACCCGCATCGGGCTGCAGCGCCCGACGCTTGAGATCGACCAGTTGGGATATGGCCCGCTGCACCCTGATGCGCAATTCTCTCTGCGCGTCGCACCGCCGATGATCGGCCTCGGGCTGCTGGAAGCCATCCCCGAGGCGGCCATCCTTGCTCAGGCGGACCCGGATGATCGCGACAGTGATGGCATTTCCGGGCGTGCCAATCAGGTCTGGGATCATGCCAGCCAGAGCACGCGGCTCGGTCGCTTCGGCTGGAAAGCCGGGCAACCCTCGCTCAACCAGCAAAACGCCGATGCATTCTTCAATGACATGGGGCTGTCCAGCAACCTGCTGGCCGGCACTAGCTGCAGCGCCGCGCAGACCGATTGCCGGGCAGCTCCGGAGGGCGGGGTCCCTGAAGTCAGCGATCACATCCTCGCCCAGGTGCTGTTCTACACCCGCAACCTCGCGGTCCCGGCCAGGCGCAATGTCGATGATCCGCAGGTGCTGGCTGGCAAGAGCCTGTTCCATCAGGCGGGCTGTCAGGCCTGCCACACCCCAAGCTTCACCACCGCCGCCGATGCGGCAGAGCCTGAGCTTGCCAGTCAGCTGATCCGCCCTTACACGGACCTGCTGCTGCATGACATGGGCGACGGACTGGCGGACAATCGCGGGGAATTTCTTGCCAGCGGCCGCGAGTGGCGGACTCCGCCGTTGTGGGGCATTGGCCTGACCGAGACCGTCAACGGCCATACCCGCTTCCTGCATGATGGTCGCGCCCGTAACCTGCTGGAGGCGATCCTCTGGCATGGCGGTGAGGCTGAGGCGTCACGCGAGCGGGTGCTGGCTTTTGATGCCGCGCAGCGCGATGCCCTGCTGGCGTTTCTCAATTCCCTGTAAGGAACCTCCCATGCTGCGCCCTGCCCTGCTGTCCTTGACTCTGCTGGCCACCCTCACCGCCTGCTCGGACAGTGCGCCGCCGGCCAAAACCGCGCTGGAGCCGATGGCCGCGGCCAGCACGGCGCTGAGTGAGGCGCTGATCCTGCCGGTCTATACGCGCTGGAGCGAGGCCAACCGCGCGCTGGCCGACAGCGCCCGTGCCCTGTGCGCCGGCGAGCAGACGCTGGATGCAGCGCGTCAGCGCTATCTGGACGTCCACCACAGCTGGGCAGCCCTGCAGCCGGTCGCCTTTGGCCCGCTGGCCGAGGGCAATCTGGCCTGGCAGGTGCAGTTCTGGCCGGACAAGAAGAACCTGGTCGCCCGTCAGGTCACCACTCTGCTGGACACCCATCCGGCGCTCAGCAGCACCGATCTGCGGCAGGCCAGCGTGGTGGTTCAGGGGCTGACGGCCTACGAATACCTGCTGTTCGATGCCAGCATCGACTTGCAGGCGCTGGAGCAGAAGCGCCGCTACTGCCCGCTGCTGCTGGGCATCGCCACCCATCAGCAGGCGCTGTCCACCGATGTACTGGCCGCCTGGCTGGGTGAGCAGGGTCTGGCCGCACAGCTGCGTCAATTCCCCAACGCACGCTATGCCGAGGGCCGCGAGGCGATCGCTGAACTGCTGCAGACCCAGGTCACCGCGCTGGACATGCTCAAGCGCAAGCTCAACACCCCGCTGCCGCCGGCCGGCAAGGCGGTGCAGCCCTATCAGGCCGAAGCCTGGCGCAGCGGTGCCTCGCTGGCGCTGATCGACAGCACCCTGCAAAGCGGCCAGCAGCTGTGGCAGCAGGGGCTGCGTGAGCTGCTGAGCCCTGAGCAGGCTGATCTGGCAACACGCCTGGATGCTGCCTGGAACGAAACCCGCCAGCGTCTGGCGGCGCTGGGAGCCCCCTTGAGCGAGCTGCTGACCCACGAAGAGGGCCGTGCCAGCCTCCGTAGCCTCTATGACAGCCTCGAACAGCTGCACCGCCTGCATGAAGCGGAGCTGGCCCGCGCACTGGGCATCACCCTCGGCTTCAACGCCCACGACGGCGACTGAATCCACCATCCACTCCGCGCCGCAGGTCACCGCGCAGGGGCCTGCGCCCAGTCTCTCTGGAGCATGCCATGCAACGACGCACCTTTCTGGGCCTGGGCGCCGCCTTGCTGGCAGCGGGCAGTCTGGGAGGCTGGACACTGGCGCGCACGGCCCAGGCACAGCCTCTGCTGCTCTCGGCCCGCGACGCTGTTGATGGCCGCCACTATGCGGTGGGTTATCGCCTCGACGGCCAGCGCCAGTTTGCCACCGCCGTGACCGAGCGCTGCCACGATGTCGTGGCGCATCCATTCTTGCCCATGGCCCTGTTCGTCGGTCGCCGCCCGAGTCGTGAGAGCTACCTGATCGACACTCGCGACGGCCGCCTGCTGCAGACGCTCAGCATCCCGCCTGAGCGTCACTTCCAGGGTCATGCGGTGTTTCATCACAGCGGCGAATGGCTGTACAGCACCGAGAATGACACCGCCGAGCCGGGGCGCGGCGTGATCGGCGTATGGCATCTGGAAGGCATGCAGTTGCGGCGGGCGAGCGAGCTGTCCAGCTTTGGCATCGGCCCGCACCAGCTGCTCTGGATGCCCGATGGTGAAACGCTGGTGATCGCCAATGGCGGCATCCGCACCGAAGCCGACAGCCGCGAGAAGATGAACCTCAATGCGATGGAGCCGAGCCTGGTGCTGCTGCAGCGCAGCGGCGAGCTGATCAGCAAAGAGCAGCTGCCCGAGCAGATGAACAGCGTGCGCCATCTGGCGGTCGCCCGCGACGGCACCGTGGTCAGCGGCCAGCAATATGAGGGCAATCCGGCGGACGCCGTGCCGCTGGTGGCGATCAAACGCCCGGGGCAGGCGCTGCAAGCCTTCCCGCTCGGCGAGGCGCAGCGTCTGGCCATGCGCCAATACACCGCCAGCGTGGCCATCCACAGCGAGCTACGCCTCTTGGCGATTACCGCACCACGCGGCGGCCGGTTCTTCATCTGGGCGCTGGACAGCGGCGCCTTGCGTCTGGATGCCCCGCTGCCCGACTGCGCAGGGGTGGCGGCCTGCAGCGAAGGTTTTGTGGTCAGCTCCGGGCGCGGGCGCTGCCGCCTCTACGACTGTCGCCGCAGCGCTATTCAGATGCAGGCACTGCAGTTACCGGCGGGGCTCTGGGACAACCACTTGCGCCTGGCCTGATACCGTGCGCAGCGGCCAGCAAAAAGCCCCGGGCCTTGCGGCACCGGGGCTTTTTTCAGCTAAGGCGGGTGGAGCGGCTTACATCATGCCGCCCATGCCACCCATGCCGCCCATGTCCGGCATGGCCGGAGCGGCCTTGTCTTCCGGAATGTCAGCGACCATGGCTTCGGTGGTGACCATCAGGCCAGCGATCGAGGCAGCCGACTGCAGGGCAGTACGGGTCACCTTGGCCGGATCGAGGATGCCCATCTCGATCATGTCGCCGTACACGCCGGTCGCTGCGTTGTAGCCGAAGTTGCCTTCGCCTTGCTTGACCTTGTCGACCACCACGCTCGGCTCGTCACCGGCGTTGGCAACGATCTGGCGCAGCGGCGCTTCGACCGCGCGGCGCAGCAGGGCGATACCGACGTTCTGGTCTTCGTTGTCGCCCTTCAGGCCTTCGATAGCCTGCAGGGAGCGCACCAGCGCCACACCACCGCCAGGCACCACGCCTTCTTCAACGGCAGCACGGGTCGCGTGCAGGGCGTCTTCGACGCGGGCCTTCTTCTCTTTCATCTCGACTTCGGTCGCCGCACCGACCTTGATCACCGCCACACCGCCAGCCAGCTTGGCCAGACGCTCTTGCAGCTTCTCACGGTCGTAGTCGGAGGTGGTTTCGCCGATCTGCTGACGGATCTGCGCCACGCGGGCTTCGATGTCGGCCTGCTGGCCAGCACCGTCGATGATGGTGGTGTTTTCCTTGCTGATCACCACGCGCTTGGCGTTACCCAGCTGCTCGATGCCGGTGGTATCCAGGCTCAGGCCGATCTCTTCGGAGATCACGGTGGCGCCAGTCAGGACGGCGATGTCCTGCAGCATGGCCTTGCGACGGTCACCAAAGCCCGGCGCCTTGACGGCGGCGACCTTGACGATGCCGCGCATGGTGTTGACCACCAGCGTTGCCAGGGCTTCGCCCTCGACGTCTTCGGCAACGATCAGTAGCGGGCGACCAGCCTTGGCAACAGCTTCCAGCACCGGCAGCAGTTCGCGGATGTTGGAGATCTTCTTGTCGACCAGCAGGATCAGCGGGCTGTCCAGCTCGGCAGACATGGTGTCCGGCTTGTTGACGAAGTACGGGGACAGGTAGCCGCGATCGAACTGCATGCCCTCGACCACCGACAGCTCGTTCTCAAGGCCCGAACCTTCTTCGACGGTGATCACGCCTTCCTTGCCGACCTTCTCCATGGCTTCGGCGATGATGTCACCGATGGAGTTATCCGAGTTGGCGGAGATGGTGCCGACCTGGGCGATGGCCTTGGTGTCGGTGCACGGCTTGGCCAGGCTCTTCAGCTCGGCGACGATGGCTATGGTGGCCTTGTCGATGCCGCGCTTCAGGTCCATCGGGTTCATGCCGGCAGCAACAGCCTTGAGGCCTTCGTTGACGATGGCCTGAGCCAGCACGGTGGCGGTGGTGGTGCCGTCACCGGCCTGATCGTTAGCCTTGGAGGCGACGTCCTTGACCAGCTGGGCGCCCATGTTCTCGAACTTGTCCTTGAGCTCGATTTCCTTGGCGACGGAGACGCCGTCCTTGGTGATCAGCGGCGCGCCGAAGGACTTGTCCAGCACCACGTTACGGCCTTTCGGGCCGAGGGTGGCCTTGACCGCGTCGGCCAGGATGTTCACGCCAACCAGCATCTTCTTGCGAGCGGAATCGCCGAATTTGACTTCTTTAGCAGCCATGTTTCTCAAACCTCGAAATGGAATTCAGGAAATGCGCGGTAAAGCAGCGGACACTCAGTCTTCGACGATGGCGAGGATTTCGCTCTCGCCCATCACCAGCAGATCCTCACCATCGACCTTGATGGTGTTGCTGCCCGAGTACGGGCCGAACACCACCTTGTCGCCGACCTTGACGGTCAGGGCGCGCACTTCGCCGTTGTCCAGAACGCGACCGGCGCCGACAGCGACGACTTCACCGCGATTCGGCTTCTCGGCAGCGGAACCCGGCAGGACGATGCCGCCTGCGGTCTTGGTTTCTTCTTCGCTGCGACGAATCACGACGCGGTCATGCAGAGGACGAAGCTTCATGGTCGATCTCTCCTAACAGGTTGTTTCCAGCATCCGGTGATGCTCACCGGCGGGTTGGCAGATTCCGGCAGAGCCGGGGGCGGCACGGCGAACCGTGCCACCGAAAGTCGTTCGCAGGATTACCCAAGCAATGCTGCGCTGACGGCTAGATGGGGGCCCGGCCGAGGGTTTCAAGGGGCGGCTGGAAAAATTTCAGGAATCGCGGCGCTCCCACTCGCCCTCGATGACCTGCGGGCGTACCCGCTCGGTCCCCGGCTCGCCGCTCCGGGGCGCATGGGCTGGCGAGTAAGGCGCGTGATAAGGAGGATGCGACCTGCGGGGGCGGGCCAGACGCTGACGCAGCAGATGCCGGGTGACCGGCAGCAGGCAAAGCAGCCCCAGCACATCACTGATAAAGCCCGGCAGCAGGATCAGCAGGCCGGCCAGGGCCAGCAGCAGACCATCGAGCATTTCCTGCTCAGGCGCCTCGCCGCTGAGCAGCCGGGCCCGGGCGCGCCAGGCCGTCGCGGGGCCGGCAATGCGCAGCAACCCGCCCCCGATCAGCACGCCAAGGAGGATCAGCAGCAGGGTGGCCAGCACGCCGATGCTGCTACCGACTTTGATCAGCAGCGCCAGCTCCAGCAGCGGGAAGAGCAGCAGAACGAACAACAGTACACGCATTGCGCAATAATCCTTGTGGGCTCGACGGCCCGCCTTATGAACAGATGGCGTCATTCTGCCGACAATTGATCCGGATCGGTGGCCGTCCGTCGCAACAGCATGTGACGGCTGCAAGGCAGATCGGCAGTGGCTGGCATTCTGCGCGTCTGGCACAGGCCGAGCAAAGCCAGGATACCGCGCCAGGACTGCGGGATGCTGGCCGGCGCCGGGCGGAGCGAGTAGAGTGCGTCACCGAAATCCTTGCCCCTGACAAGCCCGCCCCATGCCCCATCGCACCTGGCGAGAAGCCTTCGCCACCTACGCCAGCCCCTCGGCCATGGTCCTGCTGCTGCTCGGCTTCACGGCCGGGCTGCCGATGATCCTGGTGTTCTCCACCCTGTCGGTCTGGCTGCGCGAGGCCGGGGTGGCCCGCGAAACCATCGGCTATGCCAGCTTGATCGGACTGGCCTATGCGTTCAAATGGGTCTGGTCACCGCTGCTGGATCAGTGGCGCCTGCCGCTGCTGGGCACGCTGGGCCGGCGCCGTTCCTGGCTGGTGCTGTCACAGCTGCTGATCGCCACGGGGCTGGCCGGCATGGCGCTGTTTGATCCCAAGACCCATCTGGCCGGGCTGATCGCGGTTGCCGTGCTGGTCGCGTTTGCCTCGGCCACCCTGGATATCGCCTTGGATGCCTATCGCCTGGAGATCGCCGAGGACACCCAGCAAGCCGCGCTGGCGGCCTGCTACACCACGGGCTATCGAATCGCCATGCTGCTGGCCACGGCAGGCGCGCTGTTTCTGGCCGAGGGCTTTGGCTCGACAGCAGAGGGGTATGTCCACGCGGCCTGGTCCAGCACCTACCTGCTGTTCGCCCTGCTGATGCTGCCGGGCCTGCTCACCACGCTGGGCATGAAGGAGCCCGCGCTGCCGGCTCCGCTTAAACCCGGCAGCCTGCGCTATGGCCTGACGCATCAGCTGCTCTCGGTACTGGTGCTGATTGTGCTGCTGATCTCGGTGCCGGCGATGTTCACCCAGCTCTATCACAGCGGCGTGGACGGGGTGTTCAGCAGCCGGGTGAGCCTGCTGGATCTGCTGCTCGACGACCGCGCCTTTCTGCGCTTTACCCTCTACACCCTGCTGACCCTGCTGTGCCTGTCCTCGTTCGGCCGCCGCGGGCTGGCACCGGTGCTCACCCCGATCAGCGACTTCATCCAGCGCTATCGCTGGCAGGCGCTGATTTTGCTCGGGCTGATCGCCACCTACCGGATGTCCGACACGGTGATGGGGGTGATGGCCAATGTGTTCTACGTCGATCTGGGCTTTAGCAAGGATGAGATCGCCAGCATCAGCAAGCTGTTCGGGCTGGTGATGACCTTGCTGGGCGCGGCGACCGGTGGCGTGCTGATCGCCCGCTTCGGCATTCTGCCGATCCTGTTTTTGGGCGGATTGTTCTCAGCGGCCACCAACCTGCTATTCGCCCTGCTCTCGGGCATGGGGCCGAATCTCGAGATGCTGGTGTTCACCATCAGCGCCGACAACTTCAGTGGCGGACTGGCCACCGCAGCGTTCATCGCCTACCTGTCGAGCCTGACCAACCTGCAGTTCTCCGCCACCCAGTACGCCCTGCTCAGCTCGATCATGCTGCTGCTGCCGCGCTTGATGGGCGGCTACTCGGGAGTGATGGTCGAGCAGCTGGGCTATGGCGACTTCTTCCTGGTCACTGCCCTGCTGGGGATCCCGACCCTGCTGCTGATCGCCCTGCAGTGGCGGCGCGGGCAGTCCACGACCAGCGCCCACCCGCTACCGGGCAGCGACGCCTGAACCGCGCAGTACCAGCCACAACGCTACATCAGGCATCGCGCTCAGAGGCTCGTCCAGCGGCGGACAAGCCTCTCGCGCCGCTTACGACTCGCTGCGTGCCATATGCACCACGCGCTGCGGGAACGGAATGCCGATGCCCGCCTCATCGAAGCGCAACTTGACCTGTTCGGTAAAATCGAAGGTCACCGGCCAGAACTCTGCGGTATCCACCCAGACACGCAGTGACAGATTGACCGAACTGTCCGCCAGCGCCACCACCCAGACCACCGGCGCCGGATCGGCATGGACGCGCGGATCACGGGCAATCGCCAGCAGCACTTCGCGTGCCTGCTGAATGTTGCTGGAGTAGTCGATGCCGACCAGCACCTCGACCCGGCGACGGCCCTCCCGCGAGTGGTTGGTGATGGTGCCGTTGGACAGGCTGCCGTTGGGGACGATCACCGTCTTGTTGTCGCCGGTCTTCAGCACCGTGTGGAAGATCTGGATGTCGTTGACGCTGCCGGACACCCCCTGCGCCTCGATCCAGTCACCGACCCGGAACGGGCGAAACAGCAGGATCAGCACTCCACCGGCAAAGTTGGCCAGACTGCCCTGCAGCGCCAGACCGATCGCCAGACCCGCCGCACCGAGTGCCGCAATGAACGAGGTGGTCTCGACGCCGACCATCGACGCCACGCTGATCAGCAGCATCACCTTGAGGGCGACATTTGCCAGACTGCCGACAAAGCTGGTCAGCGAGCGATCGATGCTGCGCGCGCCCAGCAGGCGCCCGATCCGCTGGGTCAGGCGGCTGATCAGCCACCAGCCGATGATCAGCGTCAGCAGCGCCAGCGTCAGCTTGCCGCTGTACTCCAGCAGCACCGGCAGCCAGCTCTCTGACAGCTTGATCAGCTCGTCAACATTCAGATTGAGGTCCATGGGATCCATTGCGGTTCTCCGTAGCGGGGGGATGGAGCGGCGCAGGCCGCTGGAAGATCGGTGAGTCACATCACCATACAGATCCGCCCGACAAGGGCGGCAGGATAGGCCTGTACAGGCCAGAAGGCCGGCAAATCGCCCGCAGGCAACCGCGCTGCGGGCGGTGCACCCTCAATCGCGGAAGTTGTTGTACTGCAGCGGCATGCCCAGCTCCTGGGTGCGCAGCAGGGCGATGGCTTCCTGCAGGTCATCGCGCTTCTTACCGGTGACGCGCACCTGCTCGCCCTGAATCGCCGCCTGCACCTTGAGCTTGGCGTCCTTGAGCAGCGCAACGATCTTCTTCGCCAGCTCCTTATCGAGGCCCTCGCGCAGATTCACTTCCTGCTTGACCACCTTGCCGGAGGCGTAGGAATCCTTGACCTCCAGACACTGGATATCGATCTTGCGCTTGACCAGCGCGAGCTTGAGGATTTCGAGCATCTGCTCGAGCATGAAGTCCGCCTCGGCGGTCAGGGTGACGGTCTTGTCTTTGAACTCGAAGCTGCCCTTGCCGCGCAGGTCATAGCGGCGGTCCAGATCCTTGATGGCGTTGTCGACCGCGTTGGTGACTTCGTGCTTATCCAGTTCGGACACGATATCGAACGAAGGCATAGACTTTCTCCACAGCAGAGGGTGCTGGCCATCGGCACGGCCGCGCACCTGACTTGACGATAAAAACAGGCGCTCATTATAACCGAGCCCCGCCCGCCCGGCCCCTTCGGAGACCCACCATGCCCTGCCAGCCCCCAAGATCCGCCGCGCTGACCTGGAGCATCCTCGGCGCCGGCAGCCTCGGTAGCCTGTGGGCGATGCGCCTGGCCGCTGCCGGGCTTGAGGTGCAATTGCTGCTGCGTGACCCGCAGCGTCTGGCCGATTACCAGCGCGCCGGCGGGCTGACCCTGGAGCAGCCGGGACGGTGCATCACCCGGCGACTGCCCGCCCGCCTGCTGGCAGAAGCGCCCCCGCTGCAGCGCCTGCTGCTGGCCTGCAAGGCCTATGACGCCGCTGCCCTGGCCGAGCGCCTGGCACCGCACCTGCAGCCCGGCGCCGAGATCCTGCTGCTGCAGAACGGACTGGGCAGCCAGCAGGCCGTGGCCGCTGCCCTGCCCGGCGTGCGCTGCATCGCGGTCTCCAGCACCGAAGGTGCCCATCGGCGCCGCGATTTTCATTGTGTGCAGGCCGGGGCCGGCAATAACTGGCTGGGCGACCTGAGCGGCGGCCCGGCACCCCACTGGCTGGCGGAGCTGCAGCGCGCCGGCATTCCCGCGCAGTGGTGTAGCGACATCCTCGCGCGCCTGTGGCGCAAGCTGGCGATCAACTGCGCGATCAATCCGCTGAGCGTGCTGCAGGACTGCCGCAATGGCGGCCTGCTGGCACAGCGCGCACCGCTCGAGGCGCTCTGCGATGAACTGCAGCAGCTGCTGATCGCCGCGGAGCAGTCCGCCGCCGCAGAGGGCCTCAAGGCTGAGGTCTGGCGGATCATCGAAGCCACCGCCGCCAACTACTCCTCGATGCATCAGGATGTTGCTGCCGGGCGGCGCACCGAGGTCGATTACCTGCTGGGGCACGCCTGCCGCGAGGCGGCGCGCCTGGGCCTGGCATTGCCGCACCTGAGCGCCCTGCAGCGGCAGCTGGCGGCCCACCTGACAGCGCGTGGACTACCCACACACTGAGCGGCGAAGCGTCTAGCACAGCACGCTCAGCGTTTCGCAGTGATGCATCACACAGCGGTTGCCGGATCAGGGCGCCGCCGCTACCCTGCCGGCTGCCTGACTTGTACCCCTGCATTTGAGGAGCCAGCGCCATGGGCTATCGCCTGTCGAAGATCTACACCTGCACCGGCGATGCCGGCGAAACCGGCCTGGCCGATGGCCGCCGCGTGACCAAGGACCACCCGCGCATCGAGGCGATGGGCGAGGTGGACACCCTCAACAGCCAGCTGGGGCTGCTGCTCGCCGAGCTGGCTGAGCAGGAGGCGCTGTGGCCGGGACTGACCGAGGTGCTCGACGCGCTGAGTCCGTGTCAGCACCGGCTGTTTGATCTGGGCGGCGAGCTGGCCATGCCGGAGTATCAGGGCCTGCAGGCCAGCGAGATCAGCCGTCTGGAAGGGATCATCGATGCCTGGAACGAGGAAGTCGGCCCGCTGAAGAACTTCATCCTGCCCGGTGGATCACGCCTGCTCGCCCAGGCGCACGTCTGCCGCAGCTTCGCACGCAGCGCCGAGCGCCGCTGCCAGCACCTCAACGCCGTCGAGCCGCTGCGCAGCGAATGCCTGGCCTACCTCAATCGCCTCTCTGACCTGCTGTTTGTCGCCGCGCGGATCATCGCCCGCCGTCAGCAGATCGGCGAGGTGCTGTGGCAGGCCGCAGAGCGAGGCTGATGCCGCCGACGATCAGCGCGGCGGCCAGCAGCAGACGCCAGCCCAGCGGCTCGCCGAGCAGCGGTACCGCCGCCAGCGCCGCAATCAGCGGCACGGCCAGCTGCACGGTAGCAGCCTGCTGGGCACCGATCTGCCGCAGCACCCAATACCAGAGCGCATAACCGGCACCCGAGGCCAGCAGCCCCGAGGCCAGCGCGTACACGGTGCCCAGCAGCGTCAGGCGCAGCTCCCCGGTCAGCACCACCACCAGCAGCGGCAACAGCAGCAGTGGCACGCTGCGCACAAAGTTGCCCGCCGTATCCTGCAGAGGATCCCTGGAGCGCTTGCCAAGCAGCGAATAGAGGCCCCAGGCCACGCCCGAGGCGAGCATCAGCAGCGCGCTGCCCAGAGGCGGCGTTTCGCTGCCGGGCAGCAGCAGTGCCAGCAGACCGGCAAAGGCCAGGAGCATTCCGCCCAGCACTCGCCGGTGCAGCGGCTCGCCACGCAGCCAGCCGCCCACGAACATGCTGACCTGCACGGCCGCAAACAGCAGCAAGGCCCCGGCGCCCGCCTCAAGCTGCAGATAAGCGACGGAAAAGAGGTAGGCATAGCTGAACAGCGCCAACGCGCCCCAGCCACTGCCACCAAGACGCGGCGCGGGCACCCCTGAGGCAGCCGAGCGGCGCTGCACCAGTAGCCACAGCAACACGGCGCCACTCAACAGACGCAGCACGGTGAACGAATGGGCATCCATCGCGCCCTGCATCAGGGCCAGCCGGCAGAGCAGCGAGTTGCCGGCAAACGCCAGCAAGCTCAGCGACACCGCCAGCCACACCCCTGCCCCGCATGCAGGCGTTTTCATCCCGACAGGCCGGGTAATGCGTCCACCCGCAAGCGGCGGCGCATCACTATGGCCACAGCCCACGGATCCCGGCGATGCCCTGGGCGCCCTGCTGCCAGGCCCGCTCACGCTCGGCCGGACCCAGCCCGCCCAGCAGGTAGACCGGCCGATTGACACCGCGCATCAGCTCGGCGGCCTGCACCCAACCGAGCGGCGTAGCCTCGGGGTGGGTCTGGGTCGGCTGGATCGGCGACAGGGTGACAAAATCCACCCCCAACGACTCAGCCAGCGCCAGCTCCTCGGCATCATGGCAGGAAGCTGCCAGCCAGCGCCCCACTGGCAACGGACGCACACTGGTGCCCAGCTCACGCAGTTGCGCGGCGGTGAGATGCCAGCCGGCCTCAGGAAAATCAGCCGCCCAGGCCAGCGGCCCCTTGAGCAGCACGCGCGCGCGCCCGGCACACAGCGCCAGCACCTCGTCGGCCAGACTGCGATACGCTGAACTGGACAGCTGCGGCGCGCGCAGTTGCAGCAGACGGATGCCCTGCGCCAGCGCCCGCTCGATACCGGCCAGCAGCGCGCTGGCCGACAGATCACTCGGGGTAATCAGGTAGTCAGCGGGCAGACAGGCCGCCGTGACGATCGGCCGGTTGGCGGCGGGAAACGCAAAGCTGCCCAGCGCGCTTTCCTCCGCCCAGGTCAGCGGCTGCCCCTCCATGCCGCGCGGCGTACCGCTGAAACGGCTGACCTCCCAGACATCCAGCAGCACCGACAGGTCCGGGTAGGTATGGCGCACTTCGATCAGCGGACGGGCCTGTTCGACACGGATATCCAGCTCCTCGTGCAGCTCACGGGCCAGCGCCGCCTCAACCGCCTCGCCCGGCTCGACCTTGCCGCCGGGAAATTCCCACAGCCCGCCCTGATGCTTGTGCGCCGGGCGCTGCGCCAGCAGGATGCGCCGATCCGTACCACGGATCACCGCGGCGACTACATGCAATGCTTTCACCGACTCGCCCTCCACAAGGCCCAAGGGCGTGCAGCCTCGCAGTGCTGCACGCTCTCGAATGGTCACCAAGCGCCGATCAGGAGCGGTATTCGGCGTTGATCCGCACGTACTCGTGGGACAGATCGGTGGTCCAGATGGTCTCGCGGCACTCACCACGGCCCAGCTCGATGCGGATGGTGATTTCTTCCTGCGCCATCACCGCCGCACCCTGCTCCTCGGTGTAGCTGGCCGCGCGCCCGCCCTGATGGGCGATGCACACCTCACCGAGGAACACGTCGATCAGGCTGACGTCAAGGTTCGGCACACCGGCGTAACCGACGGCAGCCAGGATGCGGCCCCAGTTCGGGTCGGAGGCGAACAAGGCAGTCTTGATCAGCGGCGAGTGGGCCACGGCATACGCCACGTCCAGGCACTCCTGATGGTTGGCACCGCCGTTGACCTGCACGGTGACGAACTTAGTGGCGCCCTCGCCGTCGCGGACGATGGCCTGGGCCACTTCCATGAACACCTCGAACACCGCCTGCTTGAGCTGCTCGTACAATGCGCCGCTCTTCTCGGTAACCTCCGGCAGCGCCGCCTGGCCGGTGGCGATCAGCATGCAGCAGTCGTTGGTCGAGGTGTCGCCGTCGATGGTGATGCGGTTGAACGACTTGTTGGCGGCATCACGGACCAGATCCTGCAGCACCGGCTGGGCGACCTTGGCGTCGGTGGCGATGTAGCCGAGCATGGTCGCCATGTTCGGGCGGATCATCCCGGCACCCTTGCTGATGCCGGTAACGGTGACGGTGACGCCCTCATGCTGGAACCGGCGGCTGGCCCCCTTGGGCAGGGTGTCGGTGGTCATGATGCCTTCGGCGGCCAGCGCCCAGTTGTCTTCCTTGAGATCCGCCAGCGCCGCCGGCAGCGCAGCCTCGATCTTCTCGACCGGCAGCGGCTCGCCGATCACCCCGGTGGAGAACGGCAGGATCGCTTCCTCGGCAACGCCGGTCAGCGCGGCCAGCGCGGCGCAGCTGCGCCGGGCGTTGGCCAGGCCCTCGGCACCGGTGCCGGCATTGGCGTTGCCGGTGTTGGTCAAGAGGTAACGCACCGCACCGCCCAGGCGCTCGCGGGTGATCAGCACCGGCGCCGCACAGAAGGCGTTGGTGGTGGTCACCCCGGCGATGCTCGAGCCTTCAGCGCAGCGCATCACCACCACATCCTTGCGGCTGACACGCTTGATGCCGGCCGAGGCAATGCCAAGTTCAAAACCGGGAACCGGGTGCAGGGTGGGCAGAGGACCGAGACCGACAGCCATGGGAAAGCTCCTAGAAATGCGCGCTGCGCGAAAGGGATGGGGAACAGTATCAAAAACGCCGCGAGCGGCAAGGCCGGTCGCGGCGTGGGGCAAGCCCTCAGCCGATCAGCTGATCTGGCCGTGGCAGTGCTTGTACTTCTTGCCGCTGCCGCACGGGCAGGGATCATTGCGACCGATCTTCGGCTCCTGACGAATGGCCTGGGTACTGGCTTGCGGCTCGCCCGCTTCCGGCTCGCCGTCCTCGGTATCCAGTGCCGGGGCGCTGGCATGCTGGAACTCCATGTGCGCAGCCAGGGCCTCGGCCTCGCGGCGCAGGCGCTCCTCTTCCTCGGCCGGATCCTCGCGGCGCACCTGCACATGGCAGAGCACGCGGATTGCATCGCGCTTGATGCTCTCCAGCAGTTCCTGGAACAGGGCAAACGACTCGCGCTTGTACTCCTGCTTGGGGTTCTTCTGCGCATAACCGCGCAGGTGAATGCCGTGGCGCAGGTGATCCATGGTCGAGAGGTGATCCTTCCACAGATCATCCAGCACACGCAGCAGGATCTGCTTCTCGAAGGTGCGCAGCGCCTCGCTACCGGCCAGGGCTTCCTTCTCCGCGTAGGCCTTGACCAGCTCGTCAAGGATCCGCGCGCGCAGCGGTTCTTCATACAGCGCATCGTCCTCGTCAAGCCACTGCTGCAGGGGCAGCTTGAGGCCGAAGTCGCCCTGCAGGGCCAGCTCCAGCCCGGCCACGTCCCACTGCTCGGGCAGCGATTGCGGCGGGATATGCGCGTCGATGGCGCGCGCCAGCACCTCGGCGCGGAACTCGGCAATGGTCTCGGCCACGCTCTCGGCACTCAGCAAGCCGTTGCGCATGTGGTAGATCACCTTGCGCTGCTCGTTGGCCACATCGTCAAATTCCAGCAGCTGCTTGCGGATGTCGAAGTTGCGGCCCTCGACCTTGCGCTGGGCCTTTTCGATCGCATTGGTGACCATGCGGTGCTCGATGGCCTCGCCCTGCTGCATGCCCAGCGCCTTCATGAACTGCTTGACGCGATCAGAGGCGAAGATGCGCATTAAGTTGTCTTCCAGCGACAGGTAGAAGCGGCTGGAACCCGGGTCGCCCTGACGACCGGCGCGGCCGCGCAACTGGTTGTCGATACGCCGTGATTCGTGGCGCTCGGAGGCCACCACGTGCAGGCCACCCGCCTCGATCACCTGCTGATGACGGGCCTGCCAGTCGGCCTTGATCTGCGCCACCTGCTCATCGCTGGGGGCTTCTAGGGCGGCGACTTCCACCTCCCAGTTGCCGCCGAGCAGGATGTCGGTCCCGCGACCGGCCATGTTGGTGGCAATGGTCACCGCGCCCGGACGCCCGGCCTGGGCGATGATCTCGGCTTCCTTGTCGTGATACTTGGCGTTGAGCACCTTGTGCTCGATGCCCTCCTGCTGCAGCAGGCGCGACACGTATTCCGAACTCTCGATCGAGGCGGTACCGACCAGCACCGGGCGGCCCTTGGCCTGGCACTCCTTGACGTCGGTAATGATCGCCGCGAACTTTTCTTCCTGAGTCAGATAGACTAGGTCGTTGTAGTCCTTGCGCGCCACCGGGCGGTGGGTGGGGATCACCACCACATCCAGACCATAGATCTGGCGGAACTCGAAGGCCTCGGTGTCCGCAGTACCGGTCATGCCGGCCAGCTTGTTATAGAGGCGGAAGTAGTTCTGGAAGGTAGTCGAGGCCAGGGTCTGGCTCTCGGCCTGAATCTGTACGCCTTCCTTGGCCTCGATGGCCTGATGCAGGCCCTCGGACAGCCGGCGCCCCGGCATGGTCCGCCCGGTGTGCTCATCGATCAGCACCACCTGGCCGTTCTGCACGATGTACTCCACATTGCGGTGGAACAGCGTATGGGCGCGCAGCGCCGCGTAGGAGTGGGTCAAGAGGCCCAGGTTGTGTGCGGAATAGAGGCTCTCGCCTTCAGCCAGCAGCCCGGCCTGCACCAGCGTGTCCTCAAGGAACTGGTGCCCCTGCTCGGTCAGCTCCACCTGACGAGCCTTCTCGTCGATGATGTAGTGCCCTTCGCTGCCTTCACTGCCCTCTTCGGCTTCGACCTGGCGCTTGAGGCGTGGGATCAGCAGGTTCATCTGCTGGTAGAGCCGCGAGCTGTCCTCCGCCGGGCCAGAGATGATCAGCGGGGTGCGCGCCTCGTCGATGAGGATCGAGTCCACCTCATCGACAACGGCAAAGTTCAGCTCGCGCTGGAACTTGTCGCCCAGGCTGAAAGCCATGTTGTCGCGCAGGTAATCGAAGCCGAATTCGTTGTTGGTGCCGTAGGTGATGTCTGCAGCATAGGCGGCACGCTTGTCGGCCGGATCCTGGAAGGGGGTGACCACACCCACCGACAGGCCAAGAAACTCATACAGCGGGCGCATCCAGTTGGCATCGCGGCGCGCCAGGTAGTCGTTGACGGTGACCACGTGCACGCCCTTGCCGGACAGTGCATTCAGGTACACCGCCAGGGTGCCGACCAGGGTCTTGCCCTCGCCGGTACGCATCTCGGCGATCTTGCCCTCATGCAGCGCCATGCCGCCGATCAGCTGCACATCGAAGTGGCGCATGCCCATCACCCGCTTGCCTGCCTCGCGGGCCACGGCGAAGGCCTCGGGCAGCAGCTTGTCCAGGCTCTCGCCCTGGGCAACGCGCGCCTTGAATGCCTCTGTCTTGCTCCGCAACTGCTCATCGGAAAGCGCGACCATCTGCTCTTCCAATGCATTGACCGCCTGCACCACCCGGCTCATGCGCTTGACTTCACGGTCGTTCTTGCTTCCAAAGAGTTTCTTGAACAAAGGCGCAAACATGGCGAGAGGGTCATCCATCCGGGGTCATGGAGGACACTCCCAGCGGAGTGTCCGATGCCGACTGTGCGGCTGCGAAAAAGCATTCTACCCGGAATCGCCGGCGAGAAAAGCCGCGACCCACGCGCGCCATGCGTGCTCGATGGCTTCTGCTACCATGCGCAGGCTCCCTGCGACCGGTACCCACCCATGACCTTCCGCCCCCTGCACGCCCAGCCCCCCGCGGTACTGCTGCGCACTGACCGGACCCTGCGCCAACTGATGGGCGCAGCCCGGCGGCTGGAGCAGCTACAGCAGTGCCTCGAGCAGCAACTGCAGCCGGCGGCGCGGGCGCACTGCAAGGTCGCCAGCTGGCGCGACGGTGTGCTGCTGCTGATCATCACCAGCAGCGAGTGGGCGACCCGCCTGCGCTACCAGCAGCAGCGTCTGCTGCGCCTGTTGCAGGCCTGCCCCGAGTTTGCCGGCCTGCAGCGCATCCTGATGCGGGTGCGTCCGGCCTATACGCCGCAGGCTGGAAACCGGCCACCGCCCCGCCTGTCCGGCGAGGCCGCCCAAACCCTGCGCAGCACCGCCACCGGCATTAGTGACCCACGCTTGAGGGCAGCTCTTGAGCGTCTGGCCAGCCACGGCGAGCTTGCCGACGAGAACGTTTGACTCAGGCTGATCAGCAGAGTGCTACCGCGCAGACAGCAAAAGGCCACCGCGAAGGTGGCCTCAGGTACCGCATAAAGCCGGCTGCAATCAGCCGGCCGCAGCCGGGCGCATGTAGGAAATCGGCGCCGTCGAGGCATCCTCGAACGTCACCACTTCCCAAGCCTCCTGATCCGCCATCAGGGTACGCAGCAGGCGGTTATTGAGCGCATGACCCGACTTGTGGCCATGGAACTCACCGATCAGGCTGTTGCCGAGCAGGTAGAGGTCACCGATTGCGTCGAGGATCTTGTGCTTGACGAACTCATCCTCGTAACGCAGGCCGTCCTCGTTGAGCACACCGCCCTCATCCACCACAATGGCGTTATCAACGCTGCCGCCAAGGGCCAGGTTCTGCGAGCGCAGGAACTCGATATCACGCATGAAGCCGAAGGTGCGTGCCCGGCTGACTTCCTTGACGAAGGAAGTGCTGGAGAAATCGACACTGGCAGTCTGGGTACGGTCACGGAATACCGGGTGATCGAAGTCGATCTCGAAGGTCACCTTGAAGCCATCAAACGGGCGGAAAGTGGCGCGCTTGTCACCCTCCTCGACGCTGACTTCACGCTTGATGCGGATGAACTTCTTGGCCGCTTCCTGCTCCTGCAGTCCGGCAGACTGGATCAGGAACACAAAGGGACCGGCACTGCCGTCCATGATCGGCACTTCCGAGGCGGACAGCTCGATATAGGCATTGTCGATGCCAAGACCAGCCATCGCTGACAGCAGGTGCTCGACGGTATCGACCTTGACCTCGCCGTTGATCAGCGTGGTCGACAGGGTTGTTTCGCCGACAAATTCGGCGCGGGCCGGGATCTCGACCACTGGGTCGAGATCAACGCGGCGAAAGACGATCCCAGTGTCTACCGGGGCCGGGCGGAGCGTAAGGTAGACCTTTTCGCCCGAGTGCAGACCGACACCGGTCGCACGGATGACGTTCTTCAAGGTGCGTTGTTTGATCATGGCTATGGCCGTATCTGCGCAAGTTGTGAACTGTTCTCAGCAATGGCAGGCATCATAGCAGATGCCCACCTTTGCTGAACACCAATCAGCCACGCACTCTTAATATATAAAATCAATCAGCCTGGCGACGCAGGAAGGCCGGAATATCCAGATATTCCAGATCTTCTTGGCTAACGTTGCTGGACCCGGCGACAGACGCAGGCGCGGCACCGCGCCCCCCCGACATGCCGTTGCGCATGGCAGGCGGCAGATCATATGGATCATAATTGATCCCGCCATCGGCACGCACCGGCGCCTTGGCTAGGGCTGCCGCCATCTGCAGACCGTTATCGACTACCTTGACCGCTGGCTTCTCCATGCGTGCACCCAGGCCCGTAGCCACGACGGTGACATGCAGATCATCGCGCATTTCCGGATCGATCACCGCACCGATCTTCACAGTGGCGTGCTCGGAGGTGAACTGCTCGATGATGTTGCCCACCTCGGTGTACTCACCCAGCGACAGGTCAAGCCCGGCAGTGATGTTGACCAGGATGCCGCGCGCGCCCTGCAGGTTGATGTCTTCCAGCAGCGGGTTGCGGATCGCCGCCTCGGTCGCCTCGCGGGCGCGGTTCGGGCCGCTGGCACAGCCGGTGCCCATCATCGCCATGCCCATCTCGCTCATCACGGTACGCACGTCGGCAAAGTCGACGTTCATCAGGCCCGGACGCTGCATGATGTCGGAGATACCGCGCACCGCGCCGGCCAGCACGTCATCAGCCTTGGCGAAGGCCGACAGCAGGCTGGCGTCTTTGCCGAGGATGGTCAGCAGCTTTTCGTTGGGGATGGTGATCAGCGAGTCGACGTGCTCGGACAGCGCGCGGATGCCCTCATCGGCAATCTGCATGCGGCGCTTGCCCTCGAAGGGGAACGGGCGAGTGACCACGGCCACGGTGAGGATGCCCATTTCCTTCGCCACTTCGGCGATGATCGGCGCTGCACCGGTACCGGTGCCACCACCCATGCCGGTGGTGATGAACACCATGTTGGCGCCTTCGAGCAGCTCAGCGATGCGCTCGCGATCCTCCAGCGCCGCCTGACGGCCAATCTCGGGGTTGGTGCCCGCACCCAGGCCCTTGGTGACATTCTGGCCCAACTGCAGCACGGTCTTGGCTTCGACCTTCTTCAGCGCCTGTGCATCGGTATTGGCACAGATGAACTCGATATCTTCGATGTTGCTGCGCATCATGTGGTTGACGGCATTGCCGCCACCACCACCCACGCCAATGACCTTGATGACCGCACTGGACTGCACGTTGTCGGCTAACTCAAACATATCCCCTCTCCTCACCCCTTACTTGTTTCGCTGACAGCGGGGCGGCCTTAGAAGTTGCCCTGCACCCAGCGTTTGATTCGCTCGAACATCGCCGGTTTGCTGCGGGTCACCGTGCGCTCGTCATCGTCACGGCGGTCGGCAAACGAGATGCCATTCTGTTTTTTCAGCCCGTACATCAACAGGCCGACACCGGTTGCATAAATAGGATTATGCACGACATCCTCCAGTCCGCGGAGGCTCTGCGGTACGCCCAGACGTACGGAGGTGTGGAAAATTTCCTCGGCCAGCTCAACGGCGCCTTCCATCTTCGAAGTGCCGCCCGTCAGCACGATGCCGGACGGAATCAGATGCTCCAGACCGCTGCGGCGCAATTCGCCCTGCACCAGGCGGAACAGCTCCTCATAACGCGGCTCGACCACCTCGGCCAGCGCTTGGCGGGAGAGATCACGCGGTGCTCGATCGCCGACGCCCGGCACCTTGATGGTGTCATGGGGGCTGGCCAGCTTGGCCAATGCACAAGCGTAGCGGATCTTGATGTCCTCGGCATTCTGCGTGGGGGTGCGCAGAGCCATGGCGATGTCACTGGTGACCTGATCACCAGCAATCGGGATCACCGCCGTATGGCGAATCGCGCCACCGCTGAAGATCGCGATATCAGTGGTCCCGCCGCCGATGTCCACCAGACAGACGCCCAGCTCCTTCTCATCGTCAGTCAGCACCGAGGCCGCCGAGGCCAGCTGTTCGAGAATGATGTCGTCCAGCTCCAGACCGCAGCGACGCACGCAGGTCTCGATGTTCTGTGCCGCGTTCACGGCGCAGGTGACCAGGTGCACCTTGGCCTCCAGACGCACTCCGGACATGCCGAGCGGCTCATGCACGCCGCTCTGGTTATCGATGATGTAATCCTGCGGCAGCGTGTGCAGCACGCGCTGATCAGCCGGAATGGCCACCGCCCGGGCGGCATCCAGCACCCGCTCGATGTCCGCGCCGCTTACCTCACGCTCACGGATGGCCACGATGCCGTGGGAGTCGATCCCGCGGATATGACTGCCGGCTACTCCGACGAATGCCGAGTGGATCTCGCAGCCGGCCATCTGCTGCGCCTCGTCGATGGCCTGCTGGATGGCCTGCACGGTGGACTCGATGTTGACCATCACGCCCTTTTTCATCCCGCGCGAGGGATGGGTACCGATCCCGACAATCTCCAGCTGCCCGTCGGCCAGCACCTCACCGACCAGCGCCACCACCTTGGACGTACCAATATCCAGGCCCACGATCATCTTGCCGCTCTGCACGCTTGCCATGACCCCAGTGATCTCCTCAATTACGCTTGCTGACCGCAGGAGCGCTCTCCCCGGCCGCGGTCGCAGGCAAGTCGCGCCACGCCACGGCCAGGCCGTTGGGGTAGCGCAGATCAACCCGCGCGATATGTGAAATATGTTCTTTGAGCGTCGTCTCATACACACGAACGAAGCGGCGCATCTTGTCCACAATCTTGTCGCGCCCAAGCAGCAGCTCAAACCCCTGACTGGTGGTCAGGTACCAGCTGCCGCGCTCGCGCATTTCAAGGCCTGCCACCGTGATCTCGATCGGGCGCAGCAGGCGGTTGAACAGCTGATACTGCTCCATCACCCGCTGCTGAGCCCGCTGCGGCCCCCACAGGCGCGGCAGGTGCCCGTAAGCCTTGAGTTCATCAGGCACAAAGGCCTTGCCCTGGTTATTCAGCAGCGCTTCATCCCCCCAGCGCGCCACCGGCAACTGCTCCTCGAGGCGCACGATCACCCGGTCGGGCCACACCCGCCGCACATGGGCTTCGGCAATCCACGGCATGGTCTGCAGATCGCTGCGAAGTGCTACCAGATCGACTGCAAAAAAGGTCTTTTTCCCCGTATGGGGCAAAATCCGCTCACTGACCTGCGCCGCGCTGAGGTAGCTCAGATCACCCTCGACCTGCACCCGGCGAATTGGCTGATCAATGAGCGGCTCGATTTTGGGACGCAATTCATAAAGAGCATACACAACTCCCGCCAGCAGGACAGGCAGGAGCAATCTGAACAGCCCGCGCCAGGTGGGTCTGGGCAGGCGCTTATGCAGCGGCTCGCGCACCACCGGGCGACTGGCGCCACGCGGCCCCGGCTTGCGCAGCCTTGGGGCGGGCGTACTCTGGTGGCGCAGCAGCGGCAGCATGACTCAGCTCCTTGCCTCAAGGCTGTCGGCGAGAATGGTCAGCACCAGCTGAGGGAAATCCAGCCCCGCTGCCCGTGCCGCCATCGGTACCAGACTGTGATCGGTCATGCCCGGGACGGTATTGACCTCCAGCAACCAGAAGCGCCCCTGCTCATCCTGCATCACATCGGCGCGCGCCCAGCCGCGGGTGCCGATTGCCTCGCAGGCGCAGGCCGTCAGGCGGCGCAGCGCCTCCTCCTGCTCGGCCGGCAGACCACAGGGCACCTGATAGCGGGTGTCATCCGCAAGGTACTTGGCTTCGTAATCATAGAAGCTGTGGGTGGTGCCGAGGCGAATGGGCGGCAATACCTGATCACCGAGCATCGCTACGGTAAATTCCGGGCCGCTGATCCACTGCTCGACCAGCACCTGCGGATCGAACGCACTGGCGGCCTGCCAGGCGGCAATCAGCTCCTCGAGACTCGTGACCCGCGCCATGCCGATGCTCGAGCCCTCATGGGCCGGCTTGACCATCAGCGGAAAGCCCAGTTCTGCAGCCGCCCGCTCGCAATCGGCCACGCTGCTCAGGGCCGCGTGACGCGGGGTCGGCAGGCCCAGGCTCTGCCAGACCTGCTTGGTACGCAGCTTGTCCATGGCCAGCGCCGAGGCCAGCACACCGCTGCCGGTGTAGGGAATCCCCAGGCACTCCAGCAGGCCCTGCATGCTGCCATCCTCGCCCCCACGGCCGTGCAGGACGATGAAGGCGCGATCGATAGGCTCCGCCGCCAGGCGCACCAGCAGATCGTCACCAACATCAATGCCAAAGGCATCGACACCGGCCTCCAGCAGAGCCGCCAGCACCGCGGCACCGGATTTCAGCGAGACCTCACGCTCGGCACTGCGCCCGCCATAGAGCACCGCCACGCGGCCAAAGCACTCGGGTTGACGGGGCGAAAAGGTGATGCTCATGCCGGATTCCTCAAGGTGCCCGCAGCGGCACCGAACAACGGGTTACTGATCAACTGGCCGGCCACGCCACCGATATCCCCCGCCCCCTGGCAGAGCAGGATGTCGCCGGGGCGCAGCAAGGGGCGCAGCAGCGGGGCCAGTTCGCTGCCGCGCTCGACATAGATCGGGTCCAGTACGCCGCGCTGGCGGATGCTGTGGCACAGCTGGCGACTGTCGGCACCGGGGATCGGCTCCTCGCCGGCCGGGTAGACCTCCATCAGCAGCAGCACATTGGCCTCGCCCAGCACCTGGACGAAGTCCTCGTACAGATCACGGGTACGGCTGTAGCGATGCGGCTGGTAGAGCATCACCAGCCGCCGCTCCGGCCAGCCGTCACGCACCGCACGCACCACCGCGGCAACCTCGCGGGGGTGATGGCCGTAGTCATCGACCAGCATCACCTCGCCCCCCTCGACCGCCAGCTCGCCGTAGACCTGGAAGCGCCGGCCAACGCCCTGAAAGCCCGAAAGCCCGGCGATGATCGCCTGATCGTCGATGCCCTCATCGGTGGCGATCGCGATGGTGGCCAGCGCATTGAGCACATTGTGCCGGCCGGGCATGCGCACCATGGTCTGCAGCGGCGAATGGCCCTGACGGATCACGGTGAAGTAGGTGCACATGCCTTCCTGACGCACATCCACGGCACGCACATCCGCACCTTCGTCAAAGCCGTAGGTGACGATCGGCCGACTGACCTGGGGGAGGATTTCGCGCACCACCGGGTCATCGATGCACAGCACCGCCAGCCCGTAGAACGGCAGGTTGTGCAGGAACTCGATAAAGGTCTTTTTCAGGCGATTGAAGTCACCGCCATAGGTGCTCATGTGGTCGGCATCGATGTTAGTAACCACCGAGACCATCGGCTGCAGATGCAGGAAGCTCGCGTCGCTCTCGTCCGCCTCGGCAATCAGGTAACGGCTGGCGCCGAGCTGGGCATTGGTGCCGGCGGCAGTCAGCTTGCCGCCGATCACAAAGGTCGGATCCAGACCGGCCGCGGCAAATACCGAGGCCAGCAGGCTGGTGGTGGTGGTCTTGCCGTGGGTGCCGGCCACGGCAATGCCGTGGCGATAGCGCATCAGCTCGGCGAGCATCTCGGCGCGCGGCACCACCGGGATGCGCCGCTCCAAAGCAGCCGCTACCTCCGGGTTGGCCGGATTGATCGCGCTGGAGACCACCAGCACATCGGCCTCGGCTACGTTCTGCGCGCTGTGGCCGATAAAGATCTGCGCTCCAAAGCCCTGCAGACGCTCAGTCACCGCAGAAGCCTTGAGGTCGGAGCCGGACACTTGATAACCGAGGTTGAGCAGCACCTCGGCGATGCCGCACATGCCCACCCCGCCGATGCCGACAAAGTGGATACGGCGGATGCGGCGCATGCGGCGCAGCTCGGTCGGGTTACCGCCACGCAGGGCATCAGCCATGGGCCACCTCCAGGCAGATATCGACCACCTCGGCGGTGGCATCGGGCTTGGCCAGGCGGCGCGCCTGCTCGCCCATGGCGTGACGTTTTTCGCGGTGCATCAGAACCTCGGTGAGCTGAGCGGCCAGCGCGGCCGCATCGGTGCGATGTTGTGCCAGCAGCACGGCAGCGCCGGCGCGGGCCAGGTATTCGGCATTACGGGTCTGGTGATCGTCGATGGCATGCGGCAGCGGGATCAGCAGTGCCGGCAGCCCGGCCGCCGCCAGTTCGCTGACGGTCAGCGCACCGGCGCGGCAGACCACCAGATCCGCCTCACGATAGGCCGCCGCCATGTCGGCGATAAACGGCACGACCTCCGCCTCGATACCGGCGGTGCGGTAACGCTCAGCCGTGATTTCGGCATGCTGGCGTCCGGCCTGATGGCGAATCTGCGGGCGCAGCTCGATAGGCAGGTGCGCCAGCGCTGCCGGCAGCAACTGATTGAGCGGCTCAGCGCCAAGGCTGCCGCCCAGCACCAACAGACGGACCGGCTGATCAGCCGCTCGGATAACCGGCGCCTCACTGAACAGCTCGGCACGCACCGGATTGCCGGTGGTGCGGCGCCTGGCCGACGGTGCGAAGGTATGCGGGAAGGCTTCACAGATCCGGCTGGCCAGCGGGGCCAGCAGACGGTTGCTGGTACCGGCCACCGCATTCTGCTCGTGAATGATCAACGGAATGCCAGCCAGCCGCGCCGCCAGCCCGCCGGGGCCGGTGACAAAACCGCCCATGCCCAGCACGCAGACCGGCTGGACTTCACGCAGCACCCGGCGCGCCTGACGCAGGGCGCTCACCAGCTGCCAGGGTGCCCGCAGCAACGCCCGCCAGCCCTTGCCGCGCAGGCCGCTGATCTGAATGTGATGCAGCGGCAGACCCGCCTGGGGTACCAGTTCGTTCTCGATGCCGCGCGGGGTGCCCAGCCAGTGCACGGTGTAGCCGCGGGCCGCGAACTCACGGGCACAGGCCAATGCCGGGAACACATGCCCGCCGGTGCCACCGGCCATGATCAGAACATTAGCGCCCATGCTGCGGCTCCTCGTCGTCGGCAAAATCGGCCTCACTGAACTCCACGTCGGCATTGCCAAGCTGGGTGCGCCGCTCCCAGTCGATGCGCAGCAGCAGCGCCAGACTGACGCAGCAGATCACCAGCGAACTGCCGCCGTAACTGAGAAATGGCAGGGTCAGGCCCTTGGTCGGCAGCAGGCCGACGTTCACGCCGATGTTGATCAGAAACTGCCCGATCCAGAGGATCGCCAGGCCGTAGGAGACATAGGCGGAAAAGTACTGCTGCTCGCGCTCGGCACACAGGCCGATGTACATCGCCCGCAGCGTCACCAGCACGAACAGGCCCACCGTCAGGAGCGCACCGATCATGCCCAGCTCCTCGGCCAGCACGGCGAACACGAAGTCGGTATGCGCTTCGGGCAGGTAGAACTGCTTCTGCACACTGTTGCCCAGCCCGACGCCGAACCACTCGCCGCGCCCGAAGGCAATCAGCGCCTGACTGAGCTGGTACCCGGCGCCGAACTGGTCAGCCCAGGGGTCGATGAAGTTGGTCAGGCGCTGCATGCGGTAGCTTTCCATGGTCATCACCATCACCCCCAGCACGAGGGTGCCCGCCGCCAGCGGCAGGAAGAAGCGCAGCGCCACGCCGCCAAGGAACAGCATCACCACCCCGGTACCAAACAGCACCACGGTGGCGCCAAAGTCAGGCTCCAGCAGCAGCAACAGCGCCAGCATGCCGAGCAGCACCAGCGGCAGGAAAATGCCGCGAATCCGCGTGCGCACAAACTCCTGACGCCGCACCAGATAGCTGGCCAGATAGATGACGGTGAACATCTTGGCCAGCTCAGAGGGCTGGATATTGAAGAAGCCCAGGCCAATCCAGCGCTGCGCGCCGTTGACCTGACGGCCGATCCCCGGCACCAGCACCAGAATCAGCAGCAGCACCCCGACCAGCAGCAGGCGGCCGCTGTGCTTCTGCCAGCTGGCCACCGGGATCAGCAGGGTCAGAAGGCCCGCCCCCGCGCCCAGTAGCAGGTAGATGATCTGGCGGATCATGTAGTAGAAGGTGTTGCCGGTCTGGGCCGCCGCCACATCCGAGGAGGCCGAGGTCACCATCACAAAGCCAAGGCCCAGCAACGCCAGGCAACTGGCCAGCAACGGGAAATCGACATCCACTCCGCGCCGGTTGAACAGCGGTGAGGGCGAAAGCGGCAGCGGGAAGCGCATCAGGACAGCTCCTCTACCGCCCGGGCAAAGCACTGCCCGCGCGCCTCGAAGTTCTTGAACATATCAAGGCTTGCACACGCCGGCGACAGCAGCAGCGCATCCCCCGCCTCGGCCAGCTCGACGCCATACCGAACGGCCTCCTCAAGACTGGCAACCCGCAGCAGCGGCACCACCGGGGCGCCGTCCGGCCCCTGCAGGGCGGTAGCAATCAGCTCGGCATCGCGACCGATCAACAACACCGCCCGGCAGTAACGCGCCACGCTGGCGCGCAGCGGGGTGAAATCGGCGCCCTTGCCATCGCCACCGGCGATCAGCAGCAGCTTGCCGTCAAGCTCCGCCCCCAAGCCGTCGATGGCGGCCAGCGCAGCGCCGACATTGGTGGCCTTGGAATCGTTGTAGAAGCTCACCCCGGCCCGCTCACCCAGCCACTGGCAGCGATGCGCAAGCCCGGTGAAGCCGCGCAGCACCTCCAGCATCGGTGCCATCGGCAGCCCTGCCGCGTGGCCCAGTGCCAACGCCGCCAAGGCATTGGCCTGATTGTGGGCACCGCGGGTCTTCAGCTCACGCACCGCCAGCAGCGGTTCAAACTGGAAGGCCAGATAGCGCTCGCCATTCACCTCACGCAGGCCAAAGCCGCGAAAATCCGGCTTGTCGAGACCAAAGCTCCAGCACGGCAGCTGATCGGCAATCAGCGGCCGCGACAGGGGGTCCTGACGGTTGATCACCACCTGACGGGCGCCGCGGAAGATCCGGTGCTTGGCCAGGTGATAGGCCTCGATGCCGCTGTAGCGATCCATGTGGTCGTCGCTGATGTTCAGGCAGGTGGCCACCTCAGCGTTCAGCCGCTCGGTGGTTTCCAGCTGGAAGCTCGACAGTTCCAGCACATACAGCTCCACCCCATCGGCCAGCAGATCCAGCGCCGGGGTGCCCAGGTTGCCGCCCACCGCCACGCGCTTGCCGGCCGCTGCGGCCATCTCGCCGACCAGGGTGGTCACGGTGCTCTTGGCGTTGGAGCCGGTGATGGCGATGATCGGGGCGCGGGCCTCGCGGGCGAACAGGTCGATATCGCCGGACAGCTTCACGCCACGCGCCGCCGCAGCCTGCAGCACCGGAGTGGCCAGCGCCAGCCCGGGGCTTACGTACAGCTCGCTGGCCCGGCAGAGAAACTCCAGATCCAGCGCGCCGCAACGCACCTCAATATGCGGATACTCGGCCTTGAGGGTCGCCAGCTCCGGCGGGTTGTCGCGGGTATCGGCAATCGCAAAGCGCACGCCCTGGCGCGCCAGAAAGCGCACCACGGACAGGCCGCTCTTGCCAAGGCCGACGACGATGCGGAACTGGTCGGAGGCAATCAGGCTCATCGGCTTATCTCAGTTTCAGGGTAGCCAGACCGATCAGCACCAGCACCACGGTGATGATCCAGAAGCGCACGATCACTCGCGGCTCTGGCCAGCCCTTGAGTTCAAAATGATGGTGGATCGGCGCCATGCGGAACACCCGCTTGCCGGTCAGCTTGAAGGAGGCGACCTGGATCATCACCGAGAGGGTTTCCATCACGAACACCCCGCCCATGATGAACAGCACCACTTCCTGACGGACGATCACCGCGATGGTGCCGAGCGCCGCACCCAGCGCCAGCGCGCCGACATCGCCCATGAACACCTGCGCCGGGTAGGTGTTGAACCACAAAAAGCCCAACCCCGCACCGATCAGCGCGCCGCAGAACACGATCAGCTCACCCGAGCCCGGCACATAGGGAATCAGCAGGTACTCGGCAAAATTGGCGTTGCCGGAGAGGTAGCAGAAGATCCCCAGCGCGCCACCGACCAGCACCGTGGGCATGATCGCCAGTCCGTCGAGGCCGTCGGTGAGGTTGACCGCGTTGCTCGAGCCGACGATCACAAAGTAGGTCAGCACGACGAAAAAGATCCCCAGCGGGATCTCGATGTCCTTCAGGAGCGGCATGATGAAGGTGGTTTCCACCGGAGTCTGCGCGGTCACGTAGAGAAACACCGCCGCGCCCAGACCAAACACCGACTGCCAGAAATACTTCCAGCGACTCGGCAGACCGCGGGAGTTTTTCTCGATCACCTTGCGGTAATCATCGACCCAGCCGATGGCACCAAACAGCAGGGTCACCGCCAGCACCACCCAGACATAGCGATTGGACAGATCCGCCCACAGCAGGGTGCTGAGGGTGATCGCCGAAAGAATCAGCGCACCGCCCATGGTCGGCGTGCCCTTCTTCGACAGGTGCGACTGCGGGCCGTCATCGCGCACCGCCTGGCCGATCTGCCGGCTGCGCAGGGTGCGGATCATCCACGGGCCCAGCCACAGCGACAGCACCAGCGCGGTCAGCACGCCGAGAATCCCGCGCAGGGTCAGGTACTGAAAGACCGCAAAGCCCTTGTGAAACTGTTGCAGATACTCGGCCAGCAGCAGCAGCATTCAAATCTCTCCAGCACGGGCACAGAGCGCCGCGACGACCTTGTCCATCGCCGCACTGCGCGAGCCCTTGATCAGTAAGGTGGTTTCCGGAGACTGTTCGGCTGCCAGCGTGGCGATCAGTTCAGCCTGATCGGCAAAATGTCGCGCCCCACGGCCAAACGCCTCGACGGCATGGCGCATCAGCGGCCCGACCGCATACAGTGCCGCCACCTTATCGCGGGCGTATTCGCCCACATCACGGTGCGCCTGCTCGGCCCAGTCACCCAGCTCACCCATGTCGCCGAGCACCAGCACGGTGCGCCCGGAAAAGCCGGCGAGTATATCAATCGCCGCACGGATTGACGCGGGATTGGCGTTGTAACTGTCGTCGATAATGCGCATTCCAGCCGGGTTGAGCTGCGCCACCGCACGCCCCTTGACCGGCTGCAGGGATTCGAGCCCGGCCACGATGGCCGCCAGCGGCACGCCCAGCGCATGGGCCGCTGCCGCTGCCGCCAGCGCATTGGCCACATTGTGGCGGCCCAAGAGGTTGAGCTGGACAGGGGCACTGCCGGCCAGCCCCTGCAGGGTGAAGCCCACACAGCCGCGGGCATCGCGCTGCACGGCGCTGGCAGTGAAGTCGGCGGCAGCATCGAGAGCGAAACTCAGCACCCGGCGCCCGGCGGCGCGCTGCACCCAGCGCGCAAAGGCAACATCGTCCGCGTTGAGGATCGCCACCCCATCGCGGCCCAGGCCGTCGAGAATCTCGCCCTTGGCCTCGACAATCTTCTGCGGCCCGCCGAATTCACCGACATGCGCCGTGCCGGCATTGGTGATGATCGCCACCTGCGGGCGGGTCAGGCCCACGGTGTAGGCGATCTCGCCAACATGATTGGCGCCCAGCTCGATCACCGCGCTCAGGTGCTGCGAGGCCAGTTCCAGCAGGGTCAGCGGTGCGCCCAGATCATTGTTGAGGTTGCCGCGCGTGGCCAGCACGGCGGCGTCGCTGCCGTGCTCGGCGCGCAGGATCGCGGCGAGCATTTCCTTTACCGAGGTCTTGCCGCTGGAGCCGGTCACTGCCGCCAGACGCCCGCTGAAGGCTGCACGATTCCAGGCTCCCAGCTGCCCCAGCGCGCGCCGGGTATCGGCCACCTGCAGCTGCGGCAGGGCCAGATCCGGCTGCGCACGCTCGACCAGCGCCGCTACCGCACCCCGCGCAGCGGCCACAGCGAGAAAGTCATGGCCGTCAAAGCGCTCGCCCGGCAGGGCGATGAACAGCTGGCCCGGCCCTACGCTGCGGCTGTCGATGCTCACGCCCGCAAAGCGGGCATCGGCGCCGTGCAAACGGCCTTGCAGAAGATCGGCCACCTCACTCAGAGCCACGGCCTCACGCATGGCGCACCTCACGCTCGGCCAGCGCACGGGCGGCATGTTCGATGTCGGAGAACGGCTGGCGCACCCCGGCAATCTCCTGATAGTCCTCATGGCCCTTGCCGGCCAGCAGGATCACATCATCCTCGGCGGCGCCCAGGATCAGCGCACGGATCGCTGCAGCCCGCTCGGCGCGGCAGATCACGGTAGCCGGATGGGCAAAGCCTGCACAAATTTCAGCGCGAATGGCCGCCGGATCTTCGCTGCGCGGGTTGTCGTCGGTGACCCACACGCCGTCCGCCAGCCGTTCAGCCGCGGCGGCCATCAGCGGCCGCTTGCCGCGATCACGCTCGCCGCCGCAGCCAAACAGACACAGCAGGCGCCCGCGCGCGTGCGGGCGCAGCGCCTCGAGGACCTTCTCCAGCGCATCTGGGGTGTGGGCGTAATCAACGACCACCAAGGGCTGCTGTCCGCCACCCAGACGCTGCATACGCCCGGGCGGGCCTTCGAGCTGCGGCAGGACGGCGAGGATTTCATCCAGCGGGTGCCCAAGCCCCAGCAGCGCGCCGACCACCGCCAGCAGGTTGCTGAGGTTGAAGCGCCCCAGCAGTGGGCTGATTAGCAGGCCATCGCCCTGAGCGGTGACCAGCCGGGCGCGGATGCCCTGCTCGGTAAAGCGCGCCTCGCTGCAGTACAGGGTCGCCTGCGCATCGCTCAGGCTGTAGCTGATCAGCCGCGAGGGCGCTTCAAGGGCCGCCAGCGCACGGCCGAACGGATCATCCAGATTGATTACCCGGCTGCAGAGGCCCGGCCAGGCAAACAGGCGTGCCTTGGCCTGACCGTAGCGCTGCATGTCGCCGTGATAGTCGAGATGATCACGGGACAGGTTGGTGAACACCGCCACATCAAAATCCAGCGCCTCGACCCGCCCCTGATCCAGACCGTGGGAGGAGACTTCCATGGCCACCGCACGGGCGCCGGCCTGCTTGAGGCGCGCCAGCTCCGCCTGCACGCGCAGAGGATCTGGCGTGGTGTGCTGGCCCTGCTGCAGCGCATCATGAAAGCCACTGCCCAGGGTGCCGATCAGCCCGCAGCGGGTACCGAGCTGGTCCAGTGCCTGGGCGATCAGCTGACTGACACTGGTCTTGCCGTTGGTGCCGGTGACGCCCACCAGCGCCAGGCTGCGGCTCGGGTCGCCATAAAAGCGCCCGGCAATCGCCGACAGCTGGGCGCGCAGGCCGCGAACCGGCACCAGCACGGTGTCGGCAGGATTCTGCGGCAGCGGCGGTGCGCCCTCTTCCTCATAGGCGATGGCCGCCACACCGCGGGCAATCGCCTCGGCAATGTAGATGCGCCCATCCCGGCCACTGCCGGGAATGGCGAAGAACAGATCACCTGCACGCAAGGTGCGGCTGTCCAGACTGAGCTCGCGGATCAGCGCATCCCGCGGCGCCTGGGGAAACATCTTCAACAGGCTCATCGGCATCAGCCGCGCCCTCCTGTGGCTGGGGGGGTGACGGCGGTACGCGCCGCCGGGGTGGCCGGCGCGGGCGGCGGCAGGTTGTCGGGAGCGATGTTCATCAGGCGCAGCGCACCGGCCATGACCTTGCTGAACACCGGGGCGGCCACCAGACCGCCGTAGTAGCCCTTGGCGACGTCGGGCTCATCAATCATCACCACCATGGCCAGGCGCGGATTGTCGATCGGGGCAATGCCGGCGAAGAAGCCGCGATAGGCCTTGGCCTGATAGCCCTTGCTGCCGGTGGCCGCCTTGCGGGCCGTGCCGCTCTTGCCGCCGACGTGATAGCCCGGCACACGCGCCCGGACAATCCCGCCCTGCCCACCGACCACATCCCGCAGGATGTTGGTCATGGTGCGGGCAATCTGCGGATCGATCACCTGCTCGCTGGCCTGAGGTTCATCCAGGCGCACCAGCGACAGCGGCACGCGGCGCCCTTCGTTGGCCAGCGTCGCGTAGGCATGCACCAGCTGCACAGCGGTCACCGACAGGCCATAGCCGTAGGCCAGCGTCGCGGTTTCCGCCTGACCCCAACGCCGGTGGTTGGGCAGGATACCGGCCTGCTCGCCAAGGAAGCCCAGGCCGGTCGATTGACCGAAGCCGACCTGCTGCATCACGCGATGAATCGGCTCATGGCCGATATCAAAGGCAATCTTGGTCACCCCGACGTTGCTGGACTTCATCAGGATGCCAGTCAGATCCAGCACGCCAGCCCTTGAAACGTCCTTGATGGTGTAGCGCCCGATACGCAGGCTGCCGGGGTAGGTATCCACCGTGTCGGTCGGCTTCCAGCGCCCGGTACCGAGCGCGGCGGCAATCGAGAAGGGCTTGACGGTCGAGCCCGGCTCGAAGATGTCCACCACAGCCCGGTTGCGCATGGTCGCCGGATCCAGGGTGCGGCGGTTGTTGGGGTTGTAGGTCGGCAGATTGACCATGGCGAGAATCTCGCCACTTTTCACATCCATCAGCACCACGGTACCGGCTTGCGCGCCGGTCTCGGTCAGGGCGTGCATCAGCTCGCGATGCGCCAGGTACTGCAAACGCAGATCCAGCGACAGTCGCAGGCTCTTGCCCGGCTTGGCGCTCTTGGCCTCGCCGAAGTCCTTGATCAGCTGGCCGCGCGGATTCTTCAGCACCCGCTGCTGGCCCGGCACGCCGGCCAGCCAGTGATCGAAGGTTTTCTCCACCCCTTCGGTGCCGCGGTCATCAATATTGGTCATGCCGACGACGTGGGAGGTCACCTCGCCGGCCGGGTAGAAGCGCCGATACTCGGCCTGCTCGTAGACGCCGGGGATGCGCAGCGCCAGCACCCGCGCGCCTTCCTCGGGGGTCAGGCTGCGCTTGAGGTAGAGGAAGCCGCGCCGGGACAAACGCTCCAGCCGCTCGCTCATTTCGGCCAGATCCAGATCCAGCACGCGCGCCAGCTCCGGCCAGCGCTCGCGCTGGCTGATCAGCTCACGCGGATTGACCCAGATCGCCACCACCGGCGTACTGACGGCCAGCGGCTCACCATTGCGATCGGCGATCAGCCCGCGGTGCGCGGCAATCGGCACATGACGCACGCTGAGCTTGTCGCCCCGGGACTGGAGAAAATCCTGATCCAGGACATGCAGGTAGACAATCCGCCAAACAATCACCGCCACCAGCAGCAACAGCCCGACAATGACGATCTGCAAGCGCACCGGGAACCGCGCCTGGGTGAATTTCCTCATGGCTGCACCATCTGCACTTCAGCAGGTTCAGGGATCCGCATCTGCAGCTCCTCACGGGCCAGACGCTCGACGCGCCCGTAAGCAGTCCAGGTGCTCTGCTCCAGCACCAGACGCCCCCACTCCGCCTGGGCGGCATCCCGGATGCTCAGTTCGGCATACAGCCGATTGAGCAGCTTGCGGTGTTCATGCGACTGCCAGGACACCGCCACGGCCGAGCCGAGAATCGCCAGAAACAGGATCAGCATGAACAGCGTGCCCGCCGGCAAGGCACTGGTCAGTGCCTTCATCGCAGCTTCTCCGCCACCCGCATCACGGCGCTGCGCGCCCGGGGATTGGCCTTGAGCTCCTCGCTGCCGGCATATTGCGGCTTGCCGATCAGTTTCAGGCGCGGCTCAAAGCGCGCGACCTGCACCGGCAGATCGCGCGGCAGGTTATCCGCCTCGCCCTTGACCTGGCGCCGCATAAATTGCTTGACGATGCGGTCTTCCAGCGAGTGGAAGCTGATCACCACCAGCCGGCCACCGATCGCCAGTGCCTCGAGCGCCGCCTCAAGGCCGCGCTCAAGATCGCCCAGTTCGTTATTGATATGGATACGCAGCCCCTGGAAGGCGCGGGTCGCCGGGTTCTTGCCCTTCTCCCAGGCCGGATTGGCGACGGTGATTACCTCGGCCAGATCCGCGGTGCGGGTAAAGGGCCGCTCGGCCCGGCGCTGCACGATGGCGCGCGCCATGCGCCGCGAAAAGCGCTCCTCGCCGTATTCATAGAACACCCGGGCGATTTCTTCCTCGCTGGCCGTGGCGATCCATTCGGCGGCGCTGAGCCCGGCGTCCGGGTTCATGCGCATGTCCAGCGGGCCATCGTTCATGAAGCTGAAGCCACGCTCGGGGTCATCCAGCTGCGGCGAGGACACCCCCAGATCGAGGAGGATGCCATCCACATGGCCGTTCAGCGTGCGCGCCGCCAGCTCCTCGCCCAGCTCGGCAAAGCTGCGCTGGACAATCTGAAAACGCGGATCTTCAGCGCTCAGCGCCTGGCCGGTGGCAATCGCCAAAGGATCCTTGTCAAACCCCAGAAGACGGCCCTCTGGGCCGAGCTGGCGGAGGATTTCGCGGCTGTGCCCGCCACGCCCGAACGTGCCGTCCAGGTAGCAGCCCTCCGGGCGCACCGCCAGGGCGTGGACCGCTTCGTGCAGCAGAACAGTGACATGGTGAAAGGTTGCTGCATTCATAGGTCAGGGCATCAGGTCCAGTGAATCGTCCGGCAGGACGCCGGGATGGCGCGAGGCGGCCAGATCCCCCCGCGGGCAGGCCATTTGCTGCACGGGCAACCGTCAGGCTGCAATGCAGACCGTACGGGCCGCCGCTACGTGCGCGGCACTCATTCAGTCAGCGGGTCAGGAATCGGGCAGGGATTCGGCGCATCCAGGATCGTGATCAGCGAGCTGAAAGAGGCAGGCCGCCGCTCGGGCGCACACTATAGAAATGCCGTCGCAAGGCCGTCAAGGCGCGCCCGGGACGAATGGCAAGACAGCGGCAGATAAGTGCCGATCAATGACCAGAAGCCCGATGATCCACGGCATTTATCGACGGATGGCGGCCGCAGCCACACGCCGGTGCGGGCTTTGCGCTACACGCACACAGCAGAGCAGCGGGGCGTGCGCGGCGGGAAAAAGAAGGAGAGTCGGCCTATAAGCCGGGTTCTGTCGAGGACGGTCATTCCTCTAGGACCGCCATCACTGACGGCCTCAAGCAACCTACCCGGTTCCAGCGCGGGCCACGCCAATGGAACCCTATTTGGTCTTGCTCCGAGTGGGGTTTACCTAGCCACGGACTGTTGCCAGCCGTGCGGTGCGCTCTTACCGCACCTTTTCACCCTTACCGGCACCGAAGCGCTTAGGCGGTTATTTTCTGTGGCACTTTCCGTAGGCTCGCGCCTCCCAGGCGTTACCTGGCACTCTGCCCTATGGAGCCCGGACTTTCCTCCCCCCTGCACGCAGGGCGGCGACCGTCCAGCCGACTCTCCGGGGCGCAGGGTACGCACTGCGAGCGTCGATCACAAGCTCAATCGCGGTCTTTCTGTCGCTCCAGCGCTTGCTGGTAAAGCAGATTCTTGCGCACACCGGTGATTTCCGCCGCCAGCGCCGCCGCACGCTTGAGCGGCAGGTCGGCGAGCAGCAGGTCAAGCACCCGCAATGCCTCGGCGCTGACGCTCTCCTCGCCCAGCGGCGCCTGCCAGCCCTCGACCAGCAGCACGCACTCACCGCGCTGCTGGTTGGCATCGGTGGCCACCCATGCGCACAGCTCGGCGAGCGGCGCACCCTTGAGGGTCTCGAAGGTCTTGGTCAGCTCACGGGCCAGCACCACCTGCCGCTCAGGCCCGAAGAGTTCGCGCATGTCTTCCAGGCTTTCCAGCAACCGGTGCGGCGCCTCGTAGAAGATCAGCGTGCGCGGCTCCTCGCTCAGGGCCTGCAGGCGCTGGCGCCGGGCGCTGCTGCGGGCAGGCAGAAACCCTTCAAAGATGAAGCGATCGGACGGCAGCCCAGCTGCCGACAAGGCAGCAATCAGCGCACAGGAGCCGGGAACCGGCACCACCGTCACCCCAGCCGCACGGGCCTGACGCACTAGGTGATAGCCGGGATCGGAGATCAGCGGCGTCCCGGCATCGGAGATCAGCGCTAGGCTCTCCCCCGCCAACAGGCGTTCGACCAGCCGATTGCCCTGATCACGTTCGTTATGCTCATGGCAGGCGACCAGCGGGGTCGGGATGCCAAAATGCTGCATAAGCCGCGCCGAGTGGCGGGTATCTTCGGCAGCGATCAGGGCAACCTCGCGCAGCACGCGCAGCGCACGGGCGCTGATGTCCTCCAGATTGCCGATCGGCGTTGCCACCACATACAAGACCCCTGCGCCGCTCATCGCTCGCCCTTCCCCGTAAAAGCGTCGGATTGTAGCCGCTTTGCGTGCGCCGTGATCGCGCCGCACGCCCCCCTTGAGTACAATCGCTGATCTTTACAGCCTGCGAAACGGAACCTGTTCATGACCGCCCGCCTGCGTCCACTTTCCCTTCTCGGCCTGGCCAGCCTGCTGGCCGCCTGCGCCAGCCAGCCCCACTCAGGCCTGGGTGAACTGCCGCCCCAGACTGCGGGCAGCGTTGAGCAGTTGCTGCAGCAGGCCGAGCAAAGCAGCAGCGCACAGGCTCTGCTGCTGCGCCTGTCCGCCGCCGAGCGCGCCCTGCAGAACAATGACCTGCAGCAAGCTACCCAGCTGCTGGAAAGCCTCGCCCAGCAGCCGCTGCCGCCGGCCCAGCAGGTCTTCCTCAGCACCCTGCAGGCTGAACTGGCGCTGCAGCGCCAGCGACCGCGCGCGGCGCTCAGCGCCTTGCAGCACCCGGACCTGGCCCGCCTGGACGAACTGCCACTGCCCCAGCAGATCCGCACCCGCCATGTCCGGGCCACGGCGCTGGAGCGCGACCATCAGCTGCTGGCGGCCGCCCGTGAGCGCATTGTGCTGGCGGCGCTGCTCGACGCCCAGGCCACCCCGGACAACCAGGAAGCCATCTGGCGCCTGCTCTCCGGTCTGTCCAGCCCGCAGCTCAAGGCCATCCCCCGGGACGGCTCGATCCTGGCCGGCTGGCGTGACCTGCTAGAGCTGACCCGTAGCGCGCTGGCACCGCGCGAGCAAATCCAGCTGATCGAGGCCTGGCAAAAGAGCCACGCCCAGCACCCGGCCGCCATCCAGCCGCCGCTGGCGATCGTACAGCTGCAAGAAATTGCCCGCCGCCCGCTCACCCATATCGCACTGCTGCTGCCGGCCGAAGGGCCACTGGCCAATGCGGGCGCGGCGCTGCGGGATGGTTTTCTGGCCGCCCACTATCAGGCCGGCGCCCCCGCCGAGCTAAAGATCAGCCTGCACGACAGCAACGCCCTGCAAAATCTCGATGCCTTCTACCAGAAGGCCCGTGAAAGCGGCGTCGAGCTGGTGGTCGGCCCGCTGGAGAAGCCGCTGGTCACCCAGCTCTCGGCGCGCAACAGCCTGCCGATCCCGACCCTGGCGCTGAACTACAGTGACAAGCCCGAGCAGGCACCGCGCGAGCTGTTCCAGTTCGGCCTGGCTGCAGAGGATGAAGCCCGCGAAGTGGTCCGCCGCGCCTGGGCCGATGGCCAGCGCCGCGCCGTGGCACTGGCGCCCAGCGGTGACTGGGGCCAGCGGGTCATGGCCGCTTTTCGCAGTGAGTGGGAGGCCCGCGGCGGCACGCTGATCGCGGTTGACTATGTCGATCAGCCGGTGCGCCTCGCCGGGCAGATCGCCCAGCTGCTGCAGCTGCGTGACAGCGAGCAGCGAGCGGCGCGCGTCGCCGGCGCGCTCGGCACGAAAGTGCAGTCGCAGCCGGCACGCCGGCAAGACATCGACTTCGTGTTCCTCGCCGCCACCCCCGCTCAGGCCCGCCAGATCAAGTCGACCCTGACACTGCAGTACGCCGGTGATCTGCCGGTCTATGGCACCTCGCACCTGTTCAGCGGCGACCGCCAGCCGGCGCGTGATCGCGAGCTGGATGGCATCCGCTTCAGCGAAACCCCCTGGATGCTGGAGCCGGACCACCCGCTGCGCCGCGAGATCCTCAGCCATTGGCCAGAGGCGGCCGGCCCGCTGGGGCGCCTATATGCGATGGGCGCCGACAGCTACCGGCTCGCCCCGCGCCTCAGCCAGCTGCAGACCGCACCGGGGATGCGCCTTGAGGGCCTGAGCGGCAGCCTGTCCCTGGGCCGCGTCCAGCGCATCGACCGCACCCTGCCCTGGGCGGAGTATCGCAACGGCCAGCCGGTGACCCTGCCACCGACCCGCCAGTGAATCGCCAGACGCGCGGCGCCGTTGCCGAGGCGTGGGCACAGACCCACCTGGAGGAGTACGGCCTGCGCCTGGCGGCACGCAACTGGCGCTGCCGACTGGGTGAGCTCGATCTGGTCATGTTCGAGGGCGATACCTTAGTATTCGTCGAAGTGCGTTACCGCAGCCATAGCGGCTTCGGTGGTGCGGAATACAGCGTGGATGCGCGCAAGCAGCGGCGGGTTGCCGCCGCCGCCCAGGTCTTTCTGCTTGCCCACCCCCAATGGTCGCGTCGAGCGTGCCGGTTCGACGTGGTCGCCATCGCAGCGGGCAATCAGCACACGCCACCGCTGCTGAACTGGATTCGTGGCGCCTTCGAGCACTGAGCGCCGCCCAACCGAAGGTTATTTCATGGACATGCAATCCCGTATCCGCCAGCTGTTTATCGACAGCATCGAGACCAAGCGCCAGGCCACCGAAGTGCTGATCCCGCACATCGAGCTGGCCAGCCAGGTGATGGTCAATGCCCTGCTCAACGAGGGCAAGATTCTCTCCTGTGGCAACGGCGGCTCGGCGGGGGACGCGCAGCATTTCTCCTCAGAGCTGCTCAACCGCTTCGAGCGCGAACGCCCGAGCCTGCCGGCCATTGCCCTAACCACCGACAGCTCCACCCTCACCTCGATCGCCAACGACTACAGCTACAACGAGGTGTTCTCCAAGCAGATTCGCGCACTGGGTCAGCCGGGCGATGTGCTGCTGGCCATTTCCACCAGCGGCAACTCCGGCAACGTGATTCAGGCCATCCAGGCTGCCCATGATCGTGAAATGACCGTGGTGGCCCTGACCGGCCGCGACGGCGGCAACATGGCCTCGCTGCTGCTGCCGGAGGATGTGGAGATCCGCGTGCCGGCGCGCAGCACAGCGCGTATTCAGGAAGTACACCTGCTGGCCATTCACTGCCTGTGCGACCTGATTGACCACCAGCTGTTCGGGAGTGAGGAATGATGAAGCGCTACCTGTCATTGCTGCTGGCCACCACCCTGCTGCTGGCCGGCTGCGGCGGCCGCAGCCTGGGCAACAAGATCGATGACCAGTTTCTGGCACCACGAGTCAGCAGTGAAATCGCCCGCAGCCACGCCGATCTCAACGACACCACCTCCCATGTGACGGTCGTCAGCTACAACGGTGTGGTCCTGCTCGCCGGGCAGACACCGCGCGCGGAGCTGCGTCAGCTTGCCGAACAGACCGCCAGCCGCGTGCAGGGCGTGCGCCGTGTCCACAACGAACTGCAGGTCATGCCCCCCTCCTCGGCGCTGGCGCGCAGCAGCGATGCCCTGCTGACCACTCGCATCAAGGCGGCCATGCTGGCTGACAACACCGTGCCCGGCAGCCGCATCAAGGTGGTGACCGAAAATGGCAACGTCTTCCTCCTTGGCCTGGTGACCCGCGCCGAAGCGCAACGCGCCACCCAGGTCGTGCAGGGCGTGGGCGGCGTACAACGCATCGTGCGCCTGTTCGAGTTCACAGACTGAGCCCCCAGAAACGCTCAGGGCGACCGTAAGGTCGCCCTGAAACCTCTACCGCCGGTTGCATGCCGACGGCTTACTTGACCACCTTGAGGCTCGGGCGTCCGCTGGGACGCGGCGGTGGTGTGTCATCGTCCGGATCTGGCGATATCGAAGGTGCCGCGTCAGCTGCTGCCTGTGCTTCCTCATCGTCCTGTTCATCCAGATCGAAGAACATGCCCTGACCGTTCTCGCGGGCATAGAGCGCCAGTACCGCCGGCACGGGTACGCGTAGCACCTGTGCAACGCCCCCAAAGCGCCCCTCAAAGCTGAGCAGGTCATTGCCCATCTGCAGATGGCGCACGGCACTGGGGGAAATGTTCAGCACGATCTGCCCATCCTTGGCATAACCGGCCGGCACCCGGGTACCCGGGTAGTCACTGGCCACCAGCAGATGGGGCGTGCAGTCGTTATCGACGATCCACTCGTAGAGGGCACGCAGCAGATAGGGGCGACTGGAATTCATCGTTGTCAGACTCCTCGGCGCAGGGCGCGCTCTTGGCTACTCAGGCTGGACTGGAAGCTGTCCCGGGCAAACATCCGCTCCATGTACTCCAGCAAGGGGCGGGCCGGACGAGGCAGCTCGATCCCCAATACCGGCAGACGCCAGAGTATCGGCAACAGGCAGCAATCGACCAGACTGAAATCATCACTGAGAAAACAGGGCTGCACCGCGAACAGCGGCGCGGCACCGATCAAGCTCTCGCGCAGCTCGCGTACCGCCCGCCCCTTCTGCTCGGCACTACTGCCGGGCGCCTGGGCAATATCCAGCAGGCGGCACCAGTCGCGCTGGATACGGTGCATCAGTACCCGGCTACTGGCGCGGGCCGCCGGATAAGCCGGCAGCAAGGCGGGATGGGGATAGCGCTCGTCCAGGTACTCCAGCACGGCCGGTGCGTCATAGACCACCAGGTTGCGCTCCACCAGCGTCGGCAGGCTGTGATAGGGATTGAGCTCGGCCAAAGCCTGGCTGTGCTCGCCGGGCAGGATATCGATGATCTGCACTTCCACGGCCTTTTCAGCCAGCACCAGGCGAACACGGTGGCAATAGTGGTCGAGGGGATCGGAATAGCAGGTCAGGCGATTGACGGCAGCCATGGCAGCGCTCTCGACGGTAGCAGGAAGCAGAAACGCATGCGCGCCCCGCAGGGCGCGCATGGATGGAGCGGTACAGCCGTTACTTAGTGAACGTCTTTCCAGTACTCGCGCTTGAGCAGGTAGGCGAACACGAAGAAGAAGGCCAGGAACAGCAGGACATAGACACCGATGCGCTGGCTTTCCAGCTTCACCGGGTTGGCCGAGTAGGCCAGGAATGTCACCAGGTTCTTGATCTTCTCGTCGAACTCGGCCTCGCTCAGGGTGCCGGTCTTGGACAGGACGGTCAGCTGGTTGCAGCCTTCCTCGGTCACCGGAGTGCCGGTCAGCGGGTCGAAGACCTTCTTGCCATCTTCAACCACCTGGACCTGCTTGCAGCCGATCACCTGACGACCCTGCAGGGCACCCAGCACATTCGGCATGCCGACGTTCGGGAACACCATGTTGTTCACGCCATAGGGGCGTGTCGGGTCTTCGTAGAAGGTCCGCAGGTAGGTGTACAGCCAGTCATTGCCACGCACACGGGCTACGAGGGTCAGATCCGGCGGCGCGGCGCCGAACCAGACCTTGGCATCGGACGCCTGCATGCCGATCTTCATGTGATCGCCAATCTTGGCACCGGTGAAGACCAGGTTTTCCATCATGACATCTTCAGGAATACCCAGGTCATTGGCAACACGCTCATAACGCTGATACTCGGCGCTATGGCAGCCCATGCAGTAGTTGGCGAAGGTACGCGCACCATCCTGCAGAGCCGCTTTGTCACGCAGGTCAACATCGACCTTGTCCAGCGGATACTCGGTTGCAGCGGCGAAGGAGACGGCCGGCAGCAGTGCGAACAACAGAGCAGCAAGTTGCTTTTTCATCAGCCAGTCACCCTTTCCGGAACCGGTTTGGTCTTCTCCATCCGGGTGTAGAACGGCATCAGGATGAAGAAGGCGAAGTACAGAACAGTGCACACCTGGGACAGCAGGGTACGGCCCGGCGTCGGCGCCAGTACACCCAGCACACCGAGGATCACGAAGGACACCACGAAGATGGCCAGCCAGATGCGGCTCAGCCAGCCCTTGTAGCGCATCGAGCGCACCGGGCTACGGTCCAGCCACGGCAGGACGAACAGCACGGCAATCGCAGCACCCATGGCAATCACGCCCAGCAGCTTGTCCGGAACGGCACGCAGGATGGCGTAGAAGGGTGTGAAGTACCAGACCGGGGCGATGTGCGCCGGGGTCTTGAACGGGTTGGCCGGTTCGAAGTTCGGCTTCTCGAGGAAGTAACCGCCCATCTCCGGGAAGAAGAAGATCACGGTGCAGAACACGAACAGGAACACCACCACGCCGACAATATCCTTGACGGTGTAGTACGGGTGGAACGGAATACCGTCCAGCGGTACACCGTTGGCGTCCTTCTTCTTCTTGATGTCGATGCCGTCCGGGTTGTTCGAGCCGACTTCATGCAGGGCAATGATGTGCAGCACAACCAGACCGAGCAGGACGATCGGCAGGGCGATGACATGCAGGGCGAAGAAGCGGTTCAGGGTGATGCCGGAGATCAGGTAGTCACCACGGATCCACTGGGTCAGGTCCGCACCAATCACCGGAATGGCACCGAACAGCGAGATGATCACCTGGGCACCCCAGTAGGACATCTGGCCCCACGGCAGCAGGTAGCCCATGAAGGCTTCGGCCATCAGCACGAGGTAGATCAGCATGCCGAAGATCCACACCAGCTCACGCGGCTTCTGGTAGGAGCCGTACATCAGGCCGCGGAACATGTGCAGATAGACGACCACGAAGAAGGCCGATGCACCAGTGGAGTGCATGTAGCGCAGGATCCAGCCGTACTCCACGTCACGCATGATGTATTCGACGGACGCGAAGGCACCTTCTGCCGACGGTTCGAAGCTCATGGTCAGCCAGATACCGGTCAGGATCTGGTTAACCAGCACCAGCAGGGCCAGCGAGCCGAAGAAGTACCAGAAGTTGAAGTTCTTCGGGGCGTAATATTTGGCGAGATGGTCTTCCCACATCTTGGTCGCGGGGAAGCGGGCATCCACCCATTCCATGAATTTGCTCATCAGGCAGTCTCCGGATCCACACCAACGATGACGACATCATCGGATTCATAGGCATGCGGCGGCACCGGCAGGTTCAGCGGCGCCGGTTGAGCCTTGTACACGCGCCCGGCCAGGTCATAGCGGGAACCGTGGCAAGGGCAGAAGTAACCACCCAGCCAGTCAGCGCCCAGGTCGGCAGGGGCCACTTCCGGACGGAAGGACGGTGCGCAGCCCAGGTGGGTGCACAGACCTTCCACAATCAGAAGCTCAGGCTTGACCGAGCGGACTTTCGGGTCCACATAGGCCGGTTGATCGGAAGCCTTGGACTCAGGGTCGGCTACGACACCTTCGAGCTTGACCAGATTGGCCAGAATCTCTTCGGTGCGGCGAACGATGAACACAGGCTTGCCGCGCCATTCGGCGACGATCTGCTGACCCGGTTCGATCTTGCTCACGTTCACCTTGACCGGGGCACCTGCGGCCTTGGCCTTAGCACTGGGGAACCATGACCCCACGAACGGGACCGCAGCACCGACAGCCCCCGCCGCGCCCACCACCGAAGTGGCGGCCACGAGGAACCGACGCCGGCCCACATTCACGCCGTCATTACTCATTCAGTCGTCTCCCATCAGCTTTCTGTGACCTGCTCGGGCAGGCACTGTAGTTGAAACCAGCTGCGCAAAAAATCCGCCAAATGGTAATTAAAACCCCATTTTCTGACAAGGTAATAACCGGCAACAACTCGTCGCCAACCCCCGCCAATCGCAGCATAGACGGCGCGACAGACTGTCGCAGGAGCGCACTGCAGATGCAAAAACGCCCGGATTCCTGAGGAACCCGGGCGCTTGTACAACCCGTGCGCGAAAGATCAGCGCTTGGAGTACTGCGGACGCTTACGCGCTTTGCGCAGACCGATCTTCTTACGCTCGACCTCACGGGCGTCGCGAGTGACGTAACCGGCTTTACGCAGCGGGCTGCGCAGGGTTTCGTCGTACTCGATCAGCGCGCGGGTGATGCCATGACGGATGGCACCGGCCTGGCCGCTGACACCACCACCAGCAACGGTGACGTAAATGTCGAACTTTTCGACATTCTCGGTCAGCTCGAGCGGCTGGCGCACGACCATGCGCGCGGTTTCGCGGCCGAAGAACTGCTCCAGGCTGCGATTGTTGATGGAGATCTTGCCAGTGCCCGGACGCAGGAATACACGTGCGGTAGCGGTCTTGCGACGGCCAGTGCCGTAGTTTTGAGTCGCCGACATTTGAGCCTACTCCGTTAAATCTTCAGTTCTTGGGGCTGCTGAGCAGTGTGCGGATGGCTGGCGCCAGCGTACACCTTCAGCTTGCGATACATCTCGCGACCCAGCGGGTTCTTCGGCAGCATGCCCTTGACGGCGGTCTCGATCACACGCTCAGGAGCGCGGATGATCAGCTTCTCGAAGCTGATCGACTTGATACCACCCGGGAAACCGGAGTGATGGTAGTACATCTTGTCGGAGCTCTTGGCACCGGTGACACGCACCTGCTCGGCATTGATCACGACGATGTAGTCGCCGGTATCAACGTGCGGAGTGTATTCCGCTTTGTGCTTGCCACGCAGACGGAGGGCGATTTCAGTGGCGAGACGACCCAGAGTCTTGCCAGCCGCATCGACAACATACCAGTCGCGCTTGACGGTTTCCGGTTTCGCAGAGAAAGTTTTCATTCGTTAAAGCCTCAGAGGCCGCCTGTCAATCAGGCGGCGGATCTTATAGGACAGTACCTGCCTCATACAAGGCAATCGCGACCGCATGCAGACACTAATCGGGGGCTCGGGTCAGTGTGTCTGCTACGGCAAATCGGCAGGCTAGGCATTCCCGCCGAGCAGGACGGGCTAGGCATCCCCCGTCCAAAAAGCCCGCGAATCTTACCGACTTTTGCAGAAAACACAAGTGGCGCTCATACAGCGAGGCACTCAGCGGCGCGACTGCTCGTACAGTGGCATGACCCGCGGGATCGCCGCGCGCAAATTGCTCATGCGCGTCGCTGACGAGGGGTGCGTGCTCATGAACTCCGGAGCCCCTGCCCCGCCGGCCTGCGCCATCTTTTGCCACAGCGTCAGCACCGCATTGGGGTTGAAGCCAGCGCGAGCCGCCAGCTCCAGCCCGATCAGATCCGCCTCATTCTCGTTACCACGACTGTTGGGCAGGGTCATGCCGTACTGCAGCGCCGCACCGGCGACCTGATTGCCCAGCTCACCGAGCCCCAGCAGGGTCACCACACCCTGCTTGGCCAACTCGCCCGCGTAGGCCTTGGACATCGACTCGCGACTGTGCTCGCGCAGGGCGTGGGCAATTTCATGCCCCAGCACCGCAGCCAGCTCGTCATCCGTCAAGTTCAGACGCTGGATCAGGCCGCTGTAAACGATGATCTTGCCGCCCGGCCCGACATTGGCATTGAGCTCATCGATCGCCAGCAGATTGGTTTCCCAGTTCCAGTTCAGCGCATCCGGCCGAAACACCGGTGTCTGGGCAATCAGCCGACGGGTAATGCCCTCGACACGCCGCGCCATCGCGCTGCTGCGATCAAGCCGGCCACTGGCCTGTGCCTTGCTCAGGGTTTCCTGGTAGGCCTGCGCATACATCTGCTCCAGCTGCGCACTGCTCAGCATGCTGAACATGTACTGCTGGCGCTGCACGCCCACCGCGCCACCACTGGTGGTATTCACCGCCTGGCAGCCACCGAGCAGCAGCACCCCGCCCAGCACCACACTCCACAGAACACGAGACATTCACTTCGCTCCCCAGAATCGACGCGGCATCTTAACGAGGCCAACGCCTCTCGGACAGTCACGCCACGGGCGAGTTCAGAGCGGTGTCAGGCACTGCGGCCCCTCCTCGCCCACCCGGTTGCCCAGCCCCGCCAGCAGGCGCTCGCGCAGCGGAATACCCGCACCAGCCAGCAGGGTATCCAGCATCGATGCAGGCGCCTGCGGATCCAGCCAGAGCGCTTGCGCCGCCTCATCCAGCAGCAGCGGCCGACGCTGCTCGCCGGCGGCAACCGTCACCACCGCCGCACTGAAATAGACCCGCCCGGAGACCGGATAAGCCTCCCAGAGCGCCGCCATGGCCAGCAGACCACCGTCGGCCGCACTCATCCAGAAGGGCCGCCGCCGCGGGCCACGCCACTCATAAAAGCCATTGGCCGGCAAAATGCCCCGCCGCTGACTCAGCGCCTCACGAAACATCGGCTGCTCGGCCAGGGTTTCGGCCCGCGCCTGGGCCGGTGAGCGCGACAGATCGCGCAGCCAGGGCGGCGTCAGCCCCCAGCGCACCAGCAGCGCTTCACGCCCCGCCCCGTCACCCGCTGCACGCACCAGCAGCACCGGCTGCCCGGGCGCAATATTCCAGCGCGGCTCAAGAGATGCCGGAAAGCCCGGCAGCGCACTCAGCGCCGGCGACCAACGAAACAGGGAATAGCGTCCGCACATCAGCGGCGTCCTCCAAAGGCCATCCGGGGAGCGGCACATTGTAAGTAGTCTGCACACCGCCCGGGGGGGCGATTCCTTTATAATCGCCACCCGGAGCCCCCCACTCGGGCCTTGCGCTCCCCTTCCCAGCCGAACCAAGAGAACATCATGGCCGAGTTCGAAGCCATCCGCCCCTATGCCGACACGGAAGTGCGCCCCGTCCTGGCGCGCCTGCTCACCGACGACGCCTTTCTCGACACCCTGACCCGCTACCGCTTTCCGCGTCTGGCCGGACCGCTGGGCTGGCTGCTCAAGCCGTTGATTGCCCACTACCTGCGCCGCGAAATTGCCGGTGTCGACAGCGTGGCGGCCCTGCAGATGAAGATCGAACCCTATGTCGATCGCAGCATCGAGCAGGCCACCGACGGCATCAGCTATTCCGGCCTCGAACACCTCAAGAAGGACCGCGCTTACCTGTTCATCAGCAATCACCGCGACATCGTCATGGATCCGGCGTTCGTCAACTACGCGCTCTACCATGCCGGACTGCCCACGCCGCGTCTGGCGATCGGTGACAACCTGCTGCAAAAGCCCTTCGTCAGCGACCTGATGCGCCTGAACAAGAGCTTCATCGTGCACCGCTCGATCAGCGGCCGCCGCGAAAAGCTGGCCGCTTTCCAGACCCTCTCCGCCTATATCAGCCACTCGATCCGCCAGGAAGGCGCCTCGATCTGGATTGCCCAGGCCGAAGGGCGCGCCAAGGATGGTGACGATCGCACCGACTCGGCGATCCTCAAGATGTTCCACATGTGCCGCAAGGATGAGCCCTTTGCCGACGTGCTGGCGGACCTGCACCTGGTGCCGGTCTCGATCAGCTATGAATACGACCCCTGCGACCTGGCCAAGGCCCGCGAGCTGTCGATTCGAGCCAGCACTGGCAGTTACACCAAGGCGTCCGGCGAGGACGATGCCAGCATCGTCACCGGCATTACCGGCCACAAGGGGCATGTGCACCTGCACTTTGGCGAAGAAATCCGCGAACCGGCTGAAGACGCCAAACTGCTGGCCCAGCACATCGACCGCGACATACTCGGCCATTACCGGCTGTTCCCGGTGCACTATCTGGCCTACGCCCAGTGGAGCGAGCGCGACCCGCAGCTGGCGGTTCCGGCAGCTGACAGCCTGTTCTCTGCCGAGGAACTGCACGCCGCGCAAGCGCGCTGGCAGCAGCGGCTGGCCGCCTGCCCCGCCGAGCAGCAGCCCTGGCTGATCATGCAATACGCCCGCCCGGTGGAAAATCACTACCGCCTGCGCAGCGCTGCCAGCGCCTGAATGCACAGGGGCGATGGTCTGCATCATCGCCCCTGTCGCCCACGCACCCCACCGGTTGCCGGCGGGCCGTCTTACTGGTTGTTGAGCACCTGGCCGACCACCGGATCGCGGAACGCCCGGGTCAGCGCATCGCTCAGCACATCGCTGACCAACTTGGCATTGGTCTGCTGATTCGGCGCCATGCCAAACCGCTGGTTGAGCGAGGCACCGTAGCGGCCACTGTAGCGGCGCACGCTGTTCTGCACGTCGGCCCGAATGTTGGCGCTGATGTTCGCCTCGGTGACGTAGGTGCTGTCCTTGGGCGACTGGTAGCGCAGATCGGTGAGGGTCAGGGTCAGCTGCGGCGCGTTATAGGCATTGGGCGTCGGCGTGAAGCCAAGCAGGCGCACCGCCGCTTCAGCCTGCCCCTGCAGACGCGGCAGAAGGTCCTGCTGACTGACGCTGATGGTGCTGGTTTCAGGATACATGCCACCGCGCGTCCCCAGCACCGGCGAGCTGCGCCCATCCACCACCCGCACCACGACCGCCTGCCCCTGCCCGACCGGGGTCAGCGCCGCCGTCACCACCGGTTGCGGACTGAGTTGTTGCGGACTGTGGGCACAACCGGCGAGGGTCAGGCCGGCAGCTATGCAAAGGCCAAGCAGCAGACGGGATGACATGTTCGGGATCTCCGCAAAAGGCAACAGGATGAGGCGTGCAGTATAAAGCGAGCCGTGGCCGCCAGCAGGCATGGGGCACCGGCAACCGGCCCCCGCGCTGATTCAAGGCTTGTGGGGACGCGCCAGGAACTCGTGGGACTGCATCTCCAGCAGACGGCTCAGGGTGCGCTGGAACTCGAACTCCAGACGCCCGCCGGTATACAGATCCTTGAGCTCCACTTCGGCCGAAACGATCAGTTTGACGTTGCGATCGTAGAACTCATCCACCATGTTGATGAAGCGCCGCGCCATATCATCCTTGCTGACGCCCATCTGCTCGACATTGGAAATCAGCACCGCCTCGAAGATCTTGCCCAGCTCGATGTAGTCGTTCTGGCTGCGCGGGCCATCGCACAAGGCGCGGAAGTCGAACCAGGCGACATCGTTGGCGGTCTTGCGCGCGCGAATTTCGCGGTTTTCGATCATCAGGACATCGTCATCCTTCACCCGGCAATGCTCGGTGAGCAAGCTCTTGAAGCTGCGCTCAAGGCTCAGTTCGGCCTCGGCATCCAGCGGGTAGTGATAGAGCTCGGCCTGCTCCAGCGCGCGCAGCCGGTAGTCGATACCGCTGTCGACGTTGACGATCTCGGTGTGCTCCTTGAGCAGGGCAATCGCCGGCAGGAAGCGCGCGCGCTGCAGGCCGTCCCGGTACAGGCCATCCGGGACGATGTTGGAGGTGGCCACCAGGCTCACGCCGTTCTTGAACAGCTCCTCCAGGAGGGTGGCAAGAATCATCGCGTCGGTGATGTCGCTGACGAAAAACTCGTCAAAGCAGATCACCCGGGCCTCGTCGGCAAAGCGCTTGCCGATGATGGTCAGCGGGTTCTTCTCACCCTTGAGGGTCTTCATCTCTTCATGCACACGCTTCATGAAGCGGTGGAAGTGGGTACGCATCTTCTGCTCGAACGGCAGCGCATCGAAGAAGGTATCGACCAGATAGGTCTTGCCGCGCCCCACGCCACCCCAGAAATAGATGCCCTTGATCGGCCCCTGCGCCTTCTTGCGCCCGAGCAGCTTGCCCAAGAGACCACCGCCACCGCTGGCCGGGGTGGCGTTGACCAGATCGTCGTAAAGCCGCTGCAGATGGCGGACGGCGTTTTCCTGGGCGGGATCGTGGAAGAAATCGGGGCGTTTCAGGTCAGCCTGGTAGCGTTCGAGCGGAGTCATGGCAGCAGCACGGTTGAGAAACGGGGCGCCACTTTAACTATGCACCCCGTACTTGGCAATTCAGGCCGCGCAGGACCTGTCAGTCACGCGGCAGCAGCGCGGTGCTGACCGCCTCGATCAGCGCTTCTGCAGCGCAGGCCTCCTCCAACACAGCAGAGCGCGCCACCGGTTGATCGTCCAGATAGGCCACCAGCTGCACGCCCTCGATGCGCAGATCCAGCTCCCCGGTCTGCAGGCGCTTGCTGGCAGCACCGGCGCTGCGGCCATCGGCAAAGGCCTCGGAAAGCAGCAACTGCTGGCCCTCGGCATCCAGCAGGCGGAAGCGGAAGCCACCATCCTCATCCCGGAAGCTGACCAGCCGGGCACCCTTGGCGGCCTTTTTCTTGCCCGCGGCCGCGCTCTGCAGTGCTCCGCGGAAGCTGCGCAGCCCCACCGCCTCACGCAGCTCAGCAAGGAACGGCGTGGCGATGCGCCGGGCCTTGGCGGCGCCGGCCAGCAGGATGTCCTCCAGATCATCCGGACGGGCGATCAGGGTGTGGTAGTGCTCGCGGGCCTCGCCCAGCTCGGCCTCGAGCAGGGCCGTCAGGCGCTGCTTGGCCTCGCCCCAGCCGAGCCCCTCTTCCAGCTCCGCACGGAAGGCCGCGCTCTGCGCCGTGCCGGCAAAGGCCTGATAGAGGGTGAACAGGTGCGAGCTGTCGGCATCCTTGGGCTCGCCCGGCAGGCGCGAGTCGGTGACGATGCGCGCCACCGCGTCCTTGAGCTGCTTGCTGGTGCCAAACAGCGGGATGGTGTTGTCGTAGCTCTTGCTCATCTTGCGCCCATCCAGGCCCGGCAGGGTCGCCACGCTCTCCTCGATCACCGCCTCCGGCAGCTCGAACAGCGCACGGCCATTGCCGAACAGGTGGTTGAAGCGCTGGCCGATATCGCGGGCCATCTCCACATGCTGGATCTGGTCACGCCCCACCGGCACCTTGTGGGCGTTGAACATCAGGATGTCCGCGGCCATCAACACCGGATAGCTGAACAACCCCATGGTGACCCCGGCATCCGCATCCTCGCCGGCGGCCAGGTTCTTGTCCACTGAAGCCTTGTAGGCATGGGCGCGGTTGAGCAGCCCCTTGCCGGCCACACAGGTCAGCAGCCAGGTCAGCTCGGGAATTTCCGGGATGTCCGACTGGCGATAGAAGGTCACCCGCTCGGGGTCCAGACCGCAGGCCAGCCAGGTGGCGGCAATCTCTAGGCGCGAGCGCTGGATGCGCAGCGGGTCATCGCACTTGATCAGCGCGTGGTAGTCCGCGAGGAAGTAGAACGAATCGACGTTGGCAGCACGGCTGGCATCAACCGCTGGACGGATGGCCCCGGCATAGTTGCCAAGGTGCGGGGTACCGGTGGTGGTGATACCGGTGAGGATACGGGTGGTCATGGCGTGATCGCTTGTCGGAGCATTCAGGAAGAGAGGCGCGGCAGCAGCAGGTCCTTGAGGACCGTCAGCCGGCCATGGAAGAAGTGGCCGCATTCTGCCACTTCAAGCAGCTCATGGGGACGCGCAAGCTGCGCCGACCAGTCGCGCACCGCCTGCGGACTGACCACGTCATCCCCGCTTGGCTGAATCACCGTCAACCGGGCCTGCTGTGGGAGGCGCCCCTCAACGCTGAAACGCTCGACCGGGGGCGCCAGCATCACCAGCTGGCGCACGGCCACACTCTGCTGCTCCAGCCGTCCGGCCAGGCACGCGGCGACGCAAGAGCCGAACGAGAAGCCGATCAGGTTCAGCGCCGCCTGGGGATAACGTGCGCGCAGCCACTGCACCGCGGCCTCGGCATCATCGATCTCGCCCTCGCCGTGGGCGTGCTCGCCGGCGCTCTGCCCGACCCCGCGGAAATTGAAGCGCAGCGTCGCCATGCCGGCGTCACGAGCGATGCGCTGGACCGTGGCCACTACCTTGTTGTGCATGGTGCCGGCATGCAGCGGATGCGGGTGGCAGATCAGCGCCACCTCGCGGGCAGCGGGCTGCTCAAGATAGAGCGCTTCCAGCACGCCACAGGGGCCATCGAGCAGGACGGGGGTTTCACGGGTGGACACAATAGGACTCCATAATCGATCAGAGGACGCGGGCAGCGGCCGCCGGACAGCGCACTCAGCAGGTCACGACACGGCCAGCGCGCCGCCACATGCTATACAGCGCCGAAATGAGCGGCTAACGTATGGCAAATTTTGCCCTTAGAGGAAGGTTTCGTGGAACAGACTTACGCCGCCTGGCTGCTGCCCGTCCTTGGCCTGCTTGCAGGCATTGTCATTGGCTTTTTGCTGGCGCGCCTGCTGACCAGCAGCCATGCCGGCAGCCAGCGCCACCGCGTGGACGAGATGCAGGAACGCTTTGAGAGCTATCAGAACGAGGTGGCCAACCACTTCAACACCACCGCCAACCTGCTGCAGAAGCTCAACCAGAACTATCAGGACATTCACGAGCACCTGAGCGAAGGCGCCAGCCGGTTGGCCGTCGATGAGCAGACCCGCCAGCTGCTGACCCGCAGCCTCGCTACACCCACCGCCCGCACACTGCCGGCCAGCAGCGAACCGCCGCGTGATTATGCGCCCGGCCACTCCGGGGTACTCAGCGACGAACCGGTGGTCAAGCACGACTGAGCCGCGTCGCACCGGCAGGGCCTCACGCTGGCGGGGCCTTTCCTGACGCGACAGGGATGCGCCACCGCGCGCACCAGCAAAAAGGCCCCGGCAGATGCCGGGGCCTTTTGCATTCAAGTGCGCTCGATCAGATCACGCCACGGCTACGCAGCAGCGCCAGCACCTGCGCCACGCCCTCCTCCAGCGAACTGGATTGGGTGTCGATCACCAGATCAGCATCCAGCGGCACATCGTAGGGGAAGGACTCGCCGGGGATGTTGTCCTCACCGGCGGCGTACAAACCCTGTGGATCGCGCTCGCGGCAAACCTGCGGCGAGGCCTGCACGTAGACGGTGATCAGCCGTTCAGCACCGACGATCGCCCGCGCCTGCTCACGGCCTTCAGCATCTGGAGCGACGAAGGCGGCCAGGGTCAGGAGACCCCCCTCGTTGAACTGCTTGGCCACCTGGGCGGCACGCCGCCAGTTCTCGGCGCGCCCGGCGCGATCCAGCGGCAGGCCCTTGTTCAGGTCATGGCGCAGGTTCTGGCCGTCCAGCACATAGACCGCACGCCCGCTGTCGAACAGCTTGCGCTCGACCGCGTAGGCCAGGGTGCTCTTGCCGGCGCCGGAGAGGCCCGAGAACAGCACGGTGGCCGGCTGCTGGCCGAAGCGCGCAGCGCGCTCCTCGGCGGCGACATGGGCCAGCTGGCCGTGGTGGCCGGCGGTGTTCTGCCCGGCCAGCGGGTCGGCGATGATCATCCCGGCCCCGACGGTGCCGTTGGTCAGACGATCAATGACGATGAACGCGCCGGTGGTGCGGTTGTGGGCGTAGCCGTCGAGGGCGATCGGCGCATCCAGACTGATACGCACCTTGCCGATCTCGTTGAGCTTCAGCTCGCTGGCCGCCAGCTGCTCGAGGCTGTTGACGTCGACGCGGTGCGCGATGGCAACGATGTTGCCCGGCACATAGCTGCTGGCGCGCTTGATGTCGTACTTCTTGCCCGGCAGCATCGGCTCCTCGGCCATCCACACCAGCATGGCGTCGAAGCTGTCGGTGACCTGCGGGCGGTTATCCGCGTGCACCAGCATGTCGCCGCGCGACACGTCGATCTCGTCTTCCAGCGTCAGCGTGACCGCCTGGCCGGGGATCGCCTGCTCCAGCTCGCCATCGAAGGTGACGATCGACTTGACGCGACTGGTCTTGCCCGACGGCAGCACGGCGACCTCGTCGCCCTTGTGCACGATGCCGCTGGCCAGGGTGCCGGCGAAGCCGCGGAAATTCAGGTTCGGCCGGTTGACGTACTGCACCGGGAAGCGCATGTCGGTCAGGTTGCGATCGGCAGCGATCTCGACGCTCTCGAGAATCTCCATCAGCGTCGGGCCCTGGTACCAGGGCGCGCGCTCGCTGTGGTTGACCACGTTGTCGCCCTTGAGCGCCGACATCGGCACAAAGTGCAAGGAGCTTGGCTGCATGCCAATGCGCTCGGCGAACTGCAGGTAGTCGGCTTCGATCGCCGCGAACACGCCCTGATCGAAGTCCATCAGGTCCATCTTGTTGACCGCGACGACGATGTGCTTGATGCCCAGCAGAGAGGCGATAAAGCTGTGCCGGCGGGTCTGAGTCTGCACGCCGTAGCGGGCATCGACCAGGATGATCGCCAGATCGCAGGTCGAGGCGCCGGTGGCCATGTTGCGGGTGTACTGCTCGTGGCCCGGGGTGTCGGCGATGATGAACTTGCGCTTGGCAGTGCTGAAGTAGCGGTAGGCCACGTCGATGGTGATGCCCTGCTCGCGCTCGGCCTGCAGGCCGTCAACCAGCAGCGCCAGATCCACCTCATCGCCGGTGGTGCCGACCTTCTTCGAGTCACGAGTGATCGCTTCCAGATGATCCTCGTAGATCATCTTGGAGTCGTGCAGCAGGCGGCCGATCAGGGTGCTCTTGCCGTCGTCGACGTTGCCGCAGGTCAGAAAGCGCAGCAGTTCCTTGCGCTCGTGCTGGGCCAGGTAGGCGAGGATGTCCTCGCTGATCAGATCAGATTGATGCGACATGATGCGGAAACCTTAGAAGTAGCCCTGACGTTTCTTTTCTTCCATCGAGCCGGCCTGGTCGTGGTCGATCACCCGGCCCTGACGCTCGGAGGTGCGGGTCAGCAGCATCTCCTGGATGATTTCCGGCAGGCTGGTGGCGGTGGACTCCACGGCGCCGGTCAGCGGGTAGCAACCGAGGGTACGGAAGCGCACCATGCGCTTCTCGATCCGCGCCTTCTCCTCATCGGACAAGTGCTCGAGGATGCGCTCGTCGTCGATCATGATCAGCGTGCCATTCTTCTCGATCACCTCGCGCTCGGCGGCAAAATACAGCGGCACGATCGGGATCTGCTCAAGGTAGATGTACTGCCAGATATCCAGCTCGGTCCAGTTGGACAGCGGGAACACGCGGATCGACTCGCCCTTCTTGACCTTGCCGTTGTAGACGTTCCACAGCTCGGGGCGCTGGTTCTTCGGGTCCCAGCGGTGCTTGCTGTCGCGGAACGAGTAGACGCGCTCCTTGGCGCGCGACTTCTCCTCGTCGCGGCGCGCCCCGCCGAACGCGGCGTCAAAGCCGTATTTGTCCAGCGCCTGCTTGAGGCCCTCGGTCTTCATCACGTCGGTGTGCTTGGCACTGCCGTAGGTGAAGGGGTTCATGTCCTGGGCGATGCCGTCCGGGTTGATGTGGGTGATCAGCTCAAGGCCCATCTCCTCGACTATCTTGGTGCGGAACTCGTACATCTCGCGGAATTTCCAGCGGGTGTCGACGTGCAGGACCGGGAACGGCAGCTTGCCGGGGAAGAACGCCTTGCGGGCCAGATGCAGCATGACCGCGGAGTCCTTGCCGATGGAGTACAGCATCACCGGGTTGTCGAATTCGGCGGCTACCTCACGGATGATGTGGATGCTTTCCGCCTCCAGCTGCTTCAGATGCGTCAGTTTGTCGACCATGGCTACTCACATATGACGGACGGATTGCGGCCAGCGGGCCGCGGACGTGCGCGCACGATAGCACGCCAACAAAATTCTAATAAGCCAAGCAAATAGAACCTGTAGCTCTATAAATATGCCGCTGGCGGCCCTCAGGCCGGGTTGTCGATATCGATAAAGCGGTGCTCGATGGCAAAGCGCCGCGCCAGATACTCGCCCAGTGCCTGCACCCCGTAGCGCTCGGTGGCGTGATGCCCGGCGGCGATAAAGCTGATGCCATTCTCGCGGGCGCAGTGCACGGTCGCCTCGGAGACTTCACCGCTCAGGTAGGCATCCACACCTGCCGCCACCGCCTGCTCGATATAGCCCTGCGCGGCCCCGGTACACCAGGCGATGCGCCGGATCGGCCGATCTGCGGCCACCAGCAAGGGCGTGCGCCCCAGCGCCTGCGCAACCCGCGCAGCCAAAGCCTCCGGGGCCAGCGGCTGCGCCAGATGCCCGACCAGCCCCACCGAGCGCGGATTGCCCGGCTCCAGCGGCCCCTCGATCCCCAGCCCCAGACGCGCGGCCAGCTGCACGTTATTGCCGACCTCCGGGTGCATATCCAGCGGCAGGTGGTAGGCCAGCAGGCTGAGGTCGTGACTGAGCAAGGTCTTCAGCCGGCGCTGCTTCATGCCGACCACGCACGGGTTTTCGCTCTTCCAGAAATAGCCGTGATGCACCAGCACCAGATCCGCCTGCGCGGCTACGGCGGCCTCCAGCAGCGCCTGGCTGGCGGTCACGCCACTGACGATCCGCCGCACCTCGCCACGCCCCTCCACCTGCAGGCCATTGGGGCAATAATCGCTGATGCGCGCCGCATCCAGATAACGATCGCACTCAGCGACCAGTGTCTTGAGGTCAATGGCCACGGGCCGGCTCCGTTAGGTTGTCGACTGCCACCGCGGCAGCGCTCTCGTATAATGCGCGCCACCTTAATCAGCCCACCCTTCACGCCGCAAGCCCAAGGATGCCGAGATGCTCAAGACCCTGCGTTACCTCGGCCCGCCCACCCTGATCGGCCTGCTGCTGGCGGTGGCGCTCATGCTGCTGTTTCCGCAGTGGCTGGGGCCGACCGCCCCCGGCCTTGAGCTGCGCCGGGGCAGTCCCTACAGCGGCCTGGGCAGCGGCCCGGTGTCTTATGCCGAGGCCGTCGAGCAGGCCGCTCCGGCGGTGGCCAGCCTGCAGACCACCCGCCTGGCCAATCCGCCGGGCAGCGCCTCGGCGGCCGAGCCCTCTGCCCCGCTGTTCGGCAACGAGGCGCCCGAATCCCCGCGCCGGCAATCCAGCCTGGGGTCGGCGGTGATCCTCAGCCCGCAAGGGTATCTGTTGACCAACAACCATGTGATCGCCGGCGCCGAGCAGATCCAGGTCACGCTGGCCGATGGGCGCAAAACCCTGGCGCGGGTCATCGGCAACGATCCGGAAACCGATCTGGCGGTGCTGAAGATCGATCTGGGCGAGCTGCCCGTCATCACCCTCGGGCACTCCGAGCGTGTGCGCACCGGCGATGTGACCCTGGCGATCGGCAATCCGTTTGGCGTCGGCCAGACGGTGACCATGGGCATCATCAGCGCCACCGGGCGCAATCAGCTGGGCCTGAACACCTATGAAGATTTCATCCAGACCGATGCGGCGATCAACCCCGGTAACTCCGGCGGGGCGCTGATCGATGCTCGCGGCCAGCTAATCGGCATCAACACCGCGATCTTCTCGCGCTCCGGCGGCTCGCAAGGTATCGGCTTTGCCATCCCCACCCAGCTGGCGCTGGAGGTGATGCAGGCGATCATCGAGCACGGTCAGGTGATTCGTGGCTGGCTGGGCCTGGAAGTACAGGGCATCGGTGTAGCCCGGGCACGTCGCCTGGGCCTGCCTGAGCGCAGCATCATGGTCGCCGGGATCTACCGCGACAGCCCGGCCCTCAAGGCTGGCCTTAAGCCTGGGGATATTCTCCTGAGCCTGGACGGTCAGCCGGTCACCGACGGCCCCCAGGCAATGAACCAGGTGGCGCGCAAGCGGCCCGGACAGGTGGTGCCCATCGAGGTGCTGCGCGGCGCCGAGCGCCTGGCGCTGCAGATCGTGGTCGGCCGCCGGCCGGCACCGGCCACTGCCAAGCCGGCTTCCTGAGCGCGCGACAGACCAGCGGCAAACAAAAACGGCGCCCCAAGGCGCCGTTTCACGTTGCGAAGGCTCAGCCCAAGAGTTCGTGCAACGCCTCGCTCAGCGCCTGATTCTGCGCGTCGTCGCCGATGGTGATGCGCAAGAACTGGGCAATCCGCGCCTGGCGGAAGTGCCGGACGATGATACCGCGCTCGCGCAGCGCCGCCGCCAGCGCCTGGGCATCTTGCTGAGGATGGCGGGCGAACACGAAGTTGGCCGCCGAAGGCAGCACCTCAAAGCCCAGTCCCTGAAGATCCGCCACCATTTGCTCGCGGCTGGCAATCACCGCCTGGCAGGTGCGCTCGAAGTAGGCCTGATCCTCGAACGCCGCCACCGCCCCAGCCAGCGCCAGACGATCCAGCGGGTAGGAGTTGAAGCTGTTCTTGATCCGCTCCAGCGCCTCGATCAGCTCAGGATGCCCCACGGCAAAGCCGACCCGCAGCCCCGCCAGCGAGCGGGACTTGGAGAGGGTCTGGGTGACCAGCAGGTTGGGGAACTCATCGACCAGCGCAATCGCCGTTTCGCCGCCGAAGTCCACGTAGGCTTCATCGACCACCACCACCGACTCGGTATTGGCCGCCAGCAGTTCACGGATCGCCTGCAAGGGCAGCAGGCAGCCGGTCGGCGCATTGGGGTTGGGGAAGATGATGCCGCCATTGGGCCGCGCGTAATCGGCCACGTTGATACGGAACTGCGCATCCAGCGCCACCGTCTCGAACGGGATGCCGTACAGGCCGCAGTACACCGGGTAAAAGCTGTAGCTGATGTCTGGGAACAGCAACGGCGCGCCATGCTGGAACAGGCCATGGAACACATGGGCCAGCACCTCGTCGGAGCCGTTGCCGACAAACACCTGCTCGGCGCGCACGCCATGGTAGCGGGCGATGGTCTCCTTGAGGCGCTCGCCGTTGGGGTCGGGGTACAGGCGCAGGCCGTCACCGAGTTCGGCGCGGATCGCTTCGATCACCTGTGGCGACGGGCCGTAGGGGTTCTCGTTGGTGTTGAGCTTGACCAGCCGCTGCATCTTCGGCTGCTCACCCGGCACGTAGGGCACCAGGTCCTTGACGAAGGGACTCCAGAATTTACTCACGCCCTTCTCTCCTCGCATTCGATCGCTTCTGGGAGGGCTGAAGAACAGACGTTCCCAGCCGGTAACCGCCGGCAGCCCGCAGGCACTGCCGGCCGGCGACTACAGGTTCACTTGATGCGGTACTCGGCGCTGCGTGCGTGGGCGGTCAGCGACTCACCGCGCGCCAGCACCGAGGCGGTCTTGCCCAGCTCGGAGGCTCCCTCGGCCGAGCAGAAGATGATCGACGAGCGCTTCTGGAAGTCATAGACCCCGAGCGGTGAAGAAAAGCGCGCGGTGCCCGAGGTCGGCAACACGTGGTTGGGACCGGCGCAGTAATCACCCAGCGCCTCGGCGGTGTAGCGGCCCATGAAAATCGCCCCGGCGTGACGAATTTTGGACAGCAGCGCCTGCGGATCAGCGACCGACAGCTCCAGGTGCTCGGGGGCAATGCGGTTGGTGACCTGCAGTGCCTCGTCCATGTCGGCGACCTTGATCAGCGCGCCGCGGTTCTGCAGCGAGGTGCGGATGATCTCGGCACGCTCCATGGTCGGCAGCAGCTTGTTGATGCTGGCCTCGACGGCATCGAGGAAGGCGGCATCCGGGCTGACCAGGATCGACTGGGCATCCTCGTCGTGCTCGGCCTGGGAGAACAGGTCCATGGCGATCCAGTCCGGATCGGTCTGGCCATCGCAGACCACCAGAATCTCCGAGGGGCCGGCAATCATGTCGATACCGACCTGGCCGAACACGTGGCGCTTGGCGGTGGCCACATAAATGTTGCCGGGACCGACGATCTTGTCGCACTGCGGCACGCTCTCGGTGCCGTAGGCCAGCGCCGCTACCGCCTGGGCGCCACCGATGGTGAACACCCGGTCAACGCCCGCCACGCAGGCGGCGGCCAGTACCAGCTCGTTCAGCTCGCCACGCGGGGTCGGCACCACCATCACCACCTCGGGCACTCCGGCGACCTTGGCCGGGATGGCGTTCATCAGCACCGACGACGGATACGCCGCCTTGCCGCCCGGCACATACAGACCGGCACGATCGAGCGGGGTGACCTGCTGGCCGAGCACCGTGCCATCAGCCTCGGTGTAGGTCCAAGAATCCTGCTTCTGCCGCTCATGGTACAGGCGCACGCGCTCGGCGGCCTTCTCCAGCGCAGTGCGCTGTTCCGGGCTGATCCGGCTCAGCGCCAGTTCCAGACGTTCGCGCGGCAGGATCAGTTCATGCATCGCGGTGGCTTCGACGCCATCAAAACGCTGACTGAATTCGACCAGCGCCACATCGCCCCGCTCACGCACGGCCTGGATGATCTCCAGCACGCGCTGGTTGACCGCCTCGTCCGAGACGCTCTCCCAACTCAGCAGGTGGTCCAGATGACGGGCGAACTGCGGATCGGTGGCATCGAGTCGGCGAAGAGCGATAGGTGCAGTCATGACGAGGCCTCTCTGGCGTCAGCGTAAATAGGCGCCGCTAGGGTAGCAGCCCGCCTGCACCGGCACTCGGCAATTGTGCCTATGGTGCAGATAGGCGGCAGCGGCTGGCAGTCGCAGGCGCGCTGCCGGGTCTCTCGGCCCGAAGGCCTGCGCGGCATCCGCAGACACCGCGCGCACTCAACAGGCGTGGCGCTCGGCAATCGCCTGGCGCAGGGTCTCGATCAGCGCCTGGATCCGCGCATGCTGCATCTTCATCGAGGCCTTGTTGACCACCAGGCGCGAGCTGATATGAGCGATCAGCTCCTGGGGTTCAAGACCGTTGGCACGCAGCGTGTTGCCGGTATCCACCACGTCAATGATCTTGTCAGCCAGCCCCACCAGCGGCGCCAGCTCCATCGAGCCGTACAGCTTGATGATCTCGACCTGACGGCCCTGCTCGGCGTAATAGCGCTTGGCCACGTTGACGAACTTGGTCGCCACCCGCAGGCGCCCGCGCGGCTCGGCAGCACCGACCTTGCCGGCGGTCATCAGCTTGCAGCGGGCAATCTGCAGATCCAGCGGCTCGTAGAGGTTCTGTGCGCCGTACTCCATCAGCACATCCTTGCCGGCCACCCCAAGATCAGCAGCGCCATGCTCGACATAGGTCGGCACGTCGGTGGCGCGCACAATCAGGAGGCGCACATCGTCCTGGGTGGTGGGGATGATCAGCTTGCGGCTTTTATCCGGATTCTCGGTCGGCACGATGCCGGCTGCGGCCAGCAGCGGCAGGGTGTCATCGAGGATTCGGCCCTTGGACAGGGCAATGGTCAGCATGGCGACTCCTAGCCCGGTACGCGGCGGATCTTGGCACCCAGAAGCTGCAGCTTCTCCTCGATGCACTCATAGCCGCGGTCAATGTGATAGATGCGATCGATCAGCGTATCGCCGTCCGCCACCAGCGCTGCCAGCACCAGGCTGGCTGAGGCGCGCAGGTCGGTAGCCATCACCGGGGCGGCCTTGAGGCGCGGCACGCCGGTGACGATCGCGGTGTTGCCCTCGATCTGAATCTGCGCCCCCATGCGCTGCATTTCCAGCACATGCATGAAGCGGTTCTCGAAGATGGTCTCGACCACCGTGCCGGTGCCCTCGGCCACCGCATTCATGGCGATGAACTGCGCCTGCATGTCGGTGGGGAACGCCGGATACGGCGCGGTACGCACGTTGACCGCCTTGGGGCGCTTGCCGTGCATGTCCAGCTCGATCCAGTTCTCGCCGGTGGTGATCTCGGCGCCGGCTTCCTGCAGCTTGAGCAGTACCGCCTCCAGAATGCCGGGGTCGGTATCCTTGAGCTTGACGCGGCCACCAGTGGCCGCGGCGGCGACCAGATAGGTGCCGGTCTCGATGCGATCGGGCATCACCGCGTAGGTGGTGCCGTGCAGACGCGGCACCCCTTCGACCGTGATGGTCGCGGTGCCCGCGCCCTGAATCTTCGCGCCCATGGCATTGAGCATGTTGGCCAGATCGACCACCTCCGGCTCACGGGCGGCGTTTTCCAACACGCTGCGCCCGTTGGCCAGCGCGGCGGCCATCAGGATGTTTTCTGTACCGGTGACGCTGACGACATCAAAGCAGAAATGCGCACCGCGCAGGCCGCCCTCGGGGGCGCGGGCCTTGATGTAACCGCCCTCGACCTCGATCTCTGCACCCATCGCTTCCAGACCGCGAATGTGCAGATCGACCGGCCGCGAGCCGATGGCGCAGCCGCCCGGCAACGCCACTTCGGCCTGACCGAAACGCGCCAGCATCGGCCCGAGCACCAGGATCGAGGCACGCATAGTCTTGACCAGCTCATAGGGCGCGACCAGGGTGGTGATGCTCGAGGCATCGACCTCGACATCGAGCTTCTCGTTGATCACCGGCTGCACACCCATGCGCCCGAACAGCTCGATCATGGTGGTGATGTCGTGCAGGTGCGGCAGGTTGCGCACGGTGACCGGCTCGCTGGCCAAAAGGGTGGCGGCCAGGATCGGCAGGGCCGAATTCTTTGCGCCGGAGATGCGGATTTCCCCGTTGATCGGAGCGCCGCCGGTGATGATCAGTTTATCCATGGGATCTCTCGGGCCTGCGGCTCAGCTGCGCGCAGCCCAGGCGGACGGGGTGAAGAATTTCATGGTCACGGCGTGGATGCTGCCATCGGCAATCCAGGCATTGAGGTGGGCATAGACCTGCTGCTGACGCTTGACTGGGCTCAGGGCCGCCAGTTCATCGCTGATCAGGTTCAGCTGGAAATCGCAGCCCTGCCCTTCAACTTCCACGCGGGTGCCGGGCAGATGGGTTTCCAGATGGCGCTTGACGTCTTCAGCCTGCATGTTTCGACCTCGATGGACCGCTCTAAGGGGGCGCCATCATACAAAAAAGCCTTGAAGGCTGCGAACCCTGCGCACGCGGGCTCACTCGGCCAGGGGTAGTAGCTCGAGCAGTTCGCAGACTTCGGCGATCTGGCGCATCTTGGCGGGCAAGGCGCGGATCGTCAGGGTCTTGCCGCAGGCCTTGGCGTCACGCTGCAGGCACAGCAGCAGCGACAGCCCGACGCTGCTGCTGTGCTCGACCGCGCTGCAGTCCAGCACCAGGTGAGCCGCCTGACTGGCAGCCACAGCGCGGCGCGCGGCCTGGCGCAGGGCACTGCCATTGGCGGCATCCAAGTGCCCGCTCAGGGCCAACAGGCCGGGCGCGACTTCCTGCAGCTGGGCGCTCATCGGGCGCCGGCCTGAGCTTCGACACTCTGGCGCGAGCGGGCCACGGTATCGCCCCAGGTGGCAATCACCTGGTCCAGATTATTGCGGTTGTTGCGCATCGCCTCGGCAAACTGGTCACGGAACAGCTTGCCAATGTTGATGCCGTTGACGATCACGTTGCGCACTTTCCAGCGCTCGCCCTTGAGCTCCATGGTGTAGGTCAGCGGATAGACTGCACCGTTGCTGCCGACAATCTCCATGTTCACCGAGGCCCGCGCCGGATCACGCTCGGCCGCGACCGGCAGCATGCGGATCTCCTGATCCTGATACTCGAGCAGGGCATTGCCGTAGAACTTCATCAGGCTGCGCTTGAAGGTCTCCTGGAAGGTCTGCAGCTGCTCGGCGCTGGCCTGACGGCTGTAACGCACGGTCATCACCCCGCGGACAAAGCCCTCGAAGTCGATAGCCGGGGTCAGGATGTCATCCAGGGTGCGATAGAACAGCTCGGGATCCTTGCGGAACACCTCGCGGCGGGTATTGAGCTCGCCCAGCACCTGATCGATGGTCACCTGCACCACCTGATGGGGCGACTCGGCCGTCGCCAGGGCCGGCACGGACATCATAGCCAGCAGCGCCAGCAGGCCAGAACGCAACAGTTTGAGCATGGTCATTCTCCTGTGGAGGGGGCCGGTTCCTTGTTGACGGTATTGAGCAGGAACTTGCCGATCAGATCTTCCAGCACCAGCGCCGACTGGGTGTCGCGGATTTCGCTGCCATCGACCAGCAGCTCTTCCTCGCCACCAATGCTGATGCCGATGTACTTCTCACCCAGCAGGCCGGCGGTCAGCACCGAGGCGGTCGAGTCGACCGGCAGGTTGTCGACCCGGCCATCCAGCTCCATGGTCACCTTGCCCATGAAGCTGTCGTGATCCAGCTCGACGTTCACCACCTTGCCGATGGTCACGCCGGCCATGGTCACCTTGGCCCGCGCGCTGACGCCAGCGGCATTGTCGAAGTAGGCATGCACCCGGTAGGTGTCTGCCTGCGGGGTGATGGTCAGGCCGCTGACCCGCAGCGCCAGCAGCAGCAGGGCCAGTATGCCGGCGAGCAGGAACAGGCCGACGCCGATTTCCAGGGAACGCGATTGCATCAGAAGTCTCCGAACATCAGGGCGGTGAGGATGAAGTCAAGGCCGAGCACGGCCAGCGAGGCATAGACCACGGTGCGGGTCGTGGCACGGCTGATGCCCTCGGAGGTCGGCTCGCAGTCATAACCCTGGAACACCGCGATCCAGGTCACCACCACGGCAAATACCAGGCTTTTGATCATGCCGTTGAGCACATCGCCCTGAAACTCGACGCTGCGCTGCATGTTGCCCCAGTAGGAGCCCTCGTAGACGCCCAGCCAGTCCACCGCAACCATCGCCCCACCCCAGATGCCGACCACGGTGAAGATCGCCGACAACAGCGGCATGGAAATAAAGCCAGCCCAGAGCCTGGGGGCGATGATGTACTTCAGCGGATCGACGCCGATCATCTCAAGGCTGGAGAGCTGCTCGGTGGATTTCATGTTGCCGATCTCGGCGGTCAGCGCAGAGCCTGCGCGCCCGGCGAACAGCAGCGCGGTGACCACCGGGCCCAGCTCGCGCAGCAGGGTCAGCGCCACCATCTGCCCGACCGCCTCCTCCGAGGCGAAATCGACCAGGATGTTGTAGCCCTGCAGGGCCAGCACCATGCCGATGAAGATCCCGGAAACGATGATGATCACCAGGGACAATACGCCCACAGACCACAACTGGCGCACCAGCAGTGGCAGGAAGCGGCCTGCGCCATTACGGCTGAACAGCGCGTGCCCGAGGAAGATACCGGAGCGCCCCAGGGCTTCGAGCACGTCGATGCCGGCGCGCCCGAACAGACGGATCCGTTCGAGCAGGGAAGTCTTGCGCATCAAACCTCTCCGAGCAGATCGCGCCGATAGTCCGGCGCCGGAAAGTGGAAGGGAACCGGCCCATCGGCGATGCCCTGCATGAACTGACGGATCCGCGGATCATCCGCCTCCATCAGATCCTTGGGCGTACCGTGCCCCAGCACCCGGGCATCCCCCACCACATACAGATAGTCAGCAATGCTGGCGGTCTCGGCCAGATCGTGGGAGACCACGATACTGGTCAGCCCGAGGGCATCGTTGAGGCTGCGAATCAGGCGCACCAGCACACCCATGGCGATCGGGTCCTGACCGACAAAGGGTTCGTCATACAGCAGAATCTGCGGATCGAGGGCAATGGCCCGGGCCAGCGCCACCCGGCGTTTCATGCCACCGGACAGCTCATCCGGCATCAGCTCGACAGCGCCCCGCAGACCGACCGCCTGCAGCTTCATCAGCACGATGTCGCGGATCATCTCTTCCGGAAGATCGGTGTGCACCCGCAGCGGGAAGGCGACGTTCTCGAACACATCAAGGTCGGTGAACAGCGCACCACTCTGGAACAGCACGCCCATCTGCTTGCGCATGTCGAACAGCGCACTGCGCGACAGCTGCGGCAGGTTCTGACCATTGACGATCACCTGCCCGGCACTCGGGCGCAGCTCGGCACCGATCAGGCGCAGCAGCGTGGTCTTGCCGCAACCGGACGGGCCCATGATGCCGATCACCTTGCCACGCGGAAAGGCCAGATCCACCTGATCGAAGATCGCCCGCGCGCCGCGCCGGAAGGTCACTTCCTTGAGTTCGACGGCGTAATCGTTGTCGCTGTTCATCCTCACCCCTTGCACTCGGCCTGCCCTGCCGGTGACAGGCACCGCTGGACGCAGGGCGGCACTATACCACCGCCGCCAACGCGAACCCAAAGCACCCGGGCGCAGGCGTGCCGCGGACGGGTGAGCCGCCGCCGGTTTACCGCTATAATCCGCCATCTTGACTCCCTGCCAGTGACAGCACGCCATGTCCGACCTCATCGAATCAGCCCGCCGCACCATCCGCCTTGAACTGCAGGCGGTCAGCGACCTGCTCGAGCAGATCGATGGCGACTTTGTGCGCGCCTGCGAGCTGCTGCTGGCCTGCAAGGGCCGCGTGGTGGTGGTCGGCATGGGCAAGTCCGGGCACATCGGCAACAAAATTGCCGCGACCCTGGCCAGCACCGGGACGCCAGCCTTTTTCGTGCATCCGGCCGAAGCCAGTCATGGCGACATGGGCATGATCACCCGCGAGGACGTGGTGCTGGCACTTTCCAACTCCGGCTCCACCGCCGAGATCGTCACCCTGCTGCCGCTGCTCAAGCGCCTAGGCATTCCGCTGATCAGCCTGACCGGCAACCCCGACTCGCCGCTGGCCCAGGCCGCCGAGGTCAATCTCGATGCCCGCGTCGCGCAGGAAGCCTGCCCGCTGAACCTGGCCCCGACCTCCTCGACCACCGTGTCGCTGGTGCTCGGCGATGCGCTGGCCATCGCGCTGCTGGAAGCGCGCGGCTTCACCGCCGAGGACTTCGCCTTCTCCCACCCGGGCGGTGCGCTGGGCCGGCGCCTGCTGCTCAAGGTGGAAAACATCATGCACGCCGGCGAGCGCCTGCCGCAGGTGCCGCGCGGCACCCCGCTGCGCGAGGCGCTGCTGGAGATGACCCGCCAAGGCTTGGGCATGACGGTAATCACCGAACCCGATGGCCGCCTGGCCGGCATCTTCACCGACGGCGACCTGCGCCGGGCGCTGGATCGCGGCGTCGACGTGCGCGATGCGCTGATCGATGACCTGATGACCGTCGGCGGCAAAAGCGTGCGCGCGGAGATGCTCGCCGCCGAGGCGCTGAAGATCATGGAAGACCACAAGATCAGTGCCGTGGTGGTGCTCGATGCCGAGCAGCGCGCCATTGGCGCCCTCAACATGCACGACCTGCTGCGTGCCGGAGTGATGTAATGAACGATGACCTGCTGCACCGTGCCCGTGCCATTCGCTTGGCGATCTTCGATGTCGATGGTGTGCTGACCGACGGCAAGCTGTATTTCCTGCCCGAGGGCGGTGAATTCAAGACCTTCAACACGCTGGACGGCCACGGGATCAAGATGCTGATCAACTCCGGCGTGCGCACCGCCATCATCAGCGGGCGCAGCAGCCCGGTGGTCGAGCGCCGGGCCCAGAATCTGGGCATTCAGCACCTGATCCAGGGACGCGAGGATAAGCTGGTGGTGCTGGAGGCGCTGCTGGCTGAGCTGGGGCTTGCCCATGAGCAGGTCGCTTATCTGGGCGATGACCTGCCGGACCTGCCGGTGATCCGCCGGGTGGGCCTGGGGATGGCGGTTGCCAGTGCCAATGCCTTCGTGCGCCAGCACGCCCACGGCGTGACCGTGGCCCGCGGCGGCGAGGGTGCCGCCCGCGAGTTCTGCGAGCTGATCCTGCGCGCCCAGGGCACGCTGGACGCCGCTCAGGCCGCGTACCTGTGATGATGAGCCTGAGCCCGACCCTGCGCCTGGGGCTTCTGGCGCTGGCCCTGACCACGCTACTGGCCGCCATTGGCTACTGGAACATCCGCCCGGAGAGTTTCATGGCCAGCGCCCCGCTTGAAGAAGCAGAAACCATCGACTTCTATGCCGAAAAGGCCCGCAGCATCCAGTTCCAGGCCGATGGCTCGCTGGATTACCGGCTGACGGCCGAGCGCCTGGAGCATGTCCAGGCGACGGATCTGACCCGTATCAGCGCACCCGCGCTGCTGTTGCATCGCGGCCGCGAACAGCCCTGGCAGGTGCGCAGCCAGCGCGGCGAGGTGCTGCCCGGCGGCGATCAGGTCGAGCTGATCGAGCAGGTACAGGTCGAGCGCACCGACGCCCGCGGCCGGCAGATCCGCCTCCACACCGAGCGCCTCAGCGTCTTCCCCGAGCGCGAATTTGCCAGCACCGCCGCCGCGGTGCGTATCGAGGCGGCCAACGGGGTCACCACCGCGACCGGGCTGGAAGCCTATTTCAAGGACGGCAGGATGCGCCTGCTGTCGAACGTCAGAGGACAGCATGAAATCCGTTAACCCCCTTCCCCTTCTTCTCGGCCTGCTGCTGTCCGCTCCGGCTGCCTGGGCCCTGCCCTCTGATCGCGATCAGCCGATCCGCGTACAGGCCGACAGTGCCGAGCTGGATGAAAAGCAAGGCGTGGCCGTCTACCGTGGCGGCGTGGTCATCACCCAGGGCACCCTGAAAATCACCGGCGACACCGTGACCATCACCCAAGATAGTAAGGGTGACATCGAGGTCTTCACCGCCGTCGGCAAGCTGGCCCATTACGAGCAGCAGCCGGCGATCGACAAGCCGCTAGTCCAGGCCTCGGGCGTGACCATCCAGTACTTTGCCGCCAATGAGCGGATCGTACTGATCGATCAGGCGCGCATCGTTCAGGGTGGCAACACCTTCGAGGGCGAGAAGATCGTCTATGACACCCGGCGCCAGATCGTCAACGCCGGTCGCGCCAGCGGCACCGATGTCAGCTCGCCGCGTCCGCGTATCGACATGGTCATCCAGCCGCGCCCGCGCGCCCAGGAGTGATGCCGCGATGAGCGTTCTGATTGCCCAGCATCTGGCCAAGAGCTACAAGGGCCGCCAGGTGGTTCGTGATGTCAGCCTGTCGATTGCCAGCGGCCAGATCGTCGGCCTGCTCGGCCCCAACGGCGCCGGCAAGACCACCTGCTTCTACATGATCGTCGGCCTGGTGCGCGCCGATCAGGGCCGCGTCCTGATCGACGAGCAGGATGTGACCCACCAGCCGATGCATGGCCGCGCCCGCGCCGGCATCGGCTACCTGCCGCAGGAGGCCTCGATCTTCCGCAAGCTGACGGTCGCCGACAACATCATGGCGATCCTCGAGACCCGCCGGGATCTTGATCGGGCCGCGCGGCGCGAGGCGCTGGAGGGCCTGCTGCAGGAGTTTCACATCAGCCACATCCGCGACAACACCGGCATGAGCCTCTCCGGGGGCGAGCGGCGGCGAGTGGAAATCGCCCGCGCCCTGGCCAGCGATCCCAAGTTCATCCTGCTCGATGAACCCTTTGCCGGGGTCGATCCGATCTCGGTCGGCGACATCAAGCAGATCATCCAGCACCTCAAGAGCCGCGGCATCGGCGTGCTGATCACCGATCACAACGTGCGCGACACCCTGGACATCTGCGAGACCGCCTACATCGTCAACGCCGGCCAGCTGATCGCCGAAGGCGATGCGCAGAGCATCCTCGACAACGCCTTGGTGCGCGAGGTGTACCTCGGTAGCGAGTTCCGCCTCTAAATCCACGGCCCGATCCGTCGCCATGCCGGCGCTATGCAGGCGCGCGCGCATCGGGCATATAATCGCCGGGACTCGGCACACCGGTGCCAATCAGCAGCCAGCCCCTTCGCGCTGGACGATCCAGGTGCCCCTTCCCGCATGAAACATTCGCTAGTCCTCAAGATGGGTCAGCAGCTGACGATGACCCCGCAGCTGCAACAGGCCATTCGGCTTCTGCAACTCTCGACGCTCGACCTGCAGCAGGAGATCCAGGAAGCGCTGGATTCCAACCCGATGCTGGAGCGTCAGGAGGACGGCGATGACTTTGACACCAGCGACCCGCTCGCCGAGCAGGACGCCGCACCCGGCGCACGGGACAGCGGCGAGCACATCGCCGATCGCGATCCGGAAAGCCTCGACGAGGGCCAGTGGCAGGAGCGCATTCCTAGCGAGCTACCCGTCGATACCGCCTGGGAGGACATCTACCAGACCAGTGCCAGCAGCCTGCCGGCCAGCGACAGCGATGACTGGGACTTCACCGCCCAGACCAGCAGCGGCGAAAGCCTGCAAAGCCACCTGCTCTGGCAGCTCAACCTCTCGCCGATGGGCGAGCGTGACCGGCTGATCGCGGTGTCGATCATCGATGCCATCAACACCGATGGTTATCTGGAAGAAAGCCTTGAGGAGATCCTCACCTCCTTCGATCCTGAGCTGGAGATCGAGCCGGATGAAGTGGAGATGGTGCTGCACCGTATCCAGCAGTTCGAACCGCTGGGCATCGGCGCGCGTGACCTCAGCGAATGCCTGCTGCTGCAGCTGCGCCAGCTGCCCGCCGAGACCCCCTGGCTGGAGCAGGCCCGCCGCCTAGCACGCGACTACCTCGACCTACTCGCCAGCCGTGACTATGGCCAGCTGATGCGCCGCTTGCGCATCCGCGAGGAAGAGCTCAAGCAGGTCATCGCCCTGATCCAGCGCCTCAATCCGCGCCCGGGGGCGCAGATCGAATCCAGCGAAGCCGAGTATGTGGTGCCGGATGTCATCGTGCGCAAGGAGCGCGAGCGCTGGCTGGTCGAGCTCAACCCCGAGGCCATGCCTAGGCTGCGGGTCAATCCGCACTACGCGGGGCTGGTGCGCCGCGCCGACTCCAGTGCCGACAACACCTTCATGCGCAACCAGCTGCAGGAAGCGCGCTGGTTCATCAAGAGCCTGCTCAGCCGCAACGAAACCCTGATGAAAGTCGCCAGCGAGATCGTCGCCCAGCAGCAGGCCTTCCTCGAGCAGGGTGAGGAGGCCATGAAACCGCTGGTGCTGCACGACATCGCCGAGGTGGTCGGCATGCATGAATCGACCATTTCGCGGGTCACGACCCAGAAATACATGCACACGCCGCGCGGCATTTTCGAGCTCAAATACTTCTTCTCCAGCCACGTCAGCACCGCCGAAGGCGGCGAATGTTCCTCCACGGCGATACGCGCGATCATCCGCAAGCTGGTTGCCGCGGAAAATCCGAAAAAGCCGTTGAGTGACAGCAAGATCGCTGGTTTACTGGAGGCACAGGGGATTCAGGTAGCGCGGCGTACTATCGCCAAATATCGGGAATCACTCGGCATCGCACCGTCCAGTGAGCGCAAGCGCCTGGTGTGATGCCCTAATGAGAACAGCCACGCCGCAGCGGTTCATCGGACCGCCGGCCTGTGGCAATAAGGAGAAGCGGTATGCAAGTGAACATCAGTGGCCAACATCTGGAAGTGACCGAAGCCCTGCGCGCTTACGTCAACGAAAAATTCGAGCGACTGACTCGCCACTTCGACAAGATCACCAACGTCCAGGTGATCATGAGCGTGGAAAAACTGCAGCAGAAGATCGAAGCGACCCTGCACGTCGCCGGTGGTGAAGTGGTCGCGCATGCAGATCACGAAGACATGTACGCCGCCATCGACCTGCTGGCCGATAAGCTCGACCGCCAGCTGATCAAGCACAAGGAAAAGCAGATCGCCCGCGAGCAAGGCGCTGCCGCTCGCTGATCCCGCCACGACCTATCCATGACTCGCCTAGAGCACATACTGACCCCCGGCCGTTCCCAGGTGAACGTGCCGGGAGGCAGCAAAAAGCGCGTTCTTGAACAGATCGCCAACCTCGTGGCCCGGGATATTCCCGGGCTCGACGCACATGACATCTTTGAAAGCCTGGTAGCCCGCGAAAAGCTCGGCTCGACCGGCTTTGGCAACGGCATTGCCATCCCCCACTGCCGACTGGCCGGCTGCTCGGTGCCAATCAGCGCCCTGCTGCGCCTCGACGCCCCGGTCGACTTTGATGCCATCGACGGCACCCCGGTCGATCTTCTGTTCGTACTGCTGGTCCCCGAGGCCGCCACCGAGGAGCATCTGGAGCTGCTGCGCCAGATCGCCGGCCTGCTGGATCGCGCTGATGTGCGCGAGCGACTGCGTCAGGCACGCGATGGCTTCGACCTGTATCAGGTGGTGCTCGATACTGTGGATGAGCGCTGAACCATGCGCCTGGTGATCGTCAGCGGGCGCTCGGGGTCTGGCAAGAGCACTGCGCTGGCTGTCCTTGAGGACAGCGGCTTCTACTGCATCGACAACTTGCCCGCAGGGATGCTCCCGGAGCTTGCCGAGCGTGTCCTGCTGGATGCGGAACTGCTGCGCCCGCAGGTTGCGGTCTCCATCGATGCGCGCAATCTGCCCAGCCAGCTCAAGCGCTTCCCGGCACTGCTCGATGAGCTGCGCCAGCGCAATATCCAGTGCGATGTCCTGTACCTGGATGCCGACAATGCCACCCTGCTCAAGCGCTTCTCGGAAACCCGCCGGCGTCACCCGCTGACCGACGAGCATCGCTCGCTGGCCGAGGCCATCCATGAGGAAATCGCCCTGCTTGGGCCGATTGCCGACCTGGCGGATCTGAAGATCGACACCACCGGGCTCAACCTGTACCAGCTGCGTGACAGCATCCGCCTGCGCCTGCTGGAAAAGCCCGAGCCGGGCACGGCGTTTCTGATCGAATCCTTCGGCTTCAAGCGCGGCATGCCGGTGGATGCCGATCTGGTCTTTGATGTGCGCTGCCTGCCCAATCCGTACTGGAAGGCTGAGCTGCGCGAATACAACGGCCTGGAACAGCCGATCCGCGACTACATGGCGGCCCAGTCCGAGGTCGAGGAGATGTTCAACGACCTCAATCACTACCTCAGCAAGTGGCTGCCGCGCTTTGCCGCCAGCAACCGCGCCTATGTCACCGTGGCGATTGGCTGTACCGGCGGAAAACACCGCTCGGTCTACCTGGCCGAGCGCATCGGCCAGGCTCTGCGCACACCGCTCAGGAACGTGCAGATCCGCCACCGCGACCTCTCCTAGAAGGCTCAAGCGCCTATGCCCGCCTGCGACATCACCATCATCAACAAGCTGGGCCTGCACGCCCGGGCAGCGGCCAAGTTCGTCAGCGTGGCGGCGCGCTTTCCCTGCCAGGTACGGGTCGGGCGCAGCAGCGCGAGCCTAGTGGACGGCAAGAGCATCATGTCGGTGATGATGCTGGCCGCCGGCAAGGGCAGCGATATCCACATCAGCACCGAGGGTGAGCAGGCCGAGGAAGCACTGACCGCCCTGCAGGCCCTGATCAACGACTACTTCGAAGAAGGCGAGTAAGCTGACGCACGCCACAGGCCTGCGCCAGCAACAGGGCGGCCTGCCTCAGCTCCCACCCACCGTCATCCGGCCAATCAGCACCGAGCCGCTGCGGATGTTGCCGCGGGTTTCCACATCACAGCCCACCGCCTGCAGATCACGGAACATCTGCCGCAGGTTGCCGGCGATGGTCACCTCCTGCACCGGGAACTGAATCACGCCATTTTCCACCCAGTAACCCGCCGCACCGCGCGAGTAATCGCCGGTGACCAGGTTGATCCCCTGCCCCATCAGTTCAGTGACCAGCAGACCGCGATCCATGCGCCGGATCAGCGCGGCCTGATCCTCGCTGCCGTGGCTGACGAACAGGTTGTGCACGCCGCCGGCGTTCGCGGTGCTTGGCATGCCCAGCTTGCGCCCGGAATAGGTGCCCAGCGCATAGGACACCAGTTGGCCATCCTGCACGAAGGGCTTGGCATAGGTGGCCAGCCCGTCGCCATCAAAGCTGGCACTGCCCATGCCGCGCGGCAGATGCGGGCGCTCGTCCAGGGTCAGCCAGTCGGGGGCAATCTGCTCGCCCAGCGCCCCCTCGAGGAAGGAGGCCTTGCGGTACAGGTTGCCACCGGAAATCGCCGCCAAGAGATGCCCGAACAGCCCACCCGCCAGCTCCGCAGCAAACAGTACCGGCACCTCGCAGGTCGGTACCGGACGGGCACCGAGCCTAGCCGCAGCGCGCTGACCGGCGCGCTGACCAATCGCCTCGGAGCTGGCCAGCGCACTGCCCAGCCGACTGACGTCGTACCAGTAGTCGCGCTGCATCTGCCCCTCGCCCTCGGCAATCATCACGCAGCTCAGGCTGTGCCGGCTACTGGCGTAGCCGCCGATAAAGCCATGGCTGTTGCCATACACCCGGCAGCCCAGATGGGTATTGAGGGTGGTGCCATCGGCACGGGTCACCCGCGAATCGCTGGCAAAGGCGGCGGCCTCACAGGCCAGCGCCTGCTCGATGGCCTGCTCCGGGGTGATCGCCCACGGATGCCACAGATCCAGCTCCGGCAGCTCGCGGGCCATCAGCGCGGCATCAGCCAGCCCCGCGCAGTCGTCCTCACTGGCATGCCGGGCGATCGCCAGCGCGGCGGCCACCGTTTCACGGATCGCCGCCTCGCCCTCGGCCGAAGTACTGGCCGATCCCTTGCGCTGCCCCAGATAGAGGGTGATGCCAAAGCCGCGGTCACGGTTGAACTCGACCGTTTCCACCTCGCCCTGACGCACGCTGGCCGACAGGCCCTGCTCCAGAGATACTGCCACCTCGCAGGCCGTGGCGCCCTGACGCCGCGCTTCGGCGATGATCGACTCGACCTGTGCCTGCAAGCCCGGCAGCGCCGCTGGCCCTACCCCTTCCACCGCTGCATTCATGCCGTTTTCCTCATTGATTCACACGCGGGAGGGAACCGGACAAGCGGCCCTCCGAATAGGTATCATGGCGGCCATTTTTCACGGAATCCGCCCCATGTCCGCACAATTCGACGATTTCTCGCTGGAGAAGAGCAAGTCCCAGATCAAGCGCGAGCTGCACGCCCTGCAGGATCTGGGTGAGCGCCTGACCACCCTCAAGCCTGACCTGCTCGCCCGCCTGCCGCTTTCCGACGCCCTGCTCAAGGCCGTGCTCGAGGCGCCCAAGCACAAGGTGCATGCGGCGCGCAAACGCCATATCCAGTACATCGGCAAGCTGATGCGCGAGCAGGATATCGAGGCCATCGTCGCGCTGCTCGACCAGATGGATGCCTCCACCCGCCAGTACAACGAGCGCTTCCACGCCCTGGAGCACTGGCGCGACCGGCTGGTCGGCGGTAGCGACAGCGACCTCGAAGCGCTGCTCGGCGAGTACCCCGAGGCCGATATCCAGCACCTGCGCCAGCTGATTCGCCACGCCCAGCACGAAGCCGCCCACAACAAACCGCCGGCCGCCGCCCGCAAGGTCTTCAAGTACCTGCGCGAGCTGGACGAATTCAAGCGCGGCCTGCGCTGAGTCGCCAGGCAGCCGCCCCGTGAGCGGGCCACGTGCCCGCGCTCACCGGCGCCTCAACCGCCGGTCCCGCCGACCGTGATCGCCTCGATCTTCAGGGTCGGCTGACCGACACCGACCGGCACCGACTGACCGTCCTTGCCACAGGTACCCACACCGCTGTCCAGCGCCAGGTCGTTGCCGACCATCGAGACCCGGCTCATCGCCTCCGGGCCGTTGCCGATCAGCGTAGCGCCCTTGACCGGCGCGGTAATCTTGCCGTCTTCGATCAGGTAGGCCTCGCTGGTGGAGAACACGAACTTGCCGCTGGTGATGTCCACCTGGCCGCCGCCAAGGCTCGCGCAGTACAGGCCGCGCTTGACCGAGCGGATGATCTCTTCCGGCTCGCTCTGCCCGGCGAGCATGTAGGTGTTGGTCATGCGCGGCATCGGCAGGTGCGCGTAGGATTCGCGCCGGCCATTGCCGGTCGGCGCCACGCCCATCAGCCGGGCATTGAGCTTGTCCTGCATGTAGCCCTTGAGTACGCCATTTTCGATCAGCGTGGTGCACTGGGTCGGCGTGCCTTCATCATCGAGACTCAGCGAGCCGCGCCGTCCGCTCAGGGTGCCATCATCGACGATGGTGCACAGACTAGACGCCACTGACTCACCGACCCGCCCGCTGTAGGCCGAACTGCCCTTGCGGTTGAAATCGCCTTCCAGGCCATGACCGACCGCCTCATGCAGCAGTACACCGCTCCAGCCATTGCCGAGCACCACCGGCAGGCTGCCCGCTGGTGCCGGGATGGCTTCCAGATTGACCAGCGCCTGACGCACCGCCTCGCGGGCATAGCCCATGGCGCGCTCACCCTCGAGGAAATAGCGGTAGTCGGTACGCCCGCCGCCACCATGGGAGCCGCGCTCGCGGCGCCCGTTCTGCTCGACGATCACGCTGACGTTGCAGCGCACCAGCGGGCGCACATCAGCGCCGAGGCTGCCATCCAGCGCCGTGACCAGCACCTGCTCCCAGACCCCGGCCAGGCTCACGGTCACCCGGCTGATCCGCGAATCCAGCGCACGGGTCGCCTGATCGATCCGCTGGAGCAGTTCGACCTTTTCGGCGCGGCTGAGCACATCCAGCGGATTGTCCGCGGCATACAGCGGCGCCGGTGCCTGCACCCGCGAGGTGCAGACCTGCACCTGCTGACCGCTGCGGGCAATCGAGCGCGCCGCGCTGATCGCCTGGCGCAGCGCCGATTCTTCCAGGCTGTTGCTGTAGGCAAAGCCGGTCTTCTCGCCCGACTGGGCACGCACCCCCACCCCCTGATCGAGGTGGAAACTGCCCTCCTTGACGATGCCATCTTCCAGCATCCAGGACTCGGAGACGATGTTCTGGAAGTACAGATCGGCGGCATCAATACCGGGCCCGGCCAGCTCGCCCAGCAGGATCGGCAAACGCTCAAGACCTAAACCGGCCGGCTCAAGCAGGCGGCTACTGACGGATGACAGCATGTTCATGGGGACTCCTGTGAAGAGGCTTGCAGAGGGCCGGGGTACAGACGGCGATGCTCGAAGACCGGCATGCGTGCGCGCAACGCCTGCTGGGCGCTGGCGTCACGCTGGGCCAGCACGACACGTTCACCCTGCGCCGCATTCGCCAGCACCGCGCCCCAGGGATCGACGATCAGCGAGTGGCCAAAGGTCTCGCGCCCGCCCGGATGCACGCCGCCCTGATTGGCGGCCAAGAGATAGCACTGGGTCTCGATCGCCCGGGCACGCACCAGAACCTCCCAGTGCGCGGCGCCGGTCAGCGCGGTAAACGCCGAGGGCACGCAGATCAGCTCGGCACCGGCCAGCCGCAGGGCGCTGTACAGCTCGGCAAAGCGCAGATCGTAACAGATGCTAAGACCCAGCCGCCCGACCGGTGTATCGGCCACCACGATGCGCTGACCGGCGGCAAAATCGTCCGACTCACGGTACAGGCCGCGCCCATCCGCCACCTGCGCATCAAAGAGGTGCAGCTTGTCGTAGCGGGCCACGCACTGGCCATCGGCATCCAGCAGCAGCGAACTGGCATGCGGCCGACCACACGCGGCGCCCTCGCCAAACAGCGGCAGGCTGCCGGCCAGCAGCCATACCCCCAGCTCGCGACCGGTGCGCGCCAGCCAGGACAATAGCGGGCCTTCGCCTGCGGCCTCGGCGCGGGCCAGCGCCGCCTGATCGCCACAGCCCAGGGTGGCGAAGTTTTCCGGCAACACCGCCAGCTGCGCCCCGCCCGCGGCGGCTTCTTCAAGCAGGATGCGCGCACGCTGCAGGTTGGCCTCGACCGAGGGCTGGCTGATCATCTGGATCACGGCGAACGTGGACATCCGGGCACCTTGCAACAAAGACTCAGGGTTTGCCGAACAGGCTGATCTGCGGATCCTGCAGACTGCCGGCGACGCGGTATTCAACGCTGGCGGCCCGCGACAGGCGATCACCGATTAGCTGATCGACGATCAGCAGCGCGCCGGCCACCGGCAGCGCACCGGTCATCAGCGCGGCCAGCGGCAAGTTATTGGAGAGCGGCAGGGTCACCCGCAGGCCAGCGGCGATCTGCTCGCTGGCCATGTCCAGCTGCCCCTCAAGATCCAGACGGGTAGACGGCCCATCCAGCACCAGCGGCTGGCTGGTCAGGAACACGCCATCGGTGCCGCTCAGCTGGCCATCGAGGCGATCAAAGCTCAGGCCGCGGCCAAACAGGTCGCTGAAGTCCAGCCGCAGGCGCCGCCCCAGGGTATTGAAGTTGAGCACCCCAAAGACCCGCAGCAGCCCAGCGGCGCCCTCGACCTCCAGCAGCTGCCCCTCGCGGGCCTGCAGATCCAGCCGGCCACTGAAATGCTTCAAGGCGGCCATCGCCGGCGAACCCGGCCAGTGGCCGTCAGCCTCGATACTGAACTCGCGACTGCTCACACTCGGCGCAAAGCCCCAGGCCAGCAGCACCTCGCTGGCGTCTTCGCCGCCGAGCTGCCCCTGGAAGCGGCTGCGCATCGCCGCTCCCGTTCCCTGCCATTCCAGCTGCCCACGCAGGTTGAGGCCGGACAATTGCAGATCCAGTCCCTCGAAGCGCACACCTTGCGGCTGCGGGCGGGCGCGTAGCTGCCAGCGCCCCAGCGACTGCGTCCCCAGCATCACGCTGGCGATGCGCACGTCGAAGGCGGGCAACTGACGGGGATCGAGATGCCCCAGCGGGTCGCTGGGAGCGATCCCCGCCGCCTCGCGGGCGGCCTTGTCTTCGCTGCTTTCACGCGCCGGCAGACGCAGATGGCGCAGCGTCAGCTGCCAGGGCGCACGCGGCTGAGCCGGCAGCAGGACTTGGCCTGCGATCAGCGCACTGTCCAGCTCCAGGTGCCAGCCGCCGGCCTCCGGACGCACGCCAAGCTGCAGATCATTGACCTGCAGGCTGCCCAGCGACACCTGCTCGATACGCAGGCGCAGATCGCGCAGCACCCCGGCGCCGCCGCGCCCCCCGGCATAGCGGGCCTGCAGCGCCTGCCACTCGGCCAGGTTGGCCGCCGGCAAGCGGCCGCGCACCTGCAGCCCGGGCGTGCGCGGCAGTTGCGCCGCAGCACCGCCCAGCCGCAGCTCACCGCGCAGCCCCTGCAGGGTGCCGGGTGGAGCCGCCAGCGCCAGACTGGCCTGACCATCGTAGTCGAGTCCGTAGCGCCGCTCGGCGCCCTCCAGGGTCATGCGCCATTGCGCCGGGCGGGCGCTGTCGGCCGGCTTGCCCAGCGGGGCCGGCAGGTCGATCTGCACGCCGCGCAAATCCGAATCGACCTGCAGACGATCCTCCGGCCCCTGCAGATCCAGGGTCAGGCGATAGGGCAACTGGCCGCTAGCCGGAATCTCTGCCGCCGGCTGCTGGAGCCAGTCCAGCAGGCGCGCAACGGCGACCGTCCCCGCCAGTTCAAAGCGGCTGTGGGGTTGCCCGCCCTGCCCCAGCGCGCGGATGCGGCCACTGACCGCACTGCCCAGTACCCGCGCCCGCAGCTGTTCGGCACTCAGGCCGCGCTGGCTGTCGTAGCGAAAGCGCCCCTGCAGCTGGCTGATCTCCAGCGCCGACTGACGGATCGTCAGCGTCGCCCCGCGGGTGGCGAAGTCGACCACGGCCTGCACAGGATTGCCCTGCGCCGCCAGCGGCACGTCAAGGCGCAGCCCACCCTGCAGCTCGCCGGTGCCCGTCCAGCCCGCGAAGGTGGCCGAGCGGCCGAGCGGGGTGTCCTGAAGGATCTTCAGGCCATCGCCCAGCGGGGCGCTGATCTGGCCTTCGACCTGCAGGCGCGGCCCGCGCGCATCGCGCCTGACCTCAGCCCGGATGGCCTGCAACTGGCTGTCCAACACCTGGGCGGCACTGGCTTCGACACGAATGCCGCTGTCCTCCACCCACACCTCACCTGCTAGACCATGCAGCGGCGGCCAGTCCGGCTGATAGGCCAGCTGTGCGTCGCGGACCTTGAAGTACAGCCCCAGCGCCCGCGCCTCGGGCGGCGCCTCGCGGTTCAGGGCGCCCTGATAGAGAAACAGCCCCTGCTCGATGCGCCCGGCGGTGATGGCGGCCTGCAGCCAGTCGGCCAGCGGGCGGGCCAGCGCCGGTGAGCGGGTCGGCAGGTAGCGGCGGGTATAGGCGGCATCGCCATCGTGCAGGCCAACCTGCAAATCGAGGTAATCCTCGGCGGCGGGGTCATGCCGCAGGCGCAGCAGCATGTTGCCGGCCAGCTCGCCTTCCTCCCCGGACAGGCGCATCAGCGGGCTGGACAGGGTGAAGGCCTGCGCATCGAGCTGCCAGTCCAGCTGGGCGCGGGCCTGCCGGTAGCGCCAGGGCTCCGGGAACAGCGTCTCCAGATGCAGCAGCAGGTCCTGGCTGTCCAGCTGCAGGGTGCCGCCGGCGAGCGTGCCGCTGAGCAGGCCGCTGACATTGCCGGTGGCCGGCACCGCCCGCCAGGCGCCGGTGGCCACCTGGTTCAGGCGCATGTGGTATTCGACCTCCGGCAACCCCTGTGCCTGTGCCTGTGGCTGCAGGGTGAGGGCCAGCGCCTCGATGCGCCCGCGCGGGGCCAGGCTGCCCAACAGCTCCTGCCCCAGCGCCGGCAGCGGCAGCAGATGACGGGCCAGCGCCGCCGGAGCCTGCAGATCCAGATGGGCGGCCTGCACCTGCCAGCCCTGCGCCTGCTGGGTCAGCTGCAGGGCGCCGATGTCCAGCGCCAGCACGCCAAATTCCCCTTGCAGCCCATCGAGCTGCAGGTGCCAGCCCTGCGCGTGGCGCTGCAGCCAGGCTTGGCTGCGGACCTCGCGTAGCACATGACTGCCCCCGGCATGGCTGAAGGTCAGCTGCTCCAGCTGCAGGCGCGCCATGGCCCGCTGCACGCCGCCGGCGGCCCAGTCCAGCCACAGCTCGCCACCAGCTTGCAGCTGCTGCAGGCTGCGTCCCTCGCCCAGCACGGCCGCCGGCAGCCAGGCCGACCAGTCGCTGGCCGGCAGCTGCAGGTAGAGCTGGGCCTGACTGTCCAGCGGCTGCTGCCGATCCAGTGCCAGCGTGGTCTGCAGCTGCAGCCTCTGGCCATCCGGCAATTGCAGGTGCCCGGCCAGCGTCATGTGCTGCTGCCGGGTACGCAGTTCCAGGTCGATATCCGCCAGGGTAAAAGCCGCTTGCTGATACGGCTCAATGGTCAGCCGGGCATCCAGGAGCAGCGCCCGCTGCAGGATCGCCAAGGGGGCTAGCCGCTGGGCGAGCGACGACGAGGTGGATACCTTGCCAGCCGCGCTGAAGCCCTTGAGCTGCCAGCGCCCTGTCTCATCCTGACGCAGCCCCAGCTGTAGCCCTTCAATCTCCAGCAGCGCCAGACGCGGCGCACGATCGCGCAGGCTGGCCCACAGATCCGGACGCAGGGTCAGCCGATCCAGATGCAGGGCCTGCTGACCGTCACGCAGCTCGATATCCTCCAGCCGCAGCCGTGGCATCAAGCCCTGCCATTCGCCACGCAGGCTGCCGATATGCAGGTCTTGTCCCAACAGGCGACGCGCCTCAGTTTCCAGCGGGGCACGGTACTCGGCGACCAGCGGAATCAGGCTGCGCCCAAGGCTCACCCACAGCGCCACCAGCACCAGCGCAGCGGCCAGTAGCATCAGCAGCGCGCGCAGCAGCCGTAACAGCCTGGCCCCCATGTCAGTGGCTGGCCTCAGAGTGGCACCACATCGTAGAGCTCCTGGGAATACTTGGCCTCGACCTGAAAGCGGATCGGCCGACCGATGAAGGCTTCCAGATCGGCGACGTTGCCCGACTCTTCATCCAGCAGCCGGTCAATCACTCCCTGATTGGCCAGCACCAGGTAGGACTCGGCCTGATAGGCCCGCGCCTCGCGCAGAATCTCGCGGAAGATTTCGTAGCAGATGGTCTCGGCGGTCTTCAGCCGACCGCGCCCCTGGCAGCTCGGGCACGGCTCGCAGAGCACCTGCTGCAGGCTTTCGCGGGTGCGCTTGCGGGTCATCTGCACCAGCCCAAGCTCGGTGATGCCAATGATGTTGGTCTTGGCGTGGTCGCGCTCGAGCATCTTCTCCAGCGTGCGCAGCACCTGGCGGCGATGCTCCTCGTCTTCCATGTCGATGAAATCGATGATGATGATCCCACCGAGGTTGCGCAGGCGCAGCTGGCGGGCAATGGCGGTGGCGGCCTCAAGGTTGGTCTTGAAGATGGTCTCCTCAAGGTTTCGATGCCCGACAAAGGCGCCGGTGTTGACGTCGATGGTGGTCATCGCTTCGGCCGGATCGATGATCAGGTAGCCGCCGGACTTGAGCAGCACCTTGCGCTCCAGCGCCTTCTGGATCTCGTCCTCGACGCCGTAGAGATCGAAGATCGGCCGCTCGCCGGGGTAATGCTCAATGCGATCTGCCACCTCGGGCATCAGCTCGGCGACAAACAGCCCGACCTTCTGGAAGGTCTCTCGCGAGTCGATGCGAATCTTCTCGGTGCGCAGACTGACCAGATCGCGCAGGGTGCGCAGGGCCAGCGACAGGTCCTCATAGATCACCGAAGGCGCTGCGGCGCTGTGCATCTGCGCGCCGATCTGCTCCCAGAGGCGGCGCAGGTAGCGGATGTCGGCGAGGATCTCGTCGGCGCCGGCGCCCTCGGCGGCGGTACGCAGGATGAAGCCGCCCTCGCCCTCGATGCCCTCGCTGCTCATGCAGTCAGCCACCACCTGCTTGAGGCGCTCGCGCTCGCCTTCATCCTCGATCTTCAGGGAAATGCCGACATGCCGGGTGCGCGGCATGTACACCAGATAGCGCGAGGGAATCGACAGCTGCGTGGTCAGCCGCGCCCCCTTGCTGCCAATCGGGTCCTTGGTGACCTGCACCACCAGACTCTGCCCCTCATGGACCAGCGCGCTGATCGGCTCCACCGCGTTGCCCTCGCGGCTGGAAATCTCCGCCGCATGAATGAAGGCCGCCCGCTCCAGACCGATGTCGATAAAGGCGGCCTGCATGCCCGGCAACACCCGCACCACCCGCCCTTTGTAGATGTTACCGACGATGCCGCGCTTCTGGGTCCGCTCGACGTGCACCTCCTGCAGGACACCGTTCTCCAGCACCGCCACCCGCGACTCCATCGGGGTGATGTTGATCAGGACTTCTTCGCTCATCGGACACTCTCCAGGCGGGGTCGGCGACCATGCGGCCTGGCGCTCAGGGGCGCGCAGTCTGCCAGCAGGCCAGGCCAAATTGGGCCAACAGGTCGGCAGTTTCGCACAACGGCAAGCCCACCACGGCCGAATAGCTGCCCTCAAGGTGCTGCACGAACACCGCGCCCAACCCCTGGATACCGTAGCTGCCGGCTTTGTCCTGCGGCTCGCCGCTGTCCCAGTAGCGGACGCATTCGGCCTCGCTCAGCGGGCGAAAACGCACCTGGCTGGTCACCACCCGGCTGAGGCAACGGCGCTGGTCGGCCACCGCAACCGCGGTCAGCACCTGATGCACGCGCCCGGACAGCGCGGCGAGCATGGCCAGTGCCTCAGCGCGATCGGCGGGCTTGCCAAGGATCTGCCCCTCCAGCACCACACAGGTATCGGCGCCCAGCACACAGCCCTCGCGGCCCTCCAGAGCAGCCAGCCCCGTCAGGGCTTTTTCACGGGCCAGGCGCTCGACATAGACGACCGGCGACTCGCCCGCGCGCACCGCTTCATCGACTTCGGCGGCCACCAGGCGGTATGGCACACCGATCTGCGTCAGCAGTTCGCGGCGACGGGGTGAGGTCGAGGCCAGGTACAGATCAGGCATGGCAGGCGGACTCCAGGGACAGGCGGCTCAGTGCACGCCCAGGCGGCGGCCGCAAAAATGCAGGACGATGAACACCCACGGCCAGAGCAGCGCACTGACCAGCGCCGGAATCAGGAAGGCCAGACTGGGTGGGCGATTGCCACTGAGGCTGTCCAGCCACAGCAGCAGCAACTGCGCAAGACCAAACACCACCAGCAGCACCAGACTCTGCTGCCAGACCGGGAACATGCGCAGGCGCTGCTGCAGCGAAATCACCATGAAGGCGACCAGCGCCAGCACCAGCGCATACTGGCCAAGCGGTGTGCCATAGAGCAGATCCGCCGCCAGCCCCAGCAGCCAGACACGGGTCATGCCGAGCCGCAGAGGCGCCATCAGCAGCCAGTAAGCAATCACCAGGGGCAGCCACAGGGGGCGTCCCACCGCCAGAAATTCGGGGATCGGCGCAATGCTCAGGATCAGCGCACACAGCAGCGAGAACCAGACGAACCAGCCATTGCGGGAACGCTCATCGACCATCAGCGGCCTCCTGAGGGAGTGGCAGGTATCACCGGCGCCGCGGGCGGTGCATCGCGTGGTGGCGCCGCAGGCGTGACCGGCACTGCCGATGCGGGCGCGGGTGGCATGGCGGGCGCTGCACCGGCTGGCGCTGTAGCCTCAGCGGGCACCTGCTCTGTACGGCGATCCGCCGCTTCCTGCGCCTCAGCTGCCTCCAAGGCACGCTGCTCGGGGCTGCGCGGATCACTGAAGACCAGCAGCAGATAACGGCTGCGATTCAGCCGCGCGGTCGGCACCGCGTGCACCACGGCAAACGGCTGACCCGGATCGTTGATCACCGCACTGACGGTGGCCACCGGATAGCCCGCCGGGAAGCGCTGACCGAGCCCGGAGCTGACCAGCAGATCGCCTTCCTTGATGTCGGCGGTATCCGCCACATGCCGCAGCTCCAGACGCTCCGGATTGCCGGTACCGATGGCAATCGCGCGCAGGCCATTGCGGTTGACCTGCACCGGGATGCTGTGGGTGGTGTCGGTGAGCAGCAGCACGCGCGCGGTGTAGGGCATTACCTCGACCACCTGGCCCATCAGGCCCAGTGCGTCGAGCACCGGCTGGCCGACGAACACCCCGTCCTTCTCGCCTTTGTCGATCAGGATGCGGTGGGTAAACGGGTTGGGATCAACGCCGATCAGCTCGCTGACCAGCACCTGATCATCGACCAGCGCAGCGGAGTTGAGCAGCTCGCGCAGGCGCACGTTCTGCTCGGTGAGGGTGGCAAGTTTCTGCAGGCGCCGCTGCAAGAGCAGCGCTTCGGCCTTGAGCTTCTCGTTTTCCGCGATCAGCTCCTCGCGGCTGCTGAACTGCTGGCTGACGCCCTGCCAGAGGCGCAGGGGCTGCTCGGCCAGCCAGTACAAGGGCGTGAACAGCTGCCCGAGCTGGCTGCGCAGGGGGCGCAGGCTATCGACGCGGGCATCAGTGATCATCAGGGCGATGGACAGGACGCTCAGCACCAGCAGACGCACGCCCAGTGAAGGCCCTTTGGCAAACAGCGGTTTGATGACCGGCTCCTCACAATCGCGGTACGCGGACCTTCCGGTGCAGCGCCGGCCAAAACCACCTCACCGGCGCCGGCAAGGAGGTGAGGCAGCGCCCCGGAGGATTCACTCGGTCGACAGCAGATCCATGGCGTGACGATCGATCATTTCCAGCGCCCGACCACCGCCGCGCGCGACGCAGGTCAGAGGATCCTCCGCCACGATGACCGGCAGACCGGTTTCCTGCGCCAGCAGCTTATCGAGATCACGCAGCAGCGCACCGCCGCCGGTCAGCACCAGGCCGCGCTCGGCAATGTCCGCGGCCAGCTCCGGCGGAGATTGCTCAAGCACACTCTTGACCGCCTGCACGATGGTCGCCAAGGACTCCTGCATCGACTCCAGCACCTCGCTGGAGTTGAGGGTAAAGCTGCGCGGCACCCCTTCAGCGAGGTTGCGGCCGCGCACATCGATTTCGCGCACCTCACCGCCCGGATAGGCGGTGCCGATTTCCTGCTTGATGCGCTCGGCGGTCGACTCACCAATCAGGCTGCCGTAGTTGCGGCGCACATAGGTGACGATGGCCTCGTCGAACCGATCCCCCCCCACCCGCACCGACTCGGCATACACCACGCCGTTCAGCGAGATCAGCGCGATCTCGGTGGTACCACCTCCGATATCCACCACCATCGAGCCGCGCGCTTCCTCGACCGGCAAGCCCGCGCCGATTGCTGCGGCCATCGGCTCCTCGATCAGGAACACCTCACGGGCGCCCGCGCCGAGGGCCGATTCGCGAATCGCCCGGCGCTCGACCTGGGTGGATTTGCACGGCACACAGATCAGCACCCGCGGCGAGGGCTGCAGGAAGCTGTTTTCATGCACCTGATTGATGAAGTACTGCAGCATCTTCTCGCAGACGCTGAAGTCGGCAATCACGCCATCCTTCATCGGACGAATCGCCGAAATGCTTCCCGGAGTACGCCCCAGCATGCGCTTGGCTTCGGTGCCGACCGCGACCACGCTTTTCTGATTGCCCTGGTTGCGGATGGCCACGACCGACGGCTCGTTGAGAACGATGCCGCGCTCGCGCACATAAATAAGGGTGTTGGCCGTCCCCAGATCGATCGACAGATCGCTGGAAAACATGCCGCGCAGTTTTTTCAACATGGGACAGGAACCCCGGGGGAACACGTGGGTAAAAGTGCGGCAGACTCTAACAACGGCAGGGATTTTGGGCAAGGCGGACATATGTTAGATTGTTCCGCTTTCCGGGCCGGCAAGCCTGCCAGATCGCGGCCTTTGACCGCTTTTTCCGGCATGAGTGCCCCTTGTCCGCGACCGCCCACACCCCTCGCTTTCCGCTGGAGATTTCCGATGGCGCTCGAACGCTGCGACGTGGAAAAAATCGCCCATCTTGCCCGCCTAGGCTTCGATGAGGCGGAGATTCCGCGCACCACCGAGACCCTGAACAACATCCTCGGGCTGATCGATCGCATGCAGTCGGTCGAGACCGATGGCATCGCACCGCTCGCCCACCCGCTGGAAGCCACCCAGCGCCTGCGCGCCGACGTGGTGACCGAGAACAACTGCCGCGACGCCTATCAGGCCATCGCCCCGGCGGTGGAAAACGGCCTGTATCTGGTTCCCAAGGTGATCGAGTGATGCATCGACTGACTCTGACGCAAATCGCCCGCGGCCTGGCCGCCAAGGACTTTTCCGCGCTCGAGCTGACCGAGGCACTGCTCTCGCGCATCGAGGCGCTTGATCCGCAGCTCAACAGCTTCATCACCGTCAGCGCCGACGAGGCTCGCGCCCAGGCCGCTGCCGCCGATGCCCGCCGCGCCGCCGGCGAGCACGGCGCGCTGCTCGGTGCGCCGATCGCCCACAAGGACCTGTTCTGCACCAAGGGCGTGCTGACCACCTGCGCCTCGAAGATCCTCCACAACTTCAAGGCGCCCTACGATGCCACTGTGGTCGAGAAGCTCGCCGCGGCCGGCGCGGTCAGCCTCGGCAAGCTGAACATGGACGAGTTCGCCATGGGCTCGGCGAATGAATCCAGCCACTTCGGTGCGGTGAAGAACCCCTGGGACACCTCCCGCGTACCGGGCGGCTCCTCGGGCGGCTCGGCTGCCGCCGTGGCCGCCGGGCTGATCCCGGCCGCCACCGGCAGCGACACCGGCGGCTCGATCCGCCAGCCGGCAGCGCTGACCAACCTCACCGGCCTCAAGCCGACCTACGGCCGGGTGTCGCGCTGGGGCATGATCGCCTACGCTTCTAGCCTCGATCAGGGCGGCCCGCTGGCGCGCAGCGCCGAGGACTGCGCCCTGCTGCTCGGCGCCATGGCCGGCTTCGATGCCAAGGACTCGACCTGCGTCGACGTGCCGGTGGACGACTACTTGGCCGCGCTCAGCCAGCCGCTGGCCGGCCTGCGCATCGGCCTGCCGAAGGAGTACTTCGGTGCGGGTCTGGACGCACGCATCGCCGAGACCGTACTGGCGGTGGTCGAGGAGCTAAAGAAGCTCGGCGCCACGGTCAAAGAGATCTCGCTGCCGAACCTGCAGCACGCCATCCCCGCCTACTACGTGATCGCCCCGGCCGAGGCCAGCTCCAACCTGTCGCGTTTTGACGGCGTGCGCTTTGGCTATCGCTGCGCGGACCCGGTCAACCTTGAGGACCTGTACAAGCGCTCGCGCGGCGAGGGCTTTGGTGCCGAGGTCAAGCGGCGCATCATGGTCGGCACCTACGCGCTGTCGGCTGGCTACTACGATGCCTACTACCTGAAGGCACAGAAGATCCGCCGCCTGATCAAAAATGATTTTGTCAGCGCCTTCGCTGAGGTCGATGTGATCCTAGGCCCGACCACCCCGAACCTCGCCTGGAAGCTCGGCGAGAAGAGCGCCGATCCGGTCTCCGCCTATCTGGAAGACATCTATACCATCACCGCCAACCTCGCCGGCATCCCCGGCCTGTCCATGCCGGCCGGCTTCGTCGATGACCTGCCGGTGGGCGTGCAGCTCTTGGCGCCGTACTTCCAGGAAGCGCGCCTGCTCAACGTGGCGCACCAGTACCAGCAGGTCACTGACTGGCACACCCGCACCCCGGCCGGATTCTGAGGACGACACCTATGCAATGGGAAGCCGTGATCGGGCTGGAAATCCACGCCCAGCTCTCCACCCACTCGAAGATCTTCTCCGGCAGCGCCACTACCTTTGGCGCCGAGCCGAACACCCAGGCCAGCCTGGTTGACTTAGGCATGCCCGGCACCCTGCCGGTACTCAATGAACAGGCCGTGCGCATGGCGGTGAAGTTCGGCCTGGCGATCGACGCCGAGCTGGGCCGCAGCAACGTGTTCGCACGCAAGAACTACTTCTACCCCGACCTGCCCAAGGGCTACCAGACCAGCCAGATGGATCACCCGGTGGTCGGCCGCGGCCATCTGGATATCACCCTGGAAGACGGCACCGTCAAGCGCATCGGCATCACCCGTGCGCACCTGGAAGAGGACGCCGGCAAGAGCCTGCACGAGGACTTCCACGGCATGTCCGGCATCGACCTCAACCGCGCCGGCACCCCGCTCCTGGAGATCGTCTCCGAGCCGGACATCCGCTCGGCCAAGGAGGCGGTGGCCTACGTCAAGGCGATCCACGCGCTGGTGCGTTATCTCGGCATCTGCGACGGCAACATGGCCGAAGGCTCGCTGCGCTGCGACTGTAACGTCTCGGTGCGCCCCAAGGGCCAGGCAGCCTTCGGCACTCGCGCCGAGATCAAGAACGTCAACTCGTTCCGCTTCATCGAGAAAGCAATCAACCACGAGATCCAGCGGCAGATCGAGCTGATCGAGGATGGCGGCAAGGTGGTGCAGGAAACCCGCCTGTACGACCCGAACAAGGACGAAACCCGCTCGATGCGCGGCAAGGAAGAGGCCAACGACTACCGCTACTTCCCCTGCCCGGACCTCTTGCCGGTGGTGCTGGAAGACAGCTTCATCGAACAGGTGCGCAGCGAGTTGCCGGAACTGCCGACCGAGAAGTGCGCGCGCTTCCAGAGCCAGTACGGCCTGTCCGCCTATGATGCCAGCGTGCTGTCCGCCAGCCGCGAGCTGGCCGAATACTTCGAGCAGGTGCAGCAGGCCTGCGGCGACGCCAAGCTGGCGGCCAATTGGGTGATGGGCGAGCTGTCCAGCCTGCTCAACGAGCAAGGTATCGACATCGAGCAGTCGCCGGTTTCCGCCGCGCAGCTCGGCGGGCTGATCCTGCGCATCAAGGACAACACCATCTCCGGCAAGATCGCCAAGGATGTGTTCCGCTTCCTCGCCGCCGGCGAAGGTGAGTCGGCCGATGCGATCATCGAGCAGAAGGGGCTCAAGCAGGTCACCGACAGCGGCGCCATCGAGGCGATGCTCAAGGAGGTGCTGGACGCCAACGCCGCCCAGGTCGAGCAGTACCGCGCCAGCGACGAGGCCAAGCGCGGCAAGCTGTTCGGCTTCTTCGTCGGCCAGGCGATGAAGGCCTCCAAGGGCAAGGCCAACCCCGGCCAGGTCAACGAACTGCTCAAGCAGCTGCTCGAAGGCTGACAGCGCGCCGCCCCCTGCCGGTGCGCGCGCATCCCTCGCCCTGCGCTGGGCGAGGGATGCAAGCCTGGTAACGAGGCGGCGCCAGCCTCACCCGCCCCTGTCAGACACCTGCCACCTGCAGGATAATGACGCCCTCCCCCCTATCCCCCCTGCGGAACTCTGCAAACATGACTGTGATGACCTTCGTCTACCTGATCGGCGGCCTGGTGCTGCTGGTCGTCGGCGCCGAGGTGCTGGTGCGTGGCGCCGCGCGCCTGGCCGCACAATTTGGCATCCCGCCACTGATCATCGGCCTGACCGTGGTGGCCTTCGGCACCAGCGCGCCGGAAACCGCGGTGAGCGTGCAGGCGGCCCTGGAGGGGACCGGCGACATCGCCATCGGCAACGTGGTCGGCAGCAACATCGCCAACGTGCTGCTGATCCTCGGCCTGTCGGCGCTGGTCGCGCCGCTGCTGGTCTCGCGCCAGCTGATCCGCCTCGATGTGCCGCTGATGATCGGCGCCAGCCTGGTGACCTGGGCGCTGGCGATGGACGGCAGCCTCAGCCGCCTCGACGGCGTGCTGCTGTTCGGCGCCGTGATCGCCTATACCGCGTTCCTGATCATCAGCAGCCGCAAGGACAAGGCCGCTGCCAATGGCGATGAATTTGCCGAGGAGTTCGGCCTGCATGAAGCACCCAAGCCCTATGCCTGGGCAATCAACCTTGCCCTGCTGGTGGTGGGTCTGGTGCTGCTGGTCGGCGGCTCCAACTTCCTGGTGGAAGGCGCCGTCACCCTGGCCAAGGCGCTGGGCCTGTCCGAGCTGGTGATCGGCCTGACGGTGATCGCCATCGGCACCTCGCTGCCGGAGCTGGCTACCTCGATGATCGCCGCCTTCAAGGGCGAGCGCGACATTGCCGTCGGCAACGTGGTCGGCAGCAACCTGTTCAACCTGCTTTGCGTGCTCGGCTTGGCCTCGCTGGTCTCGCCGCTGCCGATCAACGTCTCGACCAATGCCCTGGCCTTCGACTTCCCGGTGATGATTGCCGTGGCGGTGGCCTGCCTGCCGATCTTCTTTGCCGGATACTGCATCAAGCGCTGGGAAGGCGCGCTGTTTGTCGGCTACTACGCGATCTACACCGCCTGGTTGATCATGCACAGCACCGATGCACCGGGGCTGGCCCTGTTCAGTCAGGCGATGATCTGGTTCGTGCTGCCGCTGACCGCCATCACCCTGCTGGTGATCGGTGGGCAAGCCTGGCGGAATCAGCGCTGAGGGCGTCCCGTCAGATCACTCCCAGCCACTGCAGCACGAACAATCCGCTGTTGATGGTCACCACTGCCAGCAAGGTGGTGATCACAATGATCGCCGCCGCCAGCTGATGATCTGCGCCCGCCGCGCGGGCCATGATGAAGCTGGCGGCGGCGGTCGGGCTCGCAAAATACAAAAACAGAATCCCCAGTTCAGCCCCGCGAAAACCCCAGGCGGCGGCACCGGCGGTGGCCAGCGCCGGCAACCAGACCATCTTCATCAGACTCGCGCCCAGGGCGCGCGTACTGCTGCGCCGCAGTACTGCCAGCGACAGGCTGGCACCGATACACAGCAGCGCTAGTGGCAAGGTCAGCTGGGCGAGGTATTGAGCGCAGGTCAGCAGCCACTGCGGCAGGGCCACTTGCCAAGCGGCAAAGGGAATCGCTGCCAGCACGCCGAGGATCAGCGGATTACGCAGAATCCCGCGCAGCACGCTCCAGGGCGTGGCGCGTGCATTCGGGTTGTAGTACTCCAGCACCAGCACCGACAGGCTGTTGTAGGTAAGGATCACCACCCCGCCCAGCACCCCGCCCAGTGACAGTCCGTAATCGCCATACAGGCTGGCCGCCAGCGCCAGCCCGACGATGCCGTTGTTGCCGCGAAACGCGCCCTGTACATACACACCGCGATCCGCCCGCGGCACCCGCCAGAGCGCCCAGCCCCAGGCCAGCAGGAAGCAGCCCAGCGTGGCGACCACAAAGTAGCCGAGCAGCGCCGGCTGCAGGGCGCTGGCCAGATCCGCCCGCAGGATGGCCAGAAACAGCAGCACCGGCAGGCTGAGATTGAAGACCAGCGCACTGGCGGTATGGATGAACGGCTCGTCGATCTGCCCGCGCCAGCGCAGCACAAAGCCCAGAAACAGCATGGCGAATACCGGCAGGGTCACCGCCAGGGTCTGCAGGAACAGGGACAGCATCAGCGCACCACCGGAATCAGCAAGGCCGGCCATGATAGCCGGCGGCACAGCCCACCGGGGTGCGGTGTGTTAGCGGCGTACCGGACGCTTCTGCAACTTGCGCTGCAGGGTGCGCCGGTGCATGCCCAGTGCGCGGGCGGTCGCCGAGATATTGCCGTCGTGCTCGGTCAGCACCCGCTGGATGTGCTCCCACTGCAGGCGATCGACCGACATGGGGTTTTCCGGCACCAGGCTGTCGACATCGACATGCTCGGAGACCAGCGCCGCCAGCACATCATCGGCATCGGCCGGCTTGCACAGGTAGTTGCAGGCACCGCGCTTGATCGCTTCGACCGCCGTGGCGATGCTCGAGTAGCCGGTGAGGATCACCACGCGCATCTCGCTGTCCAGCTCCAGCAGCCGTGGCAGCAGCACCAGGCCCGAATCGCCGTCCATCTTCAGATCCAGCACCGCGTAATCGGGCAGATCCTGCTCGGCCAGGGCCAGCCCTTCCTCGGCCGAACCGGCCACCGACACGCGCAGACCGCGCCGGCTCATCGCCCGCGCCAGCACCCGGCTGAAGGTCGGGTCATCGTCCACCAGCAGCAGGTGGGGCTGTTCCTCGCTGTCGAACAGGGTTTCTTCACTCATGACTTCCTCGCAAGGCAGAACGGGCGTGCAGGGCCACGCCTCAGGTTCGGGGCAGGCGTAGCTCGGTGAGCGTGCCACCCTCTTCGTGGTTGTAGAGCTTGACCGTTCCACCGGCGCGGCTGACGCTGGCCTGACTGAGGAACAGCCCCAGCCCGAACCCCTTGCCCTTGGTGGTGAAGAACGGCTTGCCCAGCTGCTCGGCAATCGCCAGCGGCACACCGGCACCGTGATCGCGAATGCTCAGGCAGATTTCACGCTCGTCCCAGTCCAGCTGGACCAGCAGATTGTCCGCACAGGCATCGGCGGCATTGTTGAGCAGATTGAGCAGCGCCTGGCTGAGATCGGCCGGCGGCATCAACTCGGGCGCAGGGCCAATCCCCAGGCAGCGATAGCGCCAGGTCGCCTCGGGGCGCATCAGGTGCCAGCGATCCAGCGTCGCCGCCAGCCACTCGCTGACCGGCTGCAGACGGATGCTCTGCCGGCGCTCGTCTTCCGCGGCGCGCACCAGCTGCTGCAGGGTTTCCTTGCACAGGCTCACCTGCTCCTGCAGCAGGGCCAGATCCTCCTGCAGTGCCGGGTCATCACGCTGCTCGCGGCGCAGCTCCTTGAGCAGCACGCTCATGGTCGCCAGCGGTGTGCCCAGCTCATGCGCCGCCCCGGCAGCCTGAGTGGCGACGGCCAGCAATTGCTGGTCACGCATGCCGTCCTCGCGGCGCTCGGCCTGCAGGCGATCCTGGGTACGCAGCGCATCGGCCATCTTGACCACGAAAAAGGTGATGAACGCGGCGGACAGGGCAAAGTTCAGCCACATGCCGAACAGGTGCAGATTGATCAGCATCACCTCGTGCTGCAGGCTCTGGGTGTGCAGCGGGTGATACCAGACGAGCAGCAGGGTATAGCCGGTCAGTGCCAGCCCGCTGAGTACGATCGAGTACAGCCACGGCAGGGTGGCCGCGGCAATGGTCAGCGGCACCAGGTAATAGGACACAAAGGGGTTGGTCGAGCCACCGGTGTAATACAACAGCACGCTGTGGATCAGCAGGTCGCAAACCAGCTGCAGGGCATACTCCTGTTCGGTCACAGGCCAAGGCGCACGCAGGCGCAGCGCGGTCAAAAGACACAGCAGGGCCGAGAGCACCAGGGTGATGCCCAGTTCAGTCCAGGGCAGGGGCAGCAGGTCCGACCACCAGGCAAAGCCGACCGATCCAGCCTGGGCAGCCAGCACAAGCAGGCGAATCAGCACCAGCCGGCCAAGGTTCTGCAGACTGGCGGAAAACAGCAGCTGGGCAGGGGCACGCATGGGCAGCTCCGTGAATCGTGCGAATTATAACCAGCACCCCCAAGGATGCCGTGCGGCAAAAATGCACAGCCCGCGGCGCGGCGGCGCATACTGTGGCAGGTTTGCCATAGCCGCCCGGAGTGTACCCGATGTTGCCGATCCGCCCGCTGTTCCTTGCCCTGACGCTGGGCAGCGCCTTGAGCGCGCCCGCCCTGTACGCTGAAGAACTCCGCTATAACCAGGTCAGCCTGCGCGCGGAAGTCAGCCGCGAAGTGGCCCATGACCGCATGCACGTCATTCTGTATATCGAGCAGCAAAAATCCCGCCCGGCCGAGCTGGCCGCGCAGATCACCCGCGAACTCAACGAGGCGCTGCAGCAAAGCCGCGCGGTGGCCGGCGTCGACAGCCGCCTGGGCAGCCGCGCCAGCCGGCCGGTCCATGATGAGGCGGGCCGACGCATCGTCGCCTGGCGTGAGCGCGCTGAGCTGCGCCTTGAGAGTGCCGATTTTGCCGCCCTCGCCCGCCTGACCGGCCAGTTGCAGGAGCGACTGCAGCTGGCCGGCATGCACTTCAGCCTGTCGCCCACCAGCCGTCGCCAGCATGAGGAGCAGTTGCTGCGCGAGGCCGTGGCGGCCTTCAAGGGACGCGCCGCGCTGCTCAGCGACTCGCTGGGTGCAAACGGCTATCGCCTGGTGCGTCTGGATCTGCGCAGCCAGGGTGCTCAACGGGAGCCGGTGCTGCGAGCGATGGCGGTCAGCCGCCTGGACGAGGGCTCGATGCCGACACCGGAGATCGAGGCCGGGCACAGCACCCTGCTGGTCGTGGCGGACGGCGTGATCGAGGTCGATCCCCCGCGCAGCCCTTCCGGGATGACCACCGGGCAGCGATAATCGCCGTCCTCTGACTGTTTCAACCCCGGAGTTCTGCATGTCCGCTATTGCCCCCCTGATCCTTGAACCGGCCGGCCCGGCCACCGCCTGCGTGATCTGGCTGCATGGTCTTGGGGCGGATCGCTTTGACTTCCAGCCGGTGGCCGAAGCGCTGCAGGGGGTTTTGCCCGATGTGCGCTTCGTGCTGCCCCAGGCGCCGACGCGCCCGGTGACCCTCAATGGCGGCTGGAGCATGCCGTCCTGGTACGACATCATTGCCTTGCAGCCCGAGTGCGCGCTCGATCTTGAGCAGCTGGAGGAGTCCAGCCAGAGTGTTCTTTCGCTAATCGAGGCCCAGCGGCAGGCCGGAATTGCTGCCCGGCGGATCATCCTCGCTGGCTTCTCCCAGGGCGGCGCCGTGGTGCTGCACAGCGCCTATCTGCGCAGCCGTGAGCCGCTGGGCGGAGTGATCGCCCTCTCCACCTACGCCCCGACCTTCGAGGCCGGCCAGCAGCCGCTGCAAGGTCACGCAGCGACACCGGCGCTATGCCTGCACGGCCGCGAAGACGGGGTCGTACCCGCCGCCCTGGGCCGGCGCGCCCATGACTGGCTGCAGCAGGCGGACGTTGCCGTGACCTGGCACGACTACCCGATGGGCCATGAAGTGTGCAACGACGAACTGCGCGACATTGCGTACTGGCTCAAGGCCCGTCTTGAGGACTGACCAGCGGCGCGCGCGATTTGGCACCCGCCGCCACGTTTGCTTTACACTGCAACCTGATTCTTCCCACAGAACACAGAGATGACCGTGCTCCAGGCACCCCAGACCCCCACCGATCTGAACGAGCAGGCGCAAGGCGCCGCGCCTCAAACCACCCCCGACACCGAGGCTGCCGCGCAGCCTGCGAGCGATGAGCCGCGTAGCGAGGCACGCAACAGCCGGCCGAAGAAACCGCGCGCCGAGCGCGGTGAGCGCAAGCGCCGCGAACGCCCGGCTCGCAAGGCCGACAGTGCCTGGAGCCTCGAGGACTTCGTGGTCGAACCGGCCGAAGGCAAGACCCGCTTCCACGACTTCGCCCTGGCCCCGAGCCTGATGCGCGGCATTCACGAGCTGGGCTTCACCTACTGCACGCCGATTCAGGCTCAGGTGCTTGGTCATACCCTCAAGGGGCGTGACGCTATTGGCCGTGCCCAGACCGGCACCGGCAAGACCGCGGCCTTCCTGATCTCGACCATCACCCAGCTGCTGATTACCCCGCCGCCCAAAGAGCGCTACATGGGTGAGCCGCGCGCACTGATCATTGCCCCGACCCGCGAGCTGGTGGTGCAGATCGCCAATGACGCGCGCGACCTGACCAAGCATACCGGCCTGAACGTGATGAGCTTTGTCGGCGGCATGGACTTCGACAAGCAGCTCAAGCAGCTGGAAGCGCGCTACTGCGACATTCTGGTCGCCACCCCCGGCCGTCTGCTGGACTTCAACCAGCGCGGTGAAGTGCACCTGGACATGGTCGAGGTGATGGTGCTCGATGAGGCCGACCGCATGCTGGACATGGGCTTCATCCCCCAGGTGCGGCAGATCATCCGCCAGACACCGCACAAGGGCGAGCGCCAGACCCTGCTGTTCTCGGCCACCTTCACCGATGATGTGATGAACCTGGCCAAGCAGTGGACTACGGCGCCTGCGATCGTTGAGATCGAGCCGGAGAACGTCGCCAGCGATACCGTCGAGCAGCATGTCTATGCCGTCTCGGGGGCCGACAAGTACAAGCTGCTCTACAACCTGGTCGCCCAGAACAACTGGGAGCGGGTCATGGTGTTTGCCAACCGCAAGGACGAGGTACGCCGCATTGAGGAGCGCCTGACCCGTGACGGCATCAGCGCCGCGCAGATGTCCGGTGATGTGCCCCAGCAAAAGCGCATTAAGGTGCTGGAGGGCTTCCGTGAGGGCAAGATCCGCGTGCTGGTGGCGACCGATGTGGCCGGGCGTGGCATCCATGTGGATGGCGTCAGCCATGTGATCAACTACACCCTGCCGGAAGATCCGGACGACTACGTGCACCGTATCGGCCGTACCGGCCGCGCGGGCGCCAGCGGCACCTCGATCAGCTTTGCCGGTGAGGACGATGCCTTCGCCCTGCCGCCGATCGAGGCACTGATCGGTCGCAAGATCCAGTGCGAGATGCCGCCTACCGAGCTGCTCAAGTCAGTACCACGTCAACGCTGATCCTCCCCGGGGCCGCTTTTGCGGCCCCTTTGCTATCTGCGGCATATCAACCTGTCGGGAGTACCCGGTAGCGGCTGCGCCCCTTGCCCTCTATCTCTCCCCTCAAGCCTTTGTTCTGAAAGCCACCGGGCGGCGTGCGCTGCACCTGTGTGGAGATACCCGGCACTCTGGGTAAACTTTATGTAAATATTTATCAAAATTTAATGATAAAAATTATCATTTGCGGGCGAACAAAAATCCTATTGGAGTAGCCCGCCGTCATGCCTCTACCCTCCCGCTCTCTGCTCGCTATCGCCATCACCTGCGCCAGCCACACCCTTTATGCTGACGAGCAGCCTATCGCCCTGGACAACGTCGTAGTCAGTGCTGCCGGTTTTGAGCAAAAGATCACGGATGCCCCCGCCAGCATCAGCGTCGTGAGCGAAGAAGAGCTCAGGCGCAAGCCTTACATCTCGCTGATCGATGCCATTCGCGACCTGGAAGGCATCGATGTCGGCGAAACGTCCGACAAGACGGGCCAGAAAACCATCAGCATGCGCGGCATGGGTTCGGACTACACCCTAGTGCTGATCGACGGCAAACGGCAAAACAACCATGGCGACATCTACCCCAACAGCTTTGGCGGTAACCAGTTCAACCATATCCCGCCCCTTGATGCCGTCGAGCGTATCGAGGTAATCCGTGGCCCGGCCTCCACCCTGTATGGCGCCGACGCCATGGGTGGGGTGATCAACATCATCACCAAGAAAGACATTGACCGTTGGGGCGGCTCGCTGACCCACGGACGCACCTCCCAGTCCGATAACGATTTTGGCGACGATCGCACCACTGATATCAGCCTGCGCGGCCCGCTGATCAAAGGCCTGCTGGGTGCAGGCCTGCGCGCCAGCCGCTATCAGCGCGATGCTTCCAACCCGCAATATGACCCGTCCATCGCCCCGGATGGCACTCAGCATCCCCGTAGCCTGGGCTTTGGCGGCGGCGGCAAGACAGTCGACAACCTCAACACTGCCTATGGCCTGAGCCTCTACCTGACACCCGATGATCGCCAGCGCATCACCCTGGACATCGATACCTCCAAGCAGCGCTACGACAATAAACCCGTGAATGGCAGCTTCCCACTGGGCACCGTCGACAGCATCGATACCCTCTGGCGTACCGCCAACGCCTGCGTGGGCGGCACGGGCAGCAATGCCGCCGCCTGCGGCGCCAGTGGCGGTACTTGGACACGCCGGGCCGATCCGCGCGTCGGCTATCTGGATGAGCAGGTCTTCACCCGCGAGAGCTGGTCACTGTCCCATGAAGGCAACTGGGAATTTGGCAGCAGCTTCGTTGGGCTGAGCTATATCGAAACCGATAACAAGGGCCGCACCCTGCCCTTCACAGTCGATGAGCGCCAGCGGCTGCTGCCGATCATCCAGAGCAACGGTATCTATGCAGGACTGAGCGAGGCCGAACGCCGACAGATCGCAGAAGAAACCTTCCTGCCCCGCGAGAAACGCACCCTGCAGAGCAACCAGTACACACTGGATGCCAATCTGCAGCTACCGCTGAACGGCATGGGCGGCGAGCATCTGGTGGTACTCGGCGGCCAGGTGATCGATGGGGAGCTCAAAGACGACATCTACGGCATGGAGTCCGGCAGCACGGGCAAGGTGCAGGAGCACAAGATGTGGGCGCTGTTCGCAGAGGACAGCTGGACACCGATCGAGGCCTTTACCCTGACGGCGGGGGTGCGCAACGACAACCACCAGGACTACGGCAATCACCTCTCACCACGCCTGTACGCCGTCTATCGCCTGAATCCCGAATGGACACTCAAGGGCGGTATCTCCACCGGCTACAAGACGCCCAAAACCACCGATCTGTATGACGGCGTCACCGGATTTGGCGGTCAGGGCACCTCGCCGCAGTACGGTAATCCGGACCTGCAACCAGAAACCAGCCGCAATACCGAAGTGGCGCTCTACTGGAATCACCCCAATCGCCACAGCTTCAACGCCACCCTGTTCCACAATGATTTCAAGGACAAGATCAGCTCCCAGAACTGCGGGCCAGGCACGGGCCTGACCTGTGCCAGCACCGGCGAGTATGCGGATCTGGGTTATGCCACCTCGACCCGCAAGACCAATATCGACGAAGTGGTGATCAAGGGGGCTGAAGTGGCCGGACGCTGGCAGATCGCCCGTGACTGGGCGCTGCGCGGCAACTACACCTATACCGACAGCGAGCAGAAGAGTGGCGCCCAGAAGGGCCTGCCGCTCAATCAGACCGCCAAACATATGCTCAATGCCACCCTCGACTGGCAAGCGCTGCCGGACCTGAATCTGCATCTGGGCATGGAGGCCCGCTCCAAGCGTTACCGCGGCCTGGTCAACAACAAGGAGGCTTACTACAAGGATTATGAGACCTTCCACCTCGGTGCCAGCTATGAACTCAACGAACACGTCACCTTCAATGGCCGCATCGATAACCTACTGAATGAGGATTTCACCTCCTATCAGGTCGACTTCGTCCAATGCTCCAGCGGCACCAGCTGCCTCAACGGTTTTCAGCCCACGTATCTGGACGACTACAACAACAAGGACAAAGCACGCAGCTTCTGGCTGAGTGTGAATGCACGCTTCTGAGCCCACATCCCGCGCCAAGGCTCATGCTTTGGCGCGGGATGCGACCAGCCGATTCGCTGCGTAAAGATAATGTAAAGATAATGACTTTTACATGCGAATCCATATCATTGGCACCAGATCATTCATCCGAACTGGTTTCCCAGGAACCAAGCGAGATTCGCCATGACCCAGCCCATTCGCTCCGCCCTTGCCGTCGCCATCGCCCTTGCCGCAGCCAGCCCGCTGCTCCACGCACAAGATGCCCCGATCCAGCTGGATAACGTCGTGGTCAGCGCCTCGGGTTTCGAGCAGAAGATCACCGACGCTCCCGCCAGCATCAGCGTGATCTCCGCCCAGGAGCTGCAGCAAAAGCGCTATAACAACCTGGCACAGGCGCTGGGTGACGTCGAAGGCATCGACATCGGCCAGGGCACCGGCAAGACCGGCGGCCTGAACATCAGCATCCGCGGCATGCCCAGCGAGTACACCCTGATCCTCATCGACGGCCGCCGCCAGAATGCCGCCGGCAATGTCACGCCCAATGGCTTTGGTGAAACCCGCAACAACTTCATGCCGCCGCTGTCCGCCATCGAGCGTATCGAGGTGATTCGCGGCCCGATGTCCACCCTGTATGGCTCGGACGCCATGGGCGGTGTGGTCAACATCATCACCAAGAAGGTCGCCGATCAGTGGAGCGGTTCGCTGACGCTGGATCACACCTTCCAGGAAAACAGTGACTACGGCGACACCAGAAACACCAGCGTGTACCTCAGCGGCCCGCTAGTAGAGAACCTGCTGGGCCTGCAACTGCGCGCCAGCCTGTTCGACCGTGAAGCCTCGGATCTGAGCTACGACAACGGTATCGCCCTCAGCCAGCGCGGCCCCTCCCCAGTCGAAGGGCGTAACAACAACCTGGGCGCACGCCTGAGCTTCACCCCCCATCAGGACCATGATTTCGCCCTCGATATCGAGCGCGGCAATCAGCGCTACAACAACGACGAGAGCCAGCTCGGCACCCTGGATCAGCGCCCCAGCGCCAGCGACCCCAACGGCGGACGCATCTCGGGCTATGATGATGAGCTGCGCTTTGAGCGCGAGCAGTTTGCCCTCACCCACACCGGGCGTTTTGCCATCGGCACCCTCGATTCCAGCCTGATGCGCAGCACCACCGAAACCCTCGGCCGGACCATCCCCGGCTCCAACGCCGGCAACGATTTTGGCCAACCGGTTCCAGCCATTCCCAGCCTGCGCATCGGCGATGACCGCAAGCTGGAAACCACCAACCTGGTGTTCGACACCAAAATGGTCGCGCCGCTGGGTGAGCAGCACGTCGCCACCGTCGGCGCCCAGTGGTGGGAAGCCGAAATGACTGACGGCATCGCCACTGAAGATTTTGAGCAGACTACCTGGGCGCTGTTCGCCGAAGATGAATGGCGGCTGCGCGATGATCTGGCCCTGACCCTGGGCGCGCGCTACGACGACCATGAGGCCTTTGGCGGCCACGTCAGCCCGCGCGCGTATCTGGTGTGGAACGCCAACGATCAGTGGACCCTCAAAGGCGGGGTCAGCAAAGGCTACAAGGCGCCGGATCTGAATGACCTGCACAGCGGCATCAATGGCGTGACCGGCCAGGGCCGCACCATCACCATCGGCAACCCGGACCTCAAGCCCGAGGAGTCGACCAGCTACGAAATCGGCGCCTACTTCGACAATCTGGCCGGCTTCAGCGGTAACGCCACGCTGTTCCTCAACCAGTTCAACGACAAGATCGCCGACGGCGACCCGATCAGCAACGCCCTGTGCGCGGGCAATACCGGCGGCACCTGCATCCAGAAGATCAACGTCGATGAAGCGGTTACCCAGGGGCTGGAACTGGCAGCGCGCTGGGAGTTTGCCCCGCGCTGGACGCTGAGCGGCAACTACACCTACACCGACAGCGAGCAGAAGAGCGGCAAGAACCAGGGGCAGCCGCTGACCAACACGCCCGAGCACCTGGCCAACCTCAAGCTCGGCTGGCAGACGAGCGAGCGTCTCGAGCTGTGGCTCAAGGGTGAATACCGCGGCGAGCGCGCCCGCTTCACCTCGACCTACGCCAACCTGGCCAATGCCAACGGCAGCCGCTCGACCAGCCAATCGATCTATGACGCGCTGGGCAAGGAAACCAAGGCCTACACCCTGTTCCACCTCGGCGGCTCGTACAAGGCGGCGGACAACGTGACCCTGAATGCCAGCCTCTACAACCTGCTGGACAAGGACTTTCTCGAGGGCAAGGCCTACACCACCTACACCACCGGCGGCGTTGTCGATGGCACCGCTTACGGTACCGACTATGCCCACTCCACCAGCAGCACCACCGGCCTGGTCGAGGAAGGGCGTCGCCTGTGGCTGTCGGCGACGGTCGATTTCTAAACGCCCTGGAGCGCACCATGCCCCGCACCCTCTGGCTCGGCACCCTGCGTCAATGGCACTGGATCAGTTCGGCGCTCTGCCTGGCCGGCATGCTGCTGTTTGCCGTCACCGGCATCACCCTCAACCATGCCGCGCAGATCGAAAGCCGCGCCCAGGTCACTAGCCGCACCCTGAGCTTGCCGCCGGCACTGCAGCGGCAACTGCAGGCGGCAGCGCCCGAGCATGGGCTGCCGGCGGCGCTGCAGGACTGGCTGGAGCAGTCGCTCACGATCCGCCTGCAGGGCCGCGAGGCCGAATGGAGCGAGGGTGAGCTGTACATCAGCCTGCCACGCCCGGGAGGCGATGCCTGGCTGAGCCTTGAGATTGACTCGGGCGCGCTGGAGTACGAGTCCACCGACCGGGGCTGGATCGCCTATCTCAACGACCTGCACAAGGGACGCCATACCGGCGCCCTGTGGAGTGCCTTCATCGATGTCTTTGCCGGCCTCTGCGTGATCTTCAGCCTCACCGGCCTGTGGCTGCTCAAACGCCAGGCGGCCAGCCGGCCGACCACCTGGCCACTGACGGCGCTGGGGCTGCTGATGCCGCTGCTCCTCGCCCTGCTGTTCATTCACTGAGGGATTTTTCATGCGCAACTACCTGCTGCCCCTGGGCTGGCTGCTGGCTAGCCCGGTCATGGCTGGCGAGCTGCTGATTGACGTGGAGATTCCGCGTCTTGAGGTCGCCGAATATCACCGTCCTTACGTCGCGGTCTGGCTCGAGCGGGCCGATCAGCAGCACGTCGCGGATCTTGCCGTCTGGTACGACGTGAAGATGAAGGACAAGGAAGGCGAGAAGTGGCTCAAGGACCTGCGCCAGTGGTGGCGACGCAGCGGGCGCAACCTGGAGATGCCGGTCGATGGCATCAGCGGCGCCACCCGCGCCGTCGGCACCCACCGCCTGAGTGTGGCCGCCAATGATCCGCGCCTGAGCGGCCTGGCGCAGGGCGAGTACCGCCTGGTGGTCGAAGCCGCCCGCGAGGTCGGCGGCCGCGAACTGCTGCGCGTGCCCTTCAGCTGGCCGGTCAGTGCCGCCCAGCAGCAACAGGTCCAGGGCAAGACTGAACTGGGCGCCATCACCCTCACGCTGAACCCCTGACGCAAGGATTGATTCTATGAAACCGATGTTCAAATGGGCAGCCCTCACCCTCGCCATCTGCCTGCCGCTGTCCGCGCAAGCCCACCGCGCCTGGATGCTGCCCTCCTCGACCGTGCTGTCTGGTGAAGATCCGTGGGTGACCGTGGACGCGGCGGTCTCCAATGACCTGTTCTATTTCGAACACTTCCCGCTGCAACTGGAAGGCATCGGCAAACCCCTGGCACTGCCGGGCCGCAGTCCGGCAGCGGCCAAACCCGCTGAAGCCGGCAAAGGCCCGAACGCCCAGCCGGCGGGCCGGGCGCCAATGCGCCGGCCAGCCAATACGCTGCAGGTCCTGGCGCCCGATGGCAGTGCGCTCAAAGCGCAGAATGGCGCGGTTGGTCGCTATCGCACCACCTTCGATGTACAGCTTTCCCAGAAGGGCACCTACAAGCTGGCGGTAGCCAATGGTGGCCTGATGGCGACCTGGAAGATCGGTGAGGAGCGCGGCCGCTGGATGGGCAAGGCGCAAGACCTTAAAGACGCCATCCCCAAAGAGGCCCAGAATGTGCGGGTCATCCAGACCAGTAACCGCATGGAAACCTTCGTGACCGTCGGCAAGCCGACCGAGCAGGTGCTCAAGCCGAGCGGCAAAGGGCTGGAGCTGCAGCCGGTCACCCACCCCAACGACCTGTTCGCCGGTGAAGCGGCGGAGTTCATCTTCCTGCTGGATGGTCAGCCAGCGCCGGATGTCGAGGTCAGCGTAATTCCGGGTGGCAACCGCTACCGCGATGCAACCGGCGACTTCACGGTGAAAAGCGATGCCGCGGGCAAGGTGCGCATCACCTGGCCGAACGCCGGCATGTACTGGATCGAGGCGGAGCTCAGCGCCACCGCGGGCGTCACCGCCCCGGCCACCGAACGCCGTGCGGTGTACAGCGCCACGCTGGAAGTGCAGGCCCCGTAACCCTGCCCTTGAACCGGCCGGTCGCCCTTAGCGCGGCCGGCCCTCCCTTGCCGGATTCGCCCCGCCCATCATGCCTCTCAACCGCTCGCGGCTCGCTGCCGCACTCGCCAGCCTGGTACTGCCGCTGATCTTGCTGCCGCTGCGCGAGGCGCTGGCGGTGCTGGCCATCCTGCTTTGGCTGCTGCTCTGCATGCGTGCCGGGCAGCAGATCCGCCGGCAACGCCCGTCCGTACCCGAGGTGGACGAGGTGCACTGCTGGGTAGCCTATGCCAGCCAGAGTGGCGCGGCGCGCACGCTGGCCGAGCGCAGCGCCCAGCAGCTGCGCGACGCCGGGCAAGATGTTTCGGTAGTGCCCCTCGAGGCGCTGCCCTGGCCACTGCCACCCGAGCAAACCCTGCTGCTGGTCGTCAGCACCTACGGTGATGGGGAAGCGCCCGATCATGCCCGGCGCTTTTTGCAGTCGCTGCACACCCACCCTCACGACCTGCACCACCTGCGCTATGCGCTGCTGGGGCTGGGAGATCGCCAATACCCAGCTTTCTGCGCTTGCGCCAGGGACCTGGAGCAGCATCTGCGCCAGCAGGGCGCTCAGGCGCTGTTCGAGACGCTGGAAGCCGACTGCCTGGATCCTGCCGTGCTGCACCAGTGGCAGCGCCAGCTGGCGCAACTGAGTGGCGAGCATGCCTTTACCGAGTGGCAGCCGCCTCAGTATCAGCCAGGCACCTTGCTGGAGCGCCATTGCCTAAACCCCGGCAGCCTCGGCGCGCCGCTCTATCATCTGAAGATTGCCGTCACCCCGCTCCCTCACTGGCAGGCTGGTGATCTCGTCGAGATCGGCCCCTGCCATGCACCGGCCGCCGTCGCGCAGTGGCTGGCCCGCTTGTCTCTCGATGGTCAGCAGGTGATGGCCGACGGCCAGACCCTGGCCTGGCATCTGGCGCGGCGCCAGTGGCCACAGGCGCCTGAGGCAGAGCGGCAGCGCAGCGCCGAAGCCCTGCTCGAGCACCTGCCGCGTCTGGCGCACCGCACCTACTCGATTGCCTCGATCCCCGCTGACGGCACCCTGGACTTGCTGGTGCGTCTGGTCAGACACGCCAAAGGCGGTTACGGGCTAGGCTCCGGCTGGCTGTGCCGGCATAGCCCGCTGGGCGCCTCGATTGATCTGCGGATACGCCCCAACCCTGCGTTTCAGCTGCCGCCAGATAGCGGCCGACTGCTGCTGATCGGCAACGGCAGCGGGCTGGCGGGCCTGCGCAGCCACCTGCGCGAGCGGGAGCGTCTGCAGCAAGGCGGGCACTGGTTACTGTTTGGCGAGCGTCAGGTCGCGCACGACGGCCTGCTGGACAACGAGCTGCAGGGCTGGCTCGCCTCCGGGCATCTGGCCCGTCTGGATCGGGTCTTTTCACGGGATGCTGGGCCCCATTGCTACGTACAGGATCGGCTGCGCGATGCCGCCGAGGATCTGCGCCACTGGATCGCCTGCGGCGGCTGCGTGCTGGTCTGTGGCAGCCTGCAGGGCATGGGGCAGTCGGTGGATGCGGTACTGCGCGGGATTCTGGGCAGCGCCGCGGTCGATCAGCTTTCAAGCGAAGGCCGCTATCGCCGTGATCTGTATTGAGTGCGCGGGCGCCGGGCGAGGCACCGAGGCCAGCGCCATCCGGGATAAAAGCCGCAGAAACAACAAGGCCCTGAACGAAGTCAGGGCCTTGCTGGGAAGCTGGAGCGGGTGATGGGAATCGAACCCACGTCATGGGCTTGGGAAGCCCAGGTAATGGCCATTATACGACACCCGCTTGGCAGGCCGTCTTTTTACCAGAAGCCTCGCCCCGCGTGAAGCCCCGTGTTGCACTCACTCTTCCATATGCTGCTTGCGATCGTGCTCGGCAAACTCCTTGACCGCCTGCAGCACATCACGGCGAGCAAGGATGCCGACCAGACGCCCATCCTCAACCACCGGCAGGCGACGCCGTTGCCCACGCAGGAAGCCCTCCGCCGCCTCGATGACATCGGCATCGGCGCTGATGGTGTCCAGCTCGCGACTCATGTAATCACCCACGGTGCCCCGGGCGTCCTCGAAATAGGCGCCGGTAAGAATGGCGCGCAGGCAATCGCTCTCCGACAGCAAGCCCAGCAGACGCCCCTCGCCGTCCACCACCGGCGCCGAGGCCAGACCATGCTCCAGCAGGCGGTTGATCGCCAGAAACAGGTCCATATCCGGCTGGAACGTGACCAAGCGCCGGGTCATGTAGGCGCGAACCTTGATCGATTTGAGCATGTTGCGATCCTCCTGAAGCAATGATGTGAGCGCGGACGCCGGCCTTACTCAAACACGACCGTGCGGTTGTCGTGTACCAGCACGCGATCCTGCAAGTGATAGCGTAGCCCACGCGCCAGCACACGGCGCTCGACATCCTTGCCGATGCGCACCATGTCCTCAGCCCCCTCGCGGTGCGTGACCCGCGCCACATCCTGCTCGATGATCGGCCCGGCATCGAGCTCCTCGGTCACGTAGTGACAGGTCGCGCCGATCAGCTTGACGCCCCGCTTGGCCGCCTGATGGTAAGGCTTGGCCCCGACAAACGACGGCAGGAAGCTGTGGTGGATATTGATCACCCGGCCGGCATATTCCTGGCACAGCTCCGGCGGCAGGATCTGCATGTAGCGGGCCAGTACCACGCAATCGGCCTGATGCTCGGCAATCAGGCGATTGACCTCAGCAAAGGCCGGCGCCTTGTCAGCGGGGTTAACCGGCACATGGAAGTAGGGAATCCCGTGCCACTCGACCATGCTGCGCAGGTCGTCATGGTTGGAAATCACGCAGGGAATCTCGCACTCCAGCTCACCGCTGTGCCAGCGATGCAGCAGATCCGCCAGGCAGTGGGATTCGCGGCTGGCCATCAGCACCACACGCTTTTTGACCGCCGAGTCATACACTTCCCAGCGCATGCCAAACTCACGGGCAATCGGCGCGAAGGCCAGGCGGAAGCCATCGAGGTCGAACGGCAGGGAATCGGCACGAATCTCGTGACGCATGAAGAACCAGCCGCTGTCGAGGTCGGAGTGGTGGTTCGCCTCGGTGATCCAGCCATTGTAGGTCGCCAGCAGATTACTGACCTTGGCCACAATGCCGACTCGGTCGGGACAGGCGATGACCAGGCGAAAGGTACGCATGAAAAGAACCCCATCAATTCGATAAGCGCCCGATTCTAGCGACAGTCCACGCAAACTGCAGCAGCCTCATTACGGGAAATTGGCGCCATCCGGCACAAGTGATTCAAACGCTGTTCAACGGCACGGGGGAATTATTAATCCGGCAATAAGATAGAGCATAGTCAGTATTTTCAAAATGACCAACGATGCACGCAGCCTCAGCCCCCTGGAACAGCGCGAAAAGCGCGCCACTGCCCTT
>NZ_JAMJEZ010000039.1 GCF_023544715.1 Pseudomonas eutrophicaquae | reverse complement strand
ATTATCGACAACTCGACGAGTCAGCCCTGGCGGCATGACTCAAACCAGAGAGCCTCCGGAGTTCCCGGGGCGGTTCAAACCTTTCGTGGAGCATTTTTATGGAGCACGCTAAAACATGCCAGCGCCCCATCAGCCTCGAAAGACGGCTTGCGGCAACTTACCTGGTAGCTGGTCTGGTCACCGCCGGTCTGGCCGGTTGCGCCGCCGGCCCTGATTTTCAGCGTCCCACCGCACCCGATGTGGCTCGCTACACTGCAACACCGGTGGCTGATAGAACCGCGTCCGCTCCCACGCAGTTCGGCGAAACACAACGTCTAGTCGAAGGGCTTCCGATCGAAACGCAATGGTGGCAAAGCTTGGGTTCATCCACACTCGACGGACTGATCAACGAAGCTTTCCATGTCAGCCCGACGCTGGCGAGCATCAGCGCCAATTTGCGACAGGCGCAGGAGCTTCTTGCCGCACAGGTGGGCTCGACGCAGTATCCACAGGTAGATGTCGCACTGGGATCTCAGCGCCAGCAAATGAGTCCCAGTAGCCAAGGGTTGAGCGGAGACGCACGTCAATTCAGCCTCTACAACGCCAGCGTTGGCGTGCATTACAACCTCGATCTGGCTGGCGGCAACCGGCGCGCACTCGAAGCCTTGGCTGCTCGCGCCGACTACCGTCGCTTCGAACTGAATGCTGCGCGCCTGGCCCTTGCCGGCAATATGGCAACCGCTGCCATTACCCGAGCACGCCTCGCCGCGCAACTAGAAGCCACTACTGCCATTTTGCGCGTGCAGGATGAGCAACTGCGCCTAGCCCATGAACGCGTGCGTATCGGTCAGGCCTCACCTGATGAAGCGTTGAGCCTACAAGCTCAGGCGGAGCAAACGCGGGCAGAACTGCCTGCGCTGCGTAAACAACTGCAACAAACCGAACATCTACTGGCGGTGCTAGCCGGTCGTGCCCCAGGCACGGGTGGCATCCCGGCCTTCACTCTGGCCGATTTCACTCTGCCCGTCGAGATGCCGCTCGTCGTGCCCTCAGAACTGGTGCGCCGCCGACCGGATATCCAGGCGTCAGAGGCGCTGTTGCATGCGGCCAATGCAGACTATGGTGTGGCTGTCGCCAAGCTCTACCCACAGATCAACCTGAGCGCCAACCTTGGCTCTCAAGCGCTGACCACCGGTACCCTGTTCGGTGGTGGCTCGGCAGTGTGGGGCCTGGTTGCGCAGCTCACCCAGCCTCTTTTTAATCCAGGGCTACCCGCTGAAAAAAGAGCGGCGCTCGCCGCTTTTGATGCCGCCGCAGCCAATTACCAGAGCGTCGTATTGGAGTCTTTGCGTAACGTCGCCGACACCCTGCGCGCGGTGGAAAGCGATGCACAAACTTTGACTGCCCTCGCTGCCGCTGATATGGCTGCACAGGCCTCCTTGCAGTCGGTCGAGCGGCAATACCGGCTGGGCGCGGCCAGCTACCTGCAACTGCTCATCGCGCAGGAACAGGCACAGTCAATCCGGATCAATATGGTTGCGGCCCAGGCACAACGCCTAGTCGATAGTGTTGCTTTATATCAGGCCCTGGGAGGTGGTGTCAGTTAAGGATATACCCTATCCAGACAGCCCGAAACCCAGCTCCCGCACGTCTGGATAGGGTAATTTTTCGCATTATTTGACATGTGTCCGGCAGCTCTATAGGGTTCACCCTTACACATTTACCCTGGAGACGGCATGCACGGACAGCGAATCGGCTACATCCGGGTCAGCACCCTCGACCAGAACCCGGATCGACAGCTCGAAGGAGCCCAGGTGAGCAAGGTGTTCACCGACAAGGCCTCCGGCAAGGACACCCAACGCCCCCAGCTCGACGCTCTGCTCAGCTACGTTCGCGAGGGCGACACCCTGGTGGTTCACAGCATGGATCGCCTCGCCCGCAACCTGGACGACCTCCGCCGCCTGGTGCAGCAGCTAACTGGCCGCGGTGTGCGGATCGAGTTCGTGAAGGAGGGACTGACCTTCACCGGCGAGGATTCGCCGATGGCCAACCTGCTGCTGTCGGTGATGGGGGCCTTCGCCGAGTTCGAGCGTGAGCTGATCCGCGAGCGGCAGCGCGAGGGCATCGCCCTGGCCAAGCAGCGCGGCGCCTATCGTGGGCGCAAGAAAGCCCTGAGCGACACCAGAATCGCCGAGCTGCGCCGTCGCGCCGAGGCTCGCGAACCAAAGGCCGCCTTGGCCCGCGAGTTCGGGATCAGCCGGGCCACCCTCTATGAATACCTGCGCGACGGCGAGTAGCCGGCCGTATCCAATTTGATTCAGTTACGAAACCAAAGGAGACGACATGTCCAAACTTGCCGAATTTCGCCGTGCTGAGCAGGCCCTCAAAGAACAGCTGGCCCTGCTGGAGAAGCTCCAAGGCGACAGTGGCCTCAAGCGCGAAATGGAGTTCGAAGACAAGCTGAAGGCGCTGATGGCGGGCTACGGCATGGATCTGGATAGGGTGGTCGACACCTGGAGCCGCGGGCTATCCAGCTTGAGCAGGCTGTACCGGCTGCCGTGAAGCAGCGCCGTTCCCGTCAGGTGAAGGTGTATGTGCAGCCGGTCACCGGCAAACGCATCGAAACCAAGGGGGGCGAACCACGCCCAACTCAAGGCCTGGAAGGCTGAGTTCGGGGCTGAGGTGGTGGAGGGATGGCGGCAGAGCTGATGCTGGCTCCGCAGGAAGTTCGACAGTAAAGCAGCACGCACTATTTAAAGGCATCAAAACCAAAAAATAGGCATCTTTTGCCTAGTTGACGCATGGCGGCTTTAAGAATACTCTTTGCTCACGGTCAGCCAAGGAGTACCCCACCATGCACGCCACCCACCACTGCAAGGCCCGCCAGGCTCAGCGCGGCATTCCCCTCAAGATGGTCGACTACGTTCTCACCCATGGCAGTCAGAGCCGGGACAAGATCATCTTCGGCGATCGAGAGGCCAAGCAGCGTCTGGCCGAGCTGGACGAAGAGCGTCGTCTGCTCATGAAGATCAAGGACAAGGGTGGCGTCGTCGTCGTGGCCAGCGGTGAAGCGGTCATCACGACCTACAACCTCACCAGCCGCAACTGACCCCTGCATTCAGCCATTCCAGGACGTCACATGAACGAGAAAATCTTCTTCCAGCTGCTGGATTCCACACGCGGTCTCGGCCTGATCGCGCAGCAATCCACCTCCCTGGTTCTGCAACTACTGTGCTGGTGGAAGCTGTCGAAAGAGTCGACCGCTCTTCCCGAGGAGCTGCGCATCGCTCATCTGCTCGACCGCGATCTGAGCGCACAGCATGAGGCACTGCGTCAGGTGCAGACCTATGCCCAGTTTCCGTTCATGGACGAGAGCGTCTGGCAGAACCTGCGCGGAGCCCGAGACATCGCCCCGCTGCTGCAGAAAATCAGTGCCTTCGAGGCTCAGGGCTTCCTCGACAAGCTGATCCTGGATGACGCCGCCTTCTGGTCGTTCGACCGCCGCGACAGCAGTTTCGCGTCTGCGCCAAGCCTGTGCGAACTGCTGATTGAACTTGCCGGGATAAAAGCCGCGCAGAGGGTGTATGTCCCTTGGGACAACTCCGGGCAGCTCGCATCCAGGGTTGTACGGAGTGGCGCTACAGCCTTGGTCGAGACACGGAACCCGACGCTCCCCGCTCAGATTCTCGGGCTGGCCAACATAAGTGGCTGGGACATCAATGACACTGATCCCGTGGGGGTTCCCGCTGCACTGGATCAAGGCATGCTGATCCGATTCGAGACGGCAGTCTGCATCCCCCCGATGGGACTGCGTTACTCCACCGAAGTCCTCGAAAATGACCTGTTCGACCGCTTCGTCGAAAAGACCCCGGTGGGCAACGTGTTGCAGATTCGTCACCTGCTGGCCCAGACCCGCGGCCGGATCGTTGTGGCGATACCCAACTCAATAGTGTTCGCCGCGGGCAGCGAGCGTCAGCTGCGCGAGCGGCTGGTCGAGGCTGGCCAACTGGAAGCGGTCATCGCCCTGCCTGGCGGCCTCTGTGCCGGTGCCGGTGTTTCTCTTTCGATTCTGCTGCTGAATCCACAAGGCGGCGCGGAGAGCGTACGCTTCGTCAACGCCGCGACCGAGGCGTTCACCGAGCGTGCAGCCAAGAAGCGCATCGAGCTGAAGAACCTCGACACCTTGCTGGCCGAGATTGCTGGCCAGGACGCCACCGAGCATGCCGTCTCCGTATCGCGCCAGTCGATTGCGGACAATGACTACTCCCTGGAGGTCGGCCGTTATGTGCTGGACGAGGATGCCCGCCAACTGGAGCACGTCCTGCAGCGCTACAAGATGCGCAAGCTCAGCGAGTTCTTCGAGGTCATCCGCCCGCGTCAGCACGCGACCTCTGCCAACGGTGCCGAGGTGTTTGAAGTCCAGGCCCAAGACATTCCGGCCTACGGCTACATTCACAGCGCCAATAAGGAAGCCCTGTTCGACCTCGGTTCGGCCAAGGCTTCGAGCTATTTCATCAGACCCGACGATGTCCTGATGACCTTCAAAGGGACGATCGGCAAGGCCGGTATTGCCCGGGAGGTTCCCGACAATAACGAGGGTGGCTGGATCGCTGGGCAGTCGCTGGCCATCCTGCGCAGCAAGCGGCCGGATGAGTACCCACCGAAGGCGCTTTTGACGTACCTTCGTTCCGACATCGGGCAGGCACTGCTCAAGCACATGGCAGTAGGGGCCACCATTCCCTCCATCCAGCTCTCGGCCCTCAAGGAGCTGGAAATCCCCGTCCCCAGCGCGGACGAAATGAACAGGATGGTTCAGGCATTCGAGCAGGAAGCCCAGATCGAAAACGAAATTCAGCAACTACGCGCCAAGCAGGCCACCATCGCGGCCAGCCTCTGGATCGCGTAGCCACAGTCCGCTCCGGACATGGATATGCCGGCAACCCGCGTTGCCACACCAAACAATCGAAGGAAGACACCGCCACCATGGCCATCAAGAAATCCGAACTCTACTCATCCCTGTGGAAGTCCTGCGACGAGCTGCGCGGCGGCATGGATGCCTCGCAGTACAAGGACTACGTGCTGGTCCTGCTGTTCGTCAAATACGTCTCCGACAAGTACGCCGGCAACCCGCATTCGCTGATCGAGGTGCCGGCCGGCGGTAGCTTCGCCGACATGGTCAAGCTCAAGGGCGACAAGGAAATCGGTGACAAGCTCAACCAGATCATCGCCACCCTAGCCGAAGCCAACGGCCTGACCGGGGTGATCGACGTGGCCGACTTCAACGACCAGGAAAAGCTCGGCAAGGGCAAGGAGATGGTCGACCGCCTGTCCAACCTGGTCAGCATCTTCGACTCCCCCGGCCTCAACTTCAAAGGCAACCGCGCCCAGGGCGACGACATCCTCGGTGATGCCTACGAATACCTGATGCGCCACTTCGCCACCGAGTCCGGCAAGAGCAAGGGCCAGTTCTACACCCCGGCGGAAGTCTCGCGGGTGATGTCCAAGGTCATCGGCCTGGCCGGGGCCACCGACAGCAACCAGAGCATTTTTGACCCGACCTGCGGCTCCGGCTCGCTGCTGCTCAAGGCCCACGACGAGGCCAAGGCCGCCACCGGCCTGGACCTGGCCATCTACGGCCAGGAAATGGACAACGCCACCAGCGCGCTGGCCAAGATGAACATGATCCTCCACGACTGCCCGACCGCCGAGATCTGGAAGGACAACACCCTCGCCGCGCCGCACTTCAAGGACCCGCTGGGGCTGCTCAAGCTGTTCGACTTCATCGTCGCCAACCCGCCGTTCTCTACCAAGGCCTGGAGCAACGGCGTCAACACCGTCGATGATCCGTACCGGCGCTTCGAGTATGGCGTCCCGCCGGAGAAAAATGGCGACTACGCCTTCCTGCTGCACATCCTCGCCAGCCTCAAGGCCAGCGGCAAGGCGGCGGTGATCCTGCCCCACGGCGTGCTGTTCCGCGGCGGCGCCGAGGCGGCGATCCGTAAGCGCATCCTCCAGCAGGGCTTCATCAAGGGCATCATCGGCCTGCCGGCCAACCTGTTCTACGGCACCGGCATCCCGGCCTGCATTCTCGTCCTCGACAAGGAAAACAGCACGGCGCGCAAAGGCATCTTCTTCATCGATGCCAGCAAGGGCTTCATCAAGGACGGCAACAAGAACCGCCTGCGCGAGCAGGACATCCACAAGATCGTCGACACCTTCAACCAGCAGCGCGAGCTGCCGAAGTATTCGTGCCTGGTGGCCCTGGCCGAGATCGAGGCCAACGACTTCAATCTGAACATCCCGCGCTATATCGATGCCTCCGAGACCGAAGACCTGCAGGACATCGAGGCGCACCTCAAGGGCGGCATTCCCGAGCGCGACCTGGATGATCTGGCCGCCTACTGGCAGGTCATCCCCGGCGTGCGCGATGCGCTGTTCGCCCCGCTGCGCGAGGGCTACAGCCAGCTCAAGGTGGCCATCGGCGAGATCAAGCCGACCATCTTCGCTCACCCCGAGTTCCGCGCCTTCAACCAGACCGTCAGCGAGCTGTTTGCCGACTGGCAGGCCCGCAACCGCCAACGTCTGCACGGCATCGCCATCGGCGACGCGCCCAAGGCGCTGATCGAATCCCTGGCCGAGGATCTGCTGGAAACCTTCAAGACCGCGCCGCTGCTGGATGCCTACGACATCTACCAGCACCTGCTCGACTACTGGGCTGCCACCCTGCAGGACGATGTCTACCAGCTGGTCAGCGATGGTTGGCAGGCGCAGATCGTCGATGCCGCCGGCAAACGTCAGCCCAACAGCGACCTGCTGCCGGCCGAGCTGATCGTGCGCCGCTACTTTGCTGCCGAGGCCGCCGCCATCGAGCAACTGGAAGCCGCACGCGACGCCATCAGTCGCCAACTGGAAGAGCTGGACGAGGAACAGGGCGGCGAAGACGGCCCGCTGGCCGAGGCCAAGACCGACAAGGGCAAGCTCACCGCCGCCAGCGTGAAAGCCCGCCTCAAGGCCATCAAGGCCGACCCGGACGCCGAGGAAGAGCGCGCCGCTCTGAGCGCCTGCCAGAAACTGCTGGAGCAGGAAGCCGCCGCCAAGAAGCAGGCCAAGGATGCCCAGTCCGCGCTGGACGCCAAGGTCAGTGCTCAATACGGCCTACTGTCCGAAGCGGACCTCAAGCAGTTGGTGGTCGAGGATAAGTGGCTGGCCAGCCTCGCCGCAGACGTGCAAAGCGAGCTGGATCGGGTCTCCCAGGCGCTGACTCGACGCGTCCGCGAACTGGCCGGGCGCTATGCCACGCCGCTGCCACAGCTCAATGCGCAGGTCGAGGAACTGGCAGCGAAGGTCAATCAGCATCTGGCCAAGATGGGGTTTGCGGTATGACTGATGAAATCAAGCCAGGGTACAAGCAGACTGAAGTTGGTGTTATTCCGGAAGAGTGGGATGTTCGCTCTGTTTTTGAAATATCAGATCGACAAAAAAGTCTGTTTGATGATGGCGACTGGATTGAGGCTGAATATATTACCAAAGCGGGAATTCGCCTCGTACAGACAGGTAATATTGGGGTCGGTGAGTTCATTGATAAGGACTCAAAGAAATACATATCTGAAGAGTCGTTTAAGGTTCTTGGTTGTAAGGAAATAAAGGCAGGGGATATATTGATTTGTCGGCTGGCGGAGCCTGCTGGCAGGGCATGTATTTTTCCTGAGACTGCAGATAAAAAATCAATAACATCAGTTGATGTGACTATATTTAGACCAAAGTACGGTTTCGCTGATCGCGGTTACTTAAATCAGTACCTTTCAAGTCGTCAGTGGTTTTCATCTGTATCGGTAAGTGTTGGAGGGACGACGCATAAGAGGATATCCAGAAGCGCCCTTGGCGAAATTCCAGTGCCGTTCCCTAGGGTTGAGGAACAAATTGCTATAGCTTCGTCGCTCATGGATATTGATTCCATGGTTATTATTCTTGAACAGCTGATCGCTAAAAAGCGCGATATTAAGCAAGCTGTTATGCAGCAGCTGCTGTCCGGCCAGAAACGCCTGCCTGGTTTTAGTGGGGAGTGGGAGGTGAAACAGTTCGGCTCCACCCTTAAACGTATTAATGCAAAGGCGCATCAAATCCAGACATCTGCCTACCAAACAACCGGAAAATATCCGGTCGTGGATCAAGGGAAAGAATCAGTTATCGGCTTCTCTGATGATGAAGATAAGATTTACCGTAATAGCGATGAAGGGGTGATAGTTTTTGGTGACCACACTTGCATTGTTAAGTTTGTTGATTTCGATTTTTTAGTCGGCGCTGACGGAACGCAAGTTATTCAGGGGATGAAAGGGCAAAGTACCCGCTTTCATGCCTTTCAGCTGCAATATAGAGGGATTGAGCAAAGTGGGTACAATCGCCACTTCAAGATTTTGAAAGAGCATGTTTTTCAAGTGCCGCCACTGGATGAACAAAACGCTATAGCCGCCATTTTTTCCGACATTGACGCCGAACTGGCTGCCCTCGAAGCTCGCCGCGACAAGGCCCGCCAACTCAAGCAGGGCATGATGCAGGAGCTACTTACCGGACGGATTCGTCTCAAATAAAAAAACACGGAGAGGTACTCTGATTTGAAAATACCAAAGAGAAAGATGGAATCCTTTTTTGAAAAGGCATCGAAGGGTAATGTTGTTCAATCTGTAAGAAGAATGATTTTTACGCATTGCTCTGAAGCAATGAGCGAGACCGGGCGCTACCATGCTGATCTCGTTTACAATCACGGGGGCAGCTGCATCTTTATAAAGTTTGAGCAGAAGTTCTTCATCCTGACTGCTCAGCATGTTATAGATGCTCACTACATCGAGCCACAGAATGAATCGCCATTCTTTACTCATCTCTTCGCTAAGCGTGGATGGCAGGAGGCTACTGATCTTGGCTTCCCTATTCGCGGATGGCGTATCGGAGAGCTTATTAAGAGGAGCTGCAGCAATATTGACAATGATGATATTGTGCTGGTAGAGCTAGGGGATATATTTAGATACCCAGATAGTTTTATTGATCTGGACTCGCGCTACGCGCCTAAAGGCGTCGATTTTAGTGAGCTGTATGAGGGGATGCTTCTTGTTGTCTCTGGTTATCCGATCAATGAGAATCCAATCGACTACCCCTATGGCGATGAGTTCAACTGCGCCACGATTATAAATAAAAAAATACGCCTTGGGATTTGCAATAAACTTGGGGATTCTTATTGCGTTAAATTCCCTGATGGAGCCTCGCACGACGATCTCAATGGAATGAGTGGTGGGGTAGTTAGCAATGTCATGCCAAAGGCCAATCAGACCGAGTGGGTTGGCATGATCCAAAAAGGAGGCGGTGGCTTGCTTCACTTCTATCCAGCATGCTGGATAATCCCGGCGATAAAGAGGTTTCGCGAGGCTAGCTACTACGCAATCGATCCAGCCCAAGCTTTATCAGATCCACACTTTCAAGGATCGCCTGAAATCATTGGTGAACGAAAGAAATATTACGATAGAATTAAAGGTTTAACGGCAAGAGTTCTTTCGGCCTAGGTAAGCCAAGGTCATTGAATAACGCCATAACGGACAGACAGGGGCGGTTGCAGGAGCTGAGTGCAACACGGCTACTGGAGTGAAGCAGGCGCCTCGTGATGTTTGGCCATCAACTCGGT
>NZ_JAMJEZ010000038.1 GCF_023544715.1 Pseudomonas eutrophicaquae | reverse complement strand
TGTCTACTCATCGAACACCTCTCTAATGGCGATGATTTTCGCCTAAATCGGTGTCCGGGATCAGTAGACCACTACACCTTGCTGGAGAAGTGGCTGGGGAACAACCACGGGTAGTTGGCCCCAAACACCGCCTTGTTGTCCTCCACCTGGGCGCGTAGGAGCGCCAGCAGCCGGTTACCCAGAGGGAGGTCGAACGCCCTTCGTGGGCCACCCTTTGGGTCTGGGATGTGGATGAAACCTCGCTCCCAATTGACATGCTCCGCTCGGGCCGCCTCCGCCGCACCCTTGCGGCTGCCGGTGAGCGCCAGGAAATAGTAGAACGACCGGGTGACAGGGTTCCTGAGACCATCCATGGTGTCGAAGAACTGCGCCCAGTCCGTCACCACCAACGTCCGCCGGTTCTCCGCGTTCCAATCCACAGCATCCGTCGGGCAAGGTGGGAGGTTCCGCATCTTCCTGGCCGCGCTCCGATAAACAGCCCGAAGTAGTCTCATCGTCTGGTTCGCAGCCACTGGGCCGTGGTCGTGGGTTATGTCCCTGTGCAGTCTATCCACGCCCAGAGGGTCGTTCCCGACTTCCTCCAGCGGGCGGCCCACCCAACCACCCAGGTAACGCTCTGCGAGCTTTTCGTAGCCCGAGATGGTGCTGGACCTGCGGCCCTTGCGCTGGCAGACCTCCACGTAGGCGTCTATCGCGTCGCCCAGGGTGTAGGCCGGGGCCGGGGCGGGCTGTGCAACCTCCTGGGCCGGTGCCTTGGTGTTCGGGTCGATGCCTGCCTTGAGGCTGGCGATAACTTCCGCCGCCTTCGCCCGAACGGCCTCGATTGAGAGGAACTGCTGGGCGTCGCCCAGGCGAACGCGCCTCGTCCCGAGTTTGATGCGCCTGCCGCTGGCGTCGCGCTCCTGGGCGTAGAAGTCGCGCTGTACAGCGAACGACTTGGAGTTCGCATTCACGACAACCATCAGCCCAGGGACAAGGGTATCCCGGACGGAGTACGATAGGACGCGCCCGGAGGTTGGGTCGCGCTCGGCGGGTGGCAGGTTCTCGACAAAGCGAATCGTTAGCTTGGTTGGGGCGTACTTCGGCATGATGAGGGCTCCTCGCGGTTGGCTGGGCAGGGAGCGCACCGCCTGCGCACCGTCTGCGCCTCGGACTAGGTATGCCCCTGGATGCCAAATTGTTGGATTACCCGACGATCTAGCCAATCATTTTGTTGAGATGCGGAGCCTAAATGCCTCTAACTGCCGCCAAATGATGGAAAAATGTGAACTTAAAATCCCTCGACCGCAAGGTCATGCCGGTTCGAGTCCGGCTTCGGGCACCAATGACACACTTCCGACTTGATCCAGATTCACCCAAAACACGCTGAAACCCACGAAAACCGGCCACTTGAGCCGGTTTTCCTTGCATCTGGACTTGCCAGGCTTCAAAGAGATATCCCCCATGAATAGGGGTACGTTACGGGGTATGCTGCTTCGATACAGGATATTCACCACCCTGAGGCCTCACCCCCGCACATCCTCCTCACCGCCCATACAGGCATGCCGAGCCACCTTATTGCCCGGCTGCGCGGGACGACGGCGGCGGTATCGCCTATAAAGCCACAACCCAACCACAACACCTGCGCCCAACCACCACACGCTGTCCCCCTCAAGCATCACGCCTTTCCTCGCCGCTGACCGGATGTGCGCGCAGTATCTGCAAGGCCTGCGGGAAGTCAAAGCCATTGAGTGCCTGGGCAAAGGCCGCAAACTCACTGCCCAGACCAGCACGCACCAAGGCTTGGTGACGGGCAAACACATGCTTGCTGTCACCATCATCGAAGGCCAGCAGAGCAATCAGTTGCTGGCGCACAGCCGGCCACTCACCCATATTAATACTGGCCTCCTCCACCTCGCTCTCGACCTCGGGCAGCTGCGCGTCCAGCTGACGGATCAACGCCTCCAAGGCCTGCGCCAACGGCTCGATCAGCGGCATCAGCGCCGCATCCTCTTGCCCAGCACGGATGGCCTGTTCAAGCGTAGCCGCCTGGGCGCTGATCCCCTCCGCCCCAATCTGCGCCGCCACGGACTTGAGGCTATGAGCAAGACGCTCAGCCTCATCGCGGGCGCCACGGACCAGCGCCTCACGGAGTTGCGCCGCACAGTCACGCTGGCCGCGACAAAAACGACGCAGCAAATGCTGGTAGAAGCCCTCACGCCCCAAGGCACGCTGCAGACCCACCTGCATGTCCAGCCCCTCGATCGGCGGCAATGCACTGACACATGCCTCATCCTCCAGGGCTTCACGCTTTGCGCTCAGCGTGTCGGGAGCCGCGACCTCTGCGGCCTCGGCGGTCGGATGCCGATCTGCCGCCTCAGGCGAGAGACGCACCCAGCGCTGCAGGCTCGCCAGCAGCACGCGCGGATCGATCGGCTTGGCAATGTGATCATTCATCCCCGCCTGCAGGCAGCGTGCCCGGTCCGCGGGCAAGGCATTGGCGGTCATGGCCAGAATCGGCAACTCGCGCCCCTCGGGCATGGCGCGCAGCTGGCGGGTCGCGGTCAGGCCGTCCATCACCGGCATCTGCATGTCCATCAGCACCACGTCGTAAGGGTGCTGACGCACCTTGTCCAGCGCGATCGCTCCGTTCTCGGCCAGATCAACCTGCATGCCAAAGGCCTGCAGAAACTCGCGGGCCACTTCCTGATTGAAGGCATTATCCTCAACCAGCAGCGCCCACGCGCCTTTAAGGTCATTAGCGGCCGGCGCCTCAAGACCACGCTGGGCCGCGCGCTGCTGGGCCAGCCCAAAGTGCTGCAAGAGTGCATTAAAAAGGCCCGAAGGGCTGACTGGCTTGACCAGCACCTCACCGATTCCCAGGCGGGTCGCCCGCTCACGCACCGCCTCACGGTCATCAGCTGTGACCATAAGCACCAGCGGCAGGCGACTCAAGGGTTGCCGGCTCAGCGCCTCGGCCACCGCCAGGCCATCCATCCCCGGCATGTGCCAATCAAGGAAGATCACATCAAAGGGGGCACCCAGGGCATCGGCATCGGCAATCACCTGCAACGCCTGCTCACCACTGCTGGCCTGAGTCGCCTTGAAGCCCATGCCCTGCAGCAGCAGCGCGATCACACTGGCGGCATGGGGATTGTCATCCACCACCAGGGTATTGAGTCCGCGCAGATCCGCCTGCAGCGGGTAATCGCGTACGACCTCACTGCCAGCGTGCAGCGGCACGCTGAACCAGAAGCACGAGCCCTGCCCTGGCGTGCTGTCGACCCCGATCATGCCGCCCATCAGCTCGACCAGCCGCTTGCAGATCGCCAGCCCCAGCCCCGTGCCGCCAAAGCGCCGGGTGATCGAGCTATCAACCTGACGGAAGCTCTCGAACAGTCGGGCACGATCCTCCGCCGAAATACCAATCCCGCTATCGATCACGCTGAAGCGCAGCCCCGGAACCTCATCAGCCAACATCTGGCGCTCCACCCGCAGGATGACCTGCCCCTGCTCGGTGAACTTCAGCGCATTACTGGTCATGTTCACCAACACCTGGGTCAGGCGCAGCGGATCACCGAGTAGCGTGGCGGGCACATCCGGCGCAATGTCCAGGATCATCTCCAGCCCCTTGGCGCTGGCGCGCGCCACGAACAGATCCGCCACCTCGGTGAGCAGTTTTTCCAGCTCGACATCGGTTGATTCCAGCACCAGCTTGTCGGCCTCGATCTTGCTGAAATCGAGAATATCGTTGATGACCCCCAGCAGCAGATGACCGGCCGCCTGGATCTTCTGCAAATAATCACGCACCCGCTCAGGGGGTTCGGCCTGTAGCGCGAGGTGCGTCATGCCCAGCACCGAGTTCATCGGTGTGCGGATCTCATGGGACATGTTGGCCAGAAACTCGGCCTTGGTTCGCGCCGCATCCTCGGCCGACAAGCGCGCCTGCTCGATCGCCGCCCGGGCTGCGCGCTCGGCGGTGATGTCCTCAAGGCTTGAGACAATCCCGAACTCCAGATTGGCCGGATCCACCGCCCGACTCGACAGGCGCACCCAGACCGTCGAGCCGTCACGGCGACGCGCCTCGACCTCACAGGTAAATGCCTGACCGCTGCCAAACAGCGCATAGGCTTGCTGACCGACCCGCTGCCAGTCCTCGGGGTTGGCATAGAGGATGCGATTGCTGTCGCCAATCAGGGCTTCATGCTCATAGCCGAGCATTTCCTCACAGCGCCGGTTGCAGGCGACGATCACGCGATTGTGTGTCATCAGAATGCCAGTGGAGACCGTATCGAAGATGGTCTGCAGCGTCTCGCGCGAGGCGGCCAGCTCGGCACTGGTGCTGGCCAGCTCGGCGGTACGGTCCAGAACACGCTGCTCGGTTTCCTCGAACAGGCGCCGGTAGCGCTCCTCGCTTTCCTGCAGCCGCGCGCGCTTGGCCGCCAGCTCGGCGGTCTTGCGCCGCACCGCCAGGCGGGTCGTCCAGAGCCAGACCAGCAGCACCAGCCAGGTGCCCAGCGTGATCGGCACCAGCCAGCGCAGATATTCCAGCCACTGCGCCGCCTGCCCGGCCAGCGGCGTGCCCAGCCACTTGCGCCGCAACGCTTCGTTTTCCTCGGCGCTGATCAGACGGCTACCGCGCTCGACCTGCGCCAGCAAGGCCGCTTCACCCTTGCGCACAGCGCGGTGAAACTGCCCGGTGTACAGGGTGAATGACTTGCGAAACTCATCCGCCGAGGAGAAGCGGTACAGGTAAAAACTGGCCGGGGCATCATCCAGGCAGATGATCTTGACCTCCAGCTGCTGGGCCGCATGGATCAAGGTGCTGTAATTGTCGTAATAGGCCAGATCGGTAATGCCGTGCATCGCCAGCTGCTCGATACACGCATCGCCGCGCTGCACGCCCACCAGCAGCCCCTTGAGGGTCTGCGGCCCGGAAATCCCGCTGATCGACACATGATTGAAGATGCTGACCGGCAGATCGATGTAGGGCTCGGAATAGCCATACAGCGCCTCACGGGCAGGCGTGCGGTAAATCATGTCGATGACATCAGCCTCACCGCGCAGCAGCATCTGCTGCGCCTCTGCCCAGCGGGTGGCGGTCAATTCGACAGGGATACCGGTCTTCTCCTCCCAGAGTCGCCAGTAATCGACCAGATAGCCCTGCACATTGCCGTCACTGTCGCGGAACAGGTAAGGCGGGTAGTTCTCATCCCCCACCACCCGCAGGGCATCCTGGGCCACAGCCGCCTCGACCAGCACGAGCAGGCACAGCCAGCAGGCTCTCTGCAGGCTTCGTATCACTCGCATCATGCACCTCGCCCCTCTGCGGATCACCCCGATCTTCCCTTACTCTAGCCGGCCTGTCGCCCCATGCCGCACAACCTGCCGCCCCCACAGCCCCAGGCAACGCGCATGGCATGACATATACCGCAAAAAACTGCGCTACCCACCGATGCGGCGGTGGCGCTAGATTTACACCGTTTCCACCGCGGACCGCCCCCTATGAAGCGTCGCCTGCTGCTCAAAAGCCTGCCCCTGCTCACTCTGCTGCCTGCCGGCCTGCGGGCCAGTGCCTCCTCTGTGGGCATTCAGGCCCTGCCGCACGCCCCTGAATACTGGCGCGACCAGGTCTCGCCCAAGGCCTGGAAAATCCTCTTTGAAGAAGCGACCGAGCCGGCCGGCAGCAGCGCCCTGAATGACGAGCACCGCGAGGGTACCTTTGTCTGTGCCGCCTGCTACCTGCCGCTGTTTGACAGCAGCGCCAAATATGAAAGTGGCACAGGCTGGCCCAGTTTCACCCAGCCCATCGAGGGGCACCTGGGGACCAAGCGTGACTTCAAGCTGATCTGGCCGCGCACCGAGTACCACTGCGCGCGCTGCGGTGGTCATCAGGGGCATGTGTTCAATGATGGCCCGCCCCCTCGCGGGGAGCGCTGGTGCAACAACGGCCTGGCGCTGCAGTTCATTCCACGTACCGAGCCACTGCCGGCACTACGAGGCTGACACCATGCGATTGAACACCTTGCGCCACATGGCATTGCTGATCGGCCTGCTGGGCGCCGGACAGAGCCTGGCTGAATCCGCCCCACCGGCGCGCGCCGAGGCGATCTTTGCCGGCGGCTGCTTCTGGTGTCTGGAGAAGGACTTTGACCAACTGGACGGCGTGCTGAGCACCACCTCAGGCTACATCGGCGGGCACCTGCCCAATCCGACTTATGAGCAGGTTTCGGCGGGCAATAGCGGGCATATCGAGGCGGTGCGGGTGGAGTACGATCCGCAGCGCCTGGATTACCCGAAACTGCTCGCCTACTTCTGGCCGAATATCGATCCGCTGAATGCGGACGGGCAGTTCTGCGATACCGGCAGCCAGTACCGCAGCGCGATTTTCTATGCCAATGACGAGGAGCAGCGCCTGGCTGAAGCCTCCCGCGAGACCCTGCAGCGCTCGGCGCGCTTCACGCAGCCGATTGCCACCGAAATCCTGCCGGCCAGTACCTTCTACCCGGCCGAGGACTACCATCAGGATTACGCCACCCGCAACCCGCTGCGCTACCACTTCTACCGGCAGCGCTGTGGGCGTGATGCACGCCTTGCAGAACTCTGGGGCTCACGCCCGGGCCGCTGAGGCGTTTACCCGTCACGCCCTGCAGTGCAGGCCGTGACGCGGCTCAGTCCAGCTCCACTTCATCGCGGATCAGCACGCAGCGGCGTCCATGATCGTCTTCCTGCCAGTCGTACAGGTAATACATCTCCACCAACCCCTCGGCCGTGACCACCGCAACGTAGTCGCCCACCTCCGGAGTGAAGAACTGCCGGCTCTGCGGATCAGCCAGGCACTCGATCAAGGCCGTGCAAAACAGCGCTGGATCGGTCTCGTCGTAATAGGCCGCACAAGCTGCCGCATCCCACTCGCGCGGCGCGACAAACGGCCCCTGAAACAGAATACGGGCATCGCCCAGATCCTCTTCTTCGGCATCCTCATCGCCCTCATCGGCGCGGTACAGGCTGCAATCAAGCGCCTCAGGGGCGGCGAGGATCGCCTGGCGCGCGGCCAGGCGCTGTTGCGGGTCAAGGCCATCGACCTCGCAGAGGGCTTGCCAGATATCGTTCATAGCGGCTTCCGAAGTGAAAAGGGGCTGCAGGCTCATCTTGGCGCGCGGTCGCGACAGCTCGATGACGCTGATGCAGCGCGCGCCATCATAGCAGCCGGCGCGGCACCCTCCGCTGCCGCGCCGCCGCGTTTCAAGCACTTCAGAACACCGGCGCCTCGTGATCGGCAGCGCGTGGCGACTCACGGCGCGGCGCACGGGCCACGCCGTCGGTGCGGAAATGCTCCATGTGCTCGCGCAGACGCTCGCTCTGCTCGCCCAGTCGGGCGGAAGCCAGCGCACTTTCCTGCACCAGCCCAGCGTTGCGTTGCGTCATCTGATCCATCTCGGCCACGGCGATATTGATCTGCTCGATCCCGCTGCTCTGCTCACTGGAGGCCGAGGAGATCTCGCTGATCAGCGTGTTGAGGCGCGCCATGTCGGCCACCACCCCCTGGATGACCTTGCCGGTCTCCTGCACGCGCAGGTTACCGGCCTGCACCTGATCGCCAGCGCCATTGATCAGCGCCTTGATCTCTTGCGCCGCCTCGGCACTGCGGCTGGCCAGCCGGCGCACTTCACCCGCGACCACCGCAAAGCCACGGCCCTGCTCACCGGCACGCGCAGCCTCGACCGAGGCGTTGAGGGCCAGAATGTTGGTCTGGAAGGCAATCGAGTCGATCGTCTCGACGATGCTGGCCATCTGGCTGGCGCTGCTTTGAATCGCCTGCATGCTGGACACCACCTGCTCCATCGACTGCCCGCCCTGACGGGCGCTGGCAGCGCAGTTGGAGGCCAGATTACGGGCCTGGGCAGCATTTTCGGCGTTCTGCTTCACCGTCGAGGTCAGCTGCTCCATGGTCGAGGCGGTTTCCGCCAGCGCTGCCGCTTGCTGATCGGTGCGAGAGGACAGCTCCGCGTTCCCATCATTGATCGACAACGCAGCCTCATTGACCGCCTGAGCGCTGTGCTGGATTTCACCGACAATCCCCGACAACTGCGCAGCCATGCGGGAGATGGCTGCCAGCAGGCTGCTGTCATCCCCGGCCGCCAGGCGCGGACGCACACCCAGATCCCCCGCCGCAATCTGACGCACCACATCGGCGGCATACAGCGGATCACCGCCTAGGCTTTGATCGAGCTTGCGGATCACCCAGGTCATCAGCACGCTCAGCAAACCACCAACCACCAGCAGCTCGATGATCACCCCCAGCAGTTTGTTGAAGAAGGCTGCGTTGACATCACTGACATAGACGCCGGTCCCCACATACCAGCCCCACGGCTCAAACAGCGCGACATAGGAGCGCTTGTTTTCAGGCTCGCCAGTGCCGGCATGCGCCCAGCGGTAATCGGTAAAGGCGCTGCCACCCGCCGCGTCCGCCGCCTTGACGAACGCCTGGAACAGCAACTGACCATCGACATCCCGGAACTCTTCCAGCGGGGTATCCACCGGAATGGTCGGGTGGCTGACGTTGTAATACTCACGGTCGAAGACGAAGAAGTAACCGCGGCCCTGATCGTAGCGCATCGATTTCAGCAGTTCGCGGGCATAGACCTGCCCGGCTTGCAGGTCCATGCCACCCCGCTCCACCTGCGCAGCCACATCGCTGAGCAGCGACAGAACGATCGCGGTCTGCTCCTGCGCCTTGCTCTCACGCTCGCTCATGATCACCGAGCGGGTGGTCCAGGCCCCCCAGGCGGCAATGACCAGCATGGCAATCCATGCTGCCGCCAGAATGCTCCAGAGTTTCTGTTTGATCGTCAGTGTGCCCATGGCATGACCTGCTGAAATGACGGAAAGGGTTTAGCGATAACCTGCAGCATAGACGACTTGCGCTCCATATCGTAACGAGACCTTTATCGCAGAGATTTTTTGTACAGGGTCACAACTAAGGCTGCCGTCACCTGAGCACCCGTCCTCCCGGTGAGGGCGCCTCACGTTACACGCGGCCTGTGATGCTGGGGTAGGTCCAAAGCCATAACATCCGCTAATCTGTAGCCATTCATTCGTTCTTTATGGCAGATCGTCTGTCCGGGGCGCCTTTTCCATGAATATCCTCATCGTCGATGATGACCCGCTGATCTGCCGGCTACTGACCCGGCAACTGCGCGACCTTAGCCTTGAGCAGGTGCATGTCTGCCACCAGGCCAGCGACGCGCTGGCCTGGCTCGCCGAGCATCCCGAGACCGGGCTGGTCTTTTGTGATCTACAGATGCCTGAACTGGATGGCATCGAGTTCATCCGCCACCTTTCCGGCATGACCTACGGCGGCGCGCTGGTGCTGATCAGTGGCGAGGAGGATCCGCGCCTGCTGCACAGTGCCCGGCGCCTGGCCCGTGCCCACGGGCTGAACGTCCCGGGCGCCCTGCAAAAGCCGATAGACCGCACACAACTGGCGCAGCTGATACCACTCTGCAGCGCCGCATCAGCCCAGACCGGTACACGCGGCGCCCGCATCCCGCATACCCGCGACGACCTGCTGCACGCGCTGGAGCAGCGGCAAATCGTCAACCACTACCAGCCCAAGGTGACCTTTCAGAAAGGCGCCGTCGTGGGGGTCGAAGCGCTGGCGCGCTGGCAGCACCCACAGCTCGGTTTGGTCGGCGCCGATCACTTCATCCCGCTGGCCGAGGCGTGCGGCCTGATCGATCCGCTGTTCCGGCAGATCCTGCAACAAGCCTTGCAGGATGCCCGGCGCTGGCATGCCAACGGTCACCCGCTGCATGTGGCGGTCAATGTGTCGGCCAAGAACCTGCATACCCTGGATCTGCCAGACCTGATTGCCAGCGAGACGGCGGCAGCGGGTCTGCCGTTGTCCTGCCTGACGCTGGAGATCACCGAAAGTCATCTGATCGAGGACCTGCAGACCACCCTGGACATCCTCACGCGGCTGCACCTCAAGCGCATCAAGCTGTCGATTGATGACTTTGGCACCGGCCATTCCTCGCTGGCCCAGTTGCGCGATATTCCCTTCAGCGAGCTCAAGCTCGATCGCAGCTTCGTGCACGGCGCAGCCCATGATCCGGCCCGGCGCAGCATCCTCAATGCCAGCCTGAAGATGGCCGCCCAACTGGGCATGCGCACCGTGGCCGAAGGCGTGGAAGATCAGAGCGACTGGGACTATCTCTACCAGGCCGGCTGTGATCTGGCACAGGGCTGGCTGATTGCCCGCGCCATGCCGGAGGACGCCCTCAGTGCCTGGCTCGAACAATGGCCCCAGCAGCGACAGGCACTACTGGGCTTGTAACGGTATTGCGGCGTCAGTCGTGAAAGTGCGCCGCAACAAAGGTGCGAAACAGCCCGACCGCCGGTGACTCACTGCGCCCGGCCAGACGCACCAGCGCGTACTGGCCGAACCGCTCGCTGTGCGGCGTGATGCGCAGCTCCTGCAGACGCCCCGCCTGCAGCGCGGCACGGGCGCTGGCGAAGATCCCGAAGAACACCGCATCGCTGCCCTCCACCACCTCCAGAAGCCCAGCCACATCCTCGCAGTCGATGGTCATCAACTGACGGGGATGGGCCTCCTGGCCGAGCTCGAGCATCAGGTTGCGGGCAATCTCGTCACTCAGCGGCATCGAGGCCACGGGATACGCGCGCAGCGCCGGCAGCGTGACGGTCTCCAGCGCCAGCAGCGGATGCCCGCACCGGCACAGGAAACCGCCGCGCAGCGAGGGCAGGCGTTCAATCTGCAGCTCATCGGATGCACTCAGCGCCCGATAATCGATGGCGATCACATCCACTGCCTCATCATGCAGGGCCTGCAGCAACAGCGGCACCGAACCGCGGGCAATCTTCACCTGCACCCGCGGATACCGGCTGGCCATATGGCGCAGAAACGGCGTCATCAGGATCGAAGCCGGTGTCGGGCCCAGGCCGACATGCAGCTGCCCCAACTCGCCACTGCGCAGGCGCTCGATGCTGCTGCGCAGTTCCGCCGCCTCGCCGAGCATGCGCCGGGCATGGATGACCACCTGCTGGCCATAGGCGGTCAGTGCATTGCGCTTGCCCACCCGGTCGATCAGCCGCACTCCCAGCTCCTGCTCCAGCGCCTGCAGGCTGCGGCTCAGGGCCGGCTGGGTCAGACACAGCGCTTCGGCCGCCTTGCGAAACGAGTGATGCTCGGCCAGCGCCAGCAGATGGCGTAGATGAGTGAGATTCACTGATCACACTCTGTTATCAAAAAAATGAAAATTACGCATTAGACGCATCATACAGCCCTTTGTATGGTCGCTCCTCGGGTCATATCGGCCCGAATGCCTTTTCGGAGCACCCATAATGACAACAACAAGACTTGCCCCTCACGCCCTTGCCCTCGCCCTGAGCAGCGCCCTGTTTGGCTTGAGCAACACCGTCCAGGCCGTCGAGCCTGCTGCGCTGGCCGAAATCCAGACCCGCGTCGCCGCGGTGGAGCCGCGCATGATCGGCTGGCGCCGCGACATCCACCAGCACCCGGAGCTGTCCAACCAGGAGCAGCGCACCGCCAAGCTGGTGGCTGACCACCTGCGCAAACTCGGCATGGAAGTGACCACCGGCGTTGGCGGCACCGGCGTCGTTGGCCTGCTCAAGGGCGCCAAGCCCGGCAAGATCGTGGCGCTGCGCGCCGACATGGACGCCTTGCCGATCAAGGAGCTGACTGGACTGCCGTTCGCCTCCAAGGCCCGCGGCCTGAACATGGGTCAGGAAGTTGACATCATGCACGCCTGTGGCCATGACGGACACACCGCGATCCTGATGGCCACCGCCGAGGTGCTGGCCGGCATGCGCGAGCAGATCAGCGGCAGCGTCAAGTTCATCTTCCAGCCCGCTGAAGAAGGCCACTCCGAAGTGCCCAAGGATGAGGAGGCACCGATTGGTGCCCGCGCGATGATCGCCGCCGGCGTGCTGGAAAATCCCAAGGTGGATGCCATCTTTGGCCTGCACCTGATCCCCGCCTTCCCCACCGGCACCGTGGCCTATCGGCCCGGCCCGATCCTCGCCTCCGGCGACGCCTTCGCCCTCAAGGTCAGCGGCAAGCAAACTCACGGCGGCTTCCCGTGGAATGGCATCGATCCGATTGTCAGCAGCGCGCAGATCATCCTCGGCATGCAGACCATCGTCAGCCGCCAGCTCAACCTGGCCCGCGAGCCGGCGGTGATTTCCATCGGCTCGATCCAGGGCGGCAACCGCGAGAACATCATCCCAGAGAGCGTCGAACTGCTCGGCACCGTGCGCACCTTCGATGACGGGATGCGCGATGAAACCCTCAAGCGCATGCAGGTCACCGCTGAATCGATTGCCGCCGCCAGCGGGGCGCGAGCGGAGCTCAAGGTGCTCAAGCCCGGCTATGCCACCACGGTCAACGATGCCACGCTGACCGAGCGCATGGCACCGACCCTGCAGCAGGTCACCGGCGGCAAGGCGATCACCGCGCCGAAACTGAGCGCCTCGGAAGACTTCTCCGCCTATCAGCAGAAGGTACCCGGACTGTTCTTCTTCCTCGGCTCCACTGATCCCAAGCGTCAGGACCCGAAGACCGCTCCGCCGAACCACTCGCCCTATTTTGACATCGACGAAGCGGCACTGGCGGTCGGCGCCCGCAGTATGGCGGCCCTGGCGCTGGACTTCCTCGCCCAGCCCTGACGCGGTGCTCCGTGGCCCCGTGCCAAGCCGGAGCGCACCCGCCACGCAGGGTCGGCCCAGGTGCTAAAGTAGCGCGCTCAACGCTGCATACCCGCTACCCAGAGCCGTCCATGCCCCTTGACGCCCCCTGCACCGCCGCCCCACCCGCCCTGCCCGACCTGCTGGCGGGGCCGCTGCTACGCCGCCTGGAAGCCCAGCGTCTGGTGCTGTGGCTGGTCGCCAGTCGCCCGCTGACACTGACCCTCGAACTGGACTGGCCGGGTGGCAGCCTGCGCCAGACGCTCGATGCACCGCACTGCCAATGCCTGCCGGTAGGCCGGCACGCCTGGCTGCACCTGATTGATCTGCCCCTGGCCGAGGCTTTGCCCGCCGATACCCTGATCGATTACGACCTGTGCAGCGATGGCCAGCGTCTGGCTGATCTGGCCCCGCACCTGCTGTACCCGGGGCAGACGCGCCTGCAGTTCGTGCGCCGCGCTCGTCACGATCACCTGCTGCACGGCTCCTGCCGCAAGCCGCACCATGCCAGCGCAGACGGTCTGGCGCTGGCCGATCGCGTACTGGAGGAAAGCCTGCAGCAGCCATCCCAACGCCCGGCCTGGCTGATGCTCAGCGGCGACCAGATCTATGCCGATGACGTTGCCGGTCCCATGCTGGTCGCCATCCACGCGCTGATCGAGCGGCTGGGGCTGTTTGATGAGTGTCTGGAAGGTGCGATGGTCAGCGACAGCCAGGCGCTGTATCGCCATGCCGACAGCTATTACCAGCGCGAGCGCCTGCTGCCCGCCTGCGACGCCAACCAGGCGCTGCGCGAGCGCTTCTTTGGCGGCGCCCGCAAGCCGGTGTTCACCAGCGCCAGCGCCCATAACCATCTGGTGACCTTTGCCGAGGTCATGGCCATGTACCTGCTGTGCTGGTCGCCGGTGCCCTGGCGGCTGATCAGCCCGCGCATCCCGCCGCTGACCGCCGCCCAGCAGCAACGCTATGCCACGGAGCTTCGGGTGCTCGATGGCTTTGTCGGCAGCCTTGATCGGGTGGCGCGCGCGCTGTCGCAGGTGCCTTGCCTGATGATCTTTGATGATCATGACATCACCGATGACTGGAACCTCTCCGCCCAGTGGGAAGCCAGTGCCTACGGCCACCCCTTCTCGCGGCGGATCATCGGCAATGCACTGCTCGCCTACCTGCTCTGCCAAGGCTGGGGCAATGATCCTGATGTCTTCCAGGCACTGATGCCAGATCTGCAGGCGCTGCTGGCTCAGGCGCAGGCCGCCGATAACCGCCTGGATGCTCGCCCGCAGGATGAGTTGATCGGAGCGCTGCTGCGCTTTCGCCGCTGGGGCTATCGCCTCAGTGGCCAGCCCACCCTGCTGGTGCTCGATACCCGCACCCAGCGCTGGCGCAGCGAAAGCCGCCTCAGCCGCCCCTCCGGGCTGATGGACTGGGAAGCGCTCTGCGAGCTGCAGCAGGCCTTGCTCGACGAGCCGGCGGCCATCATCGTCTCGCCGGCACCGATGTTCGGCGTCAAGCTGATCGAGGGGATCCAGCGCCTGTTCACCTGGGCGGGCTACCCGCTGCTGGTCGATGCAGAAAACTGGATGGCGCACCGCGGTAGCGCCCAGGTGATGCTGAACATCTTCCGCCACTCACGCACCCCGGCCCACTACGTGATCCTCTCCGGTGATGTGCACTACTCGTTCAGCTACGACATCCGCCTGCGCCAGCGCGAAAGCGGACCGCATCTGTGGCAGATCACCAGCAGCGGCCTGAAGAATGAATTCCCGCGCCGTCTGCTCGATAGTTTCGATCGCCTCAATCGCTGGCTGTATGCGCCACGCTCGCCGCTCAACTGGCTGACTAAACGCCGGCCGATGCTCATCATCCCGCACACCCCCGATCGCGGCACCCGCGGCGAGCGCTTGTGGAACGGTGCCGGGTTGGGACAGGTGCATCTCGATGCCGAGGGGCGCCCGGAGCGCATCGTGCAGCTCAATGCCGATGGCTCGCCCGCCACACGCTTCGTTGCTCATCGTGATGATCGAGAGGGAGCCCCACAGGGCTGAGGGCTGCCTGCCGCACGCGCTATCTGGCGTGCGACAGGCAGAAAAGAGGCCCCGGAAAGCGGACGCTGCCGGGGCACAGGCTCAGAAGAAGCCCAGCGGATTGATGTCGTAGCTGACCAGCAGGTTCTTGGTCTGCTGGTAGTGGTCGAGCATCATCTTGTGGGTCTCGCGCCCCACACCAGACTTCTTGTAGCCACCGAACGCCGCGTGCGCCGGGTACAGGTGGTAGCAGTTAGTCCACACGCGGCCAGCCTTGATGCCGCGCCCCATGCGGTAGGCGCGATTGATGTCGCGGGTCCACACGCCGGCGCC
>NZ_JAMJEZ010000037.1 GCF_023544715.1 Pseudomonas eutrophicaquae | reverse complement strand
TCAACATCAGCAGACTCCGGGTGGTCAACGGGACGGCGATTTTACCCGGAGGTGAGCCTGGTTTTTAGAGGTGCCCTATAGAGCGGCCTCCTCGCCTTCACTGGCAAAACGCTCACGCAACCGATCCAGCGCGCGCTTGTAACGCATCTTGGTGGCACTCAGCCCCATGTGCATGATGTCGGCGATTTCCTGAAACTCGAGTTCGGCCACAAAGCGCAGCACCAGAATCTCCCGGTCAATCGGATTGACGTGTGCCAGCCAACGGTCGAGCCCGCCGCGTGTTTCAGCCTCGGGGGCTTTTTCCTCCTCGGCTTCTTCCTGAGGGTCCAGGCTCAGCGCATCAATCAGGCGGCGCTTGCGGCGCTCCTTGCGGTACTGGGTGATGCACTCGTTGTAGGTAATGCTGTACAGCCAGGTCTTGAACTTGGATTTGCCCTCAAAGTTCTTCAGCCCATAGAGCACCTTGAGCATGATTTCCTGGCAGACATCGTCGGCATCGCGGTCATTGCCCAGGTAGCGCGCGCAGACATTGAACAGCGTGCGCTGGTAGCGGCGCATCAGCTCCTCATAGGCCCGCGTGACATGCAGCAGCTCCTCACGAGCACGCTGCACCAGCTCCTCATCGGTCAGCTCGTGGGGTTCGTAACGCAGGGACGGGGCACTGGGTATGTTCACGGATCGGGCCAGTCTGGTGCGCAAGGCAGGGCGAGCGCGTCCACGGGACGCTGGACGCCACCCCTTGCGGGCGATAGCAAAAGGTTCAGCGGCTGCGTACCTGCTCACTGAGCAGCAAGCTGTTGCTGAGGGTCACCAGCTCACCCTGCTCATCGAGCAGGATCGTCTTGACCGTGCCGATTTCCTCGATCACCCCCTCCACCTCACCCACACGGATCTGTTGGCCGACCTCATAGAGCTCGCGCAGGTAGATGCCCGCCACGATCTGCCCGACCACGGCACGACTGCCCAGGCCCAGCGCCAGCGCCAGCGCCAGCCCGACCGAGGTCAGCACGATGCCGATGACCAGGTTCAGCAGATCCGTCTTGACCTCAAGCTGCCCAATGGCCACCGAGATGCTGATGACGATGACCATGACCTGCGCCACCCGCCCCAGACTGTTGCCATACTCAAGCCCTACCCCCTCGGCCGCGCCGCGCACCAGACTGTTGGCCAGCTGGGCCAGCAGCACACCAGCCAACAGCACCAGCGCCGCGCCAAAGACCTTGGGCAGATACAGGGCGAACAAATCCAGAGTCGCCGACACCCGCTGCAGGCCCAGCGACTCCGCCGCCGAAACCAGGAACACCAGCAGCACGAACCAGTAGACGATCCGCCCCGCGAGGGTTGAAACGCTGCTGCTGACCCCCGCGCGCTCCAGCACACGCGGCAGCCCCGTGCCGGCCAACAGGCGATCCAGGCCGAGCTTGGCCAGCAGTTTGGACAGCAAGGTGTCGAGCAGCTTGGCCACCACAAAACCCAGCACCACCACCAGCAAGGCCCCCAGCAAATTGGGGATGAAACCAGCCAGCTTGCCCCACAGGGTACTCATCGCGCCGAGCAGGCCCTGGGTCCAGATATCGAATTCCATGTTCAGTCAGCCTCATGGGCGCGGTGCGCGCCGTTGTGCAGTCGACGGGTTACCGACACCGCCGGACGGGTCGTGCCACGATTGAAAGCCAGCCTCAGGGCACAGAACCAGTGACCGAGCAGGCGCAGCAGATCACCGGCTCCGGTCTGGCGGTTGGCAGTCTTGAGTACGCGGTGCAGGCGATCGTGCTCGGCCGGCTCCGCCGAGGGCGCCCGCGATTCACGCAGCAGATCGCGCAGCGATGCCTCAAAAGGATCTTGCATGGACACCTCAGCCTCGCCAATGAAAAACCCGAAACAGTCCCTATCGGGACGCTGCCGGCACGCTCGCCGTCACACGGGCACGCCCCTCACAGCCAGCGCAGGCGCCGGAACAACCACCACTGAAACAGCGCCAGCCCGCCAATCAGCAGGCAGGCCAGCACAAAGCCATAGGGGTGCTCGGAGCCGGGTATGCCACCGACGTTGATGCCGAGCAGACCGGTGAGAAAGCTCATCGGCAGGAAGAACCCGGTAATGATCCCCAGCAGGTACATGGTGCGATTCATCCGCTCGGTGATGCGCCGGTGCTCGGCTTCCTGCAGCAGACTGACCCGCTCGCGGGCCAGTTCCAGCTCCTCGAGGTTGCGGATCAGCCGGTTATGCAGCTCGTTCCACTGATCAGCATCTTCACTGCTGCGCCAGCTCAGGTGATTGCTGGCAAGCTGGGCATAGATATCGCGCTGCGGTGCCAGGTAGCGGCGCAGGCTGGCTGCTTGGCGCCGCAGGGTGAGCAATTGATGGCGATCCGGCACCGCCTGCTCATCCTGCTCGAGAGCTTCTTCAATCGCATCAAGACGCTCAGCCAGATCGCTGGTCAGCGTATCGACATGATCGGTCAGCGCCTCGGCTAGAAACAGCAAGACCTGCGAGGCATTGCACGGCCCTTCGCGCCGCTCAAAGGCCTGACAAAGACTGTCAATGGCCTGCAGCGGGCGTAGGCGCAGGGAGATGACTCGCTGCGCATCGGCATAGATGCGCAGCGAAACCATATCCTCAGGAGCCGCCCCGGGATTGCGGTTGACGCCGCGTAAAAACAGCAACAGGCGCTCGGCACCCAGATGCAGCAGGCGTGGGCGGGTCGCCTCTTCGAGCAGCAGATCACAGGCAAACGCATTGAGTCCGCTGCTGTCACGCAGCCACTGACGGGCGCCGGGCACGCTGCGATCCCAGTGCAGCCAGAGGCTCTCGCCCGGGCGCAGGTCCAGCACCGCCAGCGCATCACGACTCAGACGCCGGGCACCGCCCTCGCCGTCCAGCACATAGCCGTAGACCAGACCGCGCTCGCCACCCTGATCGCCTTCACGCATGCACCGGCTCCACTGAGAATGCTATCACCGTCTGCAGGACGACCCCCATGCTCAGGCCGGCATCTGCAGGGCGTCGGGGGACACGATGACGCCGTTGTTATCGGCATACAGGTATTCACCGGGACGGAACGTTACACCGCCGAATGTCACGGCCACGTTCAGGTCACCGATGCCGCGCTTGTCGGTCTTCATCGGATGCGCCGCCAGGGCCTGCACTCCAAGGTCAGTCTGGGCAATTACGTCCACATCACGAATGCAGCCATAGACCACGATGCCTTCCCAGCCATTCTTCGCAGCCTTCTCAGCCAGCATGTCGCCCAGCAGCGCCCGGCGCAGCGAACCGCCGCCATCCACCACCAGCACCTTGCCACGGCCATCCAGCTCGACCTGCTCCTTGACCAGCGAGTTGTCTTCAAAGCACTTGATGGTGACGATCTGGCCACCGAAGGAATCGCGGCCGCCGAAGTTGCTGAACATCGGCTCGACAACATGCACATAGGGGTAGGCGTCGCACAGATCGGGGGTGACGTATTGCATGCAAGGCTCCTTGCGTTGAAAGTTCGGCAAAAAAGTTACGGGCTAGCGCACCCAAGGCGCTCGGCACCGCGAACACCCTCATCCTAGCCACTCGCCCGCCGCGCGCAAACTAGGCCAATGTAGGGAGGGCGCGGCCTAAACACACAGGGCGGGTGCCCGTTAAGGCCCCGCCCTGCGTTTGCACCACGCTCAGCCGACTCAGGCGTGCTCGTCAGCCAGGAAGAACCAGGTGTCGAGTACCGAGTCAGGGTTCAGCGATACGCTGTCGATGCCCTGCTCCATCAGCCATTTGGCCAGATCTGGGTGATCCGAAGGCCCCTGACCGCAGATACCGATGTACTTGCCGGCCTTGGTACAGGCCGCAATGGCACTGGAGAGCAGCTTCTTGACCGCCGGATTTCGCTCATCGAACAGGTGAGCAATGATCCCCGAGTCACGGTCGAGGCCCAAGGTCAGCTGGGTCAGGTCGTTGGAGCCGATCGAGAAGCCATCGAAGTACTCGAGGAACTCGTCCGCCAGCAGCGCATTGGACGGCAGCTCGCACATCATGATCACCCGCAGGCCGTTCTCGCCGCGCTTGAGGCCATGGCTGGCCAAGAGCTCGACGACCTGCGAGGCTTCACCAAGGGTGCGCACGAACGGGATCATGATCTCGACGTTGGTCAGGCCCATTTCGTTGCGGACCTTCTTCATCGCCCGGCATTCCAGCTCGAAGCAGTCGCGGAAGCTGTCGCTGATGTAACGCGAGGCGCCGCGGAAGCCGAGCATCGGGTTCTCTTCTTCCGGCTCGTAGAGCTTGCCGCCGATCAGGTTGGCATACTCGTTGGACTTGAAGTCGGACATGCGCACGATGACCTTCTTCGGCCAGAAGGCGGCAGCCAGGGTACTGATGCCCTCGACCAGCTTCTCGACGTAGAAGCCGACCGGATCGTCGTAGCCGGCAATGCGCTTCTCGACACTGTCACGGGTTTCCGGCGGCAGGCTGTCGAAGTTCAGCAGGGCCTTGGGGTGCACGCCGATCATGCGGTTGATGATGAACTCCAGACGCGCCAGACCAACCCCGGCATTGGGCAGCTGGGCAAAGTCAAAGGCACGATCCGGGTTACCGACGTTCATCATGATCTTGAACGGCAGCTCCGGCATGGCATCCACCGAATTCTGCCGCACGTCAAAGCCCAGCGCGCCCTCGTAGATCAGGCCGGTATCGCCTTCGGCGCAGGAGACAGTCACCTCCATGCCATCCTTGAGGACATGGGTCGCGTTGCCGCAACCGACCACCGCTGGGATACCCAGCTCACGGGCGATGATTGCTGCATGGCAGGTACGCCCGCCACGGTTGGTGACGATCGCGCTGGCGCGCTTCATGATCGGCTCCCAGTCCGGGTCGGTCATGTCGGACACCAGCACGTCGCCCGGCTGTACTTTGTCCATCTCGGCGATATCGTGGATCACCACGACCCGGCCAGCACCGATGCGCTGACCGATGGCACGGCCCTCGACCAGTACCTTGCCCTTTTCCTTGAGCAGGTAACGCTCCATGACGTTGCTGGAGCGGCTTTTTACCGTCTCCGGGCGAGCCTGCACGATGTACAGCTGGCCATCATCCCCATCCTTGGCCCACTCGATGTCCATCGGGCGGCCATAGTGCTTCTCGATGATCAAGGCTTGTTTGGCCAGCTCGGTGACTTCGGCATCGGTCAGGGCAAAACGCGCCCGGTCGGCACGCTCGACATCGACCACCTTGACCGAGCGACCGGCCTTGGCTTCATCGCCATAGACCATCTTGATCGCCTTGCTGCCGAGGTTGCGGCGCAGGATGGCCGGGCGGCCAGCTTCCAGCGTCGGCTTGTGCACATAGAACTCATCAGGGTTGACTGCGCCCTGCACCACGGTCTCGCCCAGGCCATAGGCGCCGGTGATGAACACCACATCACGGAAGCCGGATTCGGTGTCCAGGGTGAACATCACCCCGGCGGTGCCGGTTTCCGAGCGAACCATACGCTGTACGCCGGCCGACAGGGCGACCAGCTTGTGATCAAAGCCCTGGTGCACGCGGTAGGCAATGGCGCGGTCGTTGAACAGGGAAGCGAAGACTTCCTTGGTGGCGCGGATCACGTTATCGACGCCACGGATGTTCAGGAAGGTTTCCTGCTGGCCGGCAAAGGAGGCATCCGGCAGGTCTTCAGCAGTCGCGGAAGAGCGCACGGCCACGGCCATGTGCTCGTTGCCGGCACTCATCTCGGCAAATGCATGGCGGATGTCGGCATCCAGCTGGGCGGGAAACTCGGCGTCCATCACCCACTGGCGGATCTCGGCACCGGTCTTGGCCAGCGCATTGACGTCATCGACATCCAGGGCATCGAGAGCCGCATGGATGCGCTCGTTGAGACCACTCTGCTCGAGGAAGTCACGGTAGGCCTGCGCGGTGGTGGCGAAGCCACCGGGTACGGATACTCCCGCACCGGCGAGGTTGCTGATCATCTCGCCCAGGGAAGCATTCTTGCCCCCCACGTGCTCTACATCGTGGACGCCGAGCTTGTCGAGGGAAACTACGTACTCTGCCAAGGTGACTTCTCCCCTAAGTGTGTGCAGAAAGCGCTTTTCGACCAGCGGCGGCTTGTGGCCGCTACCGGGAAAATGGGTGAAAATGCCGTCATTACGGCGGACTGTCGCTGCGGGCCGCTCCACGATAGCCGGGAACCTGTTCCCCTCAGCCTGACAGGGCGACCATGAAACGTACTGCGTTCTTCATCTCCGACGGCACCGGTATCACCGCCGAAACCCTGGGCCAGAGCCTGCTCGCCCAGTTCGAGAATTTCAACTTCCACAAGCTGACCCGACCGTACATCGATACGGTGGAAAAAGCGCGGATGATGGTACAACAAATCAATGCAGCTGCCGAGGCAGACGGCGTGCGCCCCATCATCTTCGATACCATCGTCAACAGCGAAATTCGCCAGGTTCTGGCGCACTGCAACGGCTTTATGGTCGACATCTTCTCGACCTTTCTCTCGCCGCTGGAGCAGGAGCTCAATGCCCACTCCTCCTATTCGGTCGGCAAGTCGCACTCGATTGCCCACAACCCCAACTACATGGAGCGCATCGACGCGGTGCATTTTGCGCTGGACAACGACGACGGGGCGCGCACCCATTACTACAACAAGGCAGACTTGATTCTGGTCGGCGTATCGCGCTGCGGCAAGACGCCGACCTGCCTGTACATGGCCATGCAATACGGGATCCGTGCTGCCAACTATCCGTTGACCGAAGAGGACATGGAGCGCCTGACCCTGCCAACCGCGTTGCGCGCCCACAAGGATAAATTGTTCGGCCTGACCATTGACCCTGACCGTCTGGCCGCCATCCGCCATGAGCGCAAGCCCAACAGTCGCTACGCCAGCTACGCGCAGTGCGAGTTTGAAGTGCGTGAAGTGGAAGCCCTGCTACGCCGCGAGAACATTCCTTTCATCAATTCGACGCACTTTTCGGTCGAGGAGATCTCCGCCAAGGTGCTGGTGGAGAAAGGCGTTGAGCGACGCCTGAAATAAACCGCCACACCATGGGAAAGGGGCCGGCCACCGGCAAGGCCCCTCCCCGCGCCAACCCAGCGTTAATCGAGGCTCAGCCGGGCACGGTTCTTCTCGAGGATCGCCGGACCGATCCCGCGCACCTCAAGCAGCTCATCCACCACCGCAAACGGGCCATTCGCCTCACGATAGGCAACGATGGCCTGTGCCTTGGCGGCGCCGATACCGCTGAGCTCACGCGCCAGCATCTCGGCATCCGCCGAATTGATCAGCACCTGTCCGGACATATTCGCCGGCGCTGCGGCGGCAGCCTCAGGAGCAGCGTTCTGCGCAGCCGCTACGGGGGCTGCGGGCACATTGAGCGCAGCAGGCGGCTCGGTAGCAAGCGAGGGATTGGCCTGGAGCGGCAGGGAAATACTGGCCATCAGCGCCAGCAGCAAAGCAGAAGTCAATGGTCGAATCATGAGGTGCAGTCCCTTGGTCAGTCAAAAGGCCTGCCAGCGATCACCGGCAGGAGCCGTCACGCTAGTGCATGGCTAATCTGCTTGCCGCAGGCCGCATCGCAGGCCGTGAAAGCGCTGGCAGATACCGCGTGATCCGCCGCGCAAACTGCCGCCTTCAACCTCAAACCAATACTCGCCCACGCCAGCCGGCAGAGCGATCACCCGCTGCGCCGCACTGAGTCATTGAGGGGTCACAGGCTCTAAGGTAATGTCAGGCGCTTGCACACTGAGCGGATGCAGGATCGATGACTTCCAAGCTGGAGCAACTCAAGCAATACACCACCGTCGTCGCCGACACGGGCGACTTTGAAGCCATCGCCCGGCTGCAGCCGGTGGATGCCACCACCAATCCCTCGCTGTTGCTCAAGGCCGCTGCCCTGCCGCGTTGCCAGCCCCTGCTGCATGATGCCGTGGCCCATGGCAGCGATCCTGCGCTGGCCTGCGACCGCTTTGCGGTTGCGGTTGGCCGCGAGATCCTTGCGGGCATCCCGGGTCGGGTCTCAACCGAGGTGGATGCCCGGCTGTCTTTCGATACGCCGGCAAGCGTGGCGCGCGCGCAGCGGCTGATCGGGCTGTATGCCGATGCGGGTGTGGATCGTGAGCGGGTGCTGATCAAGATCGCCGCCACTTGGGAAGGCATTCGCGCCGCCGAACAGCTCGAGCGCGAGGGCATCCAGACCAACCTGACTCTGCTGTTCAGCTTCGCCCAGGCCCAGGCCTGTGCCGATGCCGGCGCCTTCCTGATTTCGCCCTTTGTCGGCCGCATCTACGACTGGTACCGCAAGGCTGAAGGGCGCGACTTCAGCGCCAGCGAAGATCCGGGCGTGCAGTCCGTCACGCGCATTTACAACTACTACAAGGCCCACGACTACGGGACCGTGGTGATGGGCGCCAGCTTCCGCAATCTTGGCCAGATCGAACAGCTGGCCGGCTGTGACCGCCTGACCATCAGCCCGGATCTTTTGGAGCAACTGGCTCAGAGCCAGGGAGCGCTGCCGCGGCGCCTCGCACCAGGAGCCACCGCCGAACCACGCGAGCACCTCGATGAGCCCCGCTTTCGCTGGCAGCTCAATGAGGATGCGATGGCCACTGAAAAGCTGGCCGAAGGTATCCGCTCGTTTGCGCGCGATCAGGAAAAACTGGAGGCTCTGCTGCAGGGGCTGTGCTGAGGCCTTGGAGCCAGCCGCAGCAGGCGATGGAGGCAAGGGCGCGGCTTAGCCGCGCTCAAGTGCCGTGACCAGATCGCGAAAGGCCTCACGATTGCGCTCATTAAGGTCCATGAGGATGCGGTGCGCTTCGAGCACGGTATGGCGTACCGTGGACTCATTGGCATCCTGTGGCGGCAGATCACACAGGCAATCCGGGCAGCGCACGGGCGAGCCGACAATATTGAACACCTGCTCAAAACCCATCGACTCGAGCAAGCGGTCAATGTCGGGATTGGTGGTGACTAGGGTCGGTAGCAAGCCGCTCTTTTGCCGAGAGAGAATCGATAGCTTGGCCAGCAGGCCCAGCGTGGTGCTATCGATATTGGTCGCCTGCGTCAGGTCAATGACGATGGCGACAAAGTGCTCAGCAGCAAAGATGCTTTCAATGGTCGCATCCAGAGCCGAACAGAGCGTCAGGCGCACCTCCCCCACAAACTTGAGGACAAAGACGCCATCCTGCTCGGCAAACTGGATCTTACCCGTACTCATGCACAATTCCTGCTCAGCACCAGCAAGGCGATATCATCGGGCATCTCTCCCAGATTGGCCAGCCCGAGCGCGGACTGCAGACCTTCGAGGGTGCCACCGCAGCTGCGCACCAGCTCCGGCAGTATGGCTTCCTTGTCCTTGAGGGTATTGCCCGGCAAGAGATCCAGCACCCCGTCCGAGCATAACGTCAGGCTGAAACGCGCCGGCAGCGGCAGCTGGTGATCCTTGTAACGCGCATCGTCAAACAGCCCGACTGGCAGGCCGCGCCCTTGCAGGTAGCGCGCCTCGCCCTCACAGAACAGCACCGGCAGCGGCAGATGCCCTCCCACACTGTAGGTCAGGGTCTGCGTATCGAGATCAATCACGCCACCGACCATGGTCACATGCTTACCCAGACGGCAGTTGAGCAGGCCACGGTTGATGTGGGCAAGCACCTGGGAGGGCTGAATCTCGGGCGGCGGGCGATTGCGTCCGCGCCGGGACTCATACAACAGGCGCGTGGTCATGAACTTGAGCAGCACCGTGACAAAGGCCGATGACGCCCCGTGGCCGGACACATCGGCCAGATAGAAGCCAATGCGCCGCTCATCGATCTGGAAGTAATCGACAAAATCTCCCGACAGATACAGCGACGGCAAGATGCGATGCGCAAAGTGCAGATCCTCGGTAACCCAAGGGGTCTGCGGCAGCATGTTCATCTGCACCTGACGGCCGGCGGTCTGGTCTTCCTGCAGCAGACGCAGGCTAGCCTGCAGCTCGCGATTGGCTGCCTCCAGTCGCTCGCGGTAACGGCGGTTCTCACGACGCAGGCGCGCGCGATCCAGCGCACGGCGCACTGAATGCTCCAGCAGCGCCAGATCCTCGATGGGCTTGACCAGATAATCGACCGCGCCCAGACGCAGCGCCTCGACCGCATCACTCATGACGCCAGCCGCTGACAGGGCAATCACCGGCTCATCACCGCCATACTCTGCGATGCGCTGCACCAGCGCGTGCCCGCTCTGCACCGGCAGGCCCAGATCACAGAGCACCAGATCCGGCTGCTCCTGCTCAAATAGACACCAGCCCTGTGCTGCGCTCGCCGCCTGCAGGACACAGAACCCACACTCCTCAAGGTGATTGCTCAGACGGGCACGAACACCCTCATCATCATCAATCACCAACAGCTTGGCACTGATCGTATGCATGCACCATCCAGGCAAGGGACGCCACAGGCAGCTCGCCGGTGGGAGGAAAAAGCAGGCGTCGGGGACGCCGATACAAGGCGCGACACTACGCCCATCGACGGCGTGGTTCAAGCCCGACTCGGAGACGGCTGGCACGTCGCCCGACCCGGCGGGCGAACGTAGCGGACGCCTTAGAAATCGTCCTCGACCTGCCCGTCGTTTACCTTGAACTCGCGCATTTGCAGGTAGGCGTTACGCAGGAATACATATTTATCACCGGTGATCACCCGCTCGGCCGACAGCAGCTGCGCCCGGGTATCCACCACATCCAGCGTGCGCACGCTGTTACGGGTAGGAATATGCTCCATCAGCGGGTAAAACGAATGCAGCGTATCGACCCCACGCCCCGCCGCATCGCGCACGGTGCTCGGCCCGAGCAGCGGCAGCATCACATAGGGACCACGCGGTACGCCCCAGGCGCCCAGGGTCTGGCCGAAATCTTCATCATTGCGCGCCAGTCCCGCATGGCGTGCGACATCGAAGAAGCCCAGCACCCCGACGGTGCTGTTGATCAGCAGTCGTGCAGTGTCCACCCCGGCATCATGGAGCTTGCCCTGCAGCAGGTTATTGCCCAGATTGCCGACCTCGCCGAGGTTGGCAAAGACATTGCTGACCCCCTCCTCGAGAAAAGCCGGCGTGACGGCCTGATAACCACGCGCCAGCGGCTTGAGCGCATAGGTATCGACGGTATCGTTGAAGACGAAGATCGGCCGGTTGACGGCTTCCCACGGATCATCCTCGCTGGCCTGGACCGCCAGCGGCAGCATGGCAAGCCCCGAAAGCAACAGCGCAACCGCCTGGCGGCGCCCCTTGGCAGCAGTTGAATGCATGACAGCTCTCCTTGGACAGGGTATCGGCCAGGCGGGTAAACCTTGCCGGAGACGCATTATAACCACCCCATGGTCAGGCTTGCCGATACGGGCAGCAACCCGAGCGTACCTGGGTTAATCTTGCAGCAGGCAGGACGGCAGCAGCGCCGCCTTGCACGATCATCAGTCAGGAAACCTACGCCATGCCAATACGCCAACTGCAACAGCAACTCGACGACCTGCGCCAGCAACTGGCCGACACCCAGCAGCCCTTGGGCGAGGAAGATCAGGCCGCGCTGGTCGAACTGATGGCTGACATCGAGCTGCGTCTGGCCAGTGAACGGGCACACTCAGCCGAGGCGAGCCTGATCGATGGTGTCAACCTGGCCGTCGAGCGTTTTGAAGTCAGCCACCCGACACTGGCAGGCAGCCTGCGCGCCATCTTGCAGACGCTGGCCAACATGGGCATCTGAATAACCGAAAAAGCCTGTGCTCCGCCCAGCGGCAGAGCGCAGGCTCACTGGCGGACCAGGCGCCGGTTATCAACCGCCATAGCTTGCAGGCTGCGGCACGGATTGATGTCCAAACCACCGCGGCGCACATAACGTGCCCGCACACTCAGCCGCTCGGGCTGCAGATGCCGCAGCAGATCCAGATAGACCCGCTCGACACACTGCTCATGGAAGTCACCATGCATCCGCAGTGACACCACATACGCCAGCAGCGCCGCACGGTCCAGTTGCGGACCGCGATAATCGATCACCAGCGTGCCCCAGTCCGGCTGCCCCGTCACTGGGCAGTTGGACTTGAGCAAGTGACTGTGCAGGACTTCATCGACCCGACAAGCACGATCGCTGGCCAGCAGCGCCGCATCCGGCGGGCCATAACATTCAATGGCAATATCCTGCTCATCGATGCACGTCCCCGGCGCAGCAGCTACACCCTCCTCCGTCACCTCCTGCAGGCTGCGTACCCGCACCGCTACCGGCGCGCCGGCTGCCGCAGACAGATCACGCTCCAGCACCTCGACCAGCGCCGCAGGCCCAGCAAAGCGCGTCTGGTTCAGGGAGTTGAGATACAACTTGAAGGACTTGGACTCGATGATGCAGGGCGAATGTGCCGGGATGACAAACTCGCCGATCGCCACGCAGGGTCTGCCGCGCTCGTTCAGCCAGGACAGCTCGTAGCAGTTCCACACGTCATGCCCCACAAATGGCAGAGCCTCGGGGTCAATGCCCAGCTCCAACCACTTGGCCAGGCGAGGAATCGGGAACAACAGCTCGGGGGCGTACTCCGCCACGTACTCCGTGGCCTTGCCCAGCGGAGAGTGATAAACGTCTTGCGCCATGCGGGACTCACTCGGAAAGAAAAAGCTCAAAACTGCCACCAAAAGGTGGCAGTCGATTCACTGACGCATGCCGATACCGCGCTTGAGCAGCTGCAAGCTCACGGTGTACAGCACCACAGCCGCCAGCACCATCAGGGCCATGGCGATACCGATATGGATGTCAGAAACGCCGAGAATCCCATAGCGGAAGGCATTGACCATGTGCAGGATCGGATTCCCCATGGATACGGTCTGCCAGAACGATGGCAGCATGCTGATCGAGTAGAACACGCCACCCAGGTAGGTCAGCGGCGTCAGCACGAAGGTTGGAATGATCGAAATATCATCGAAGTTGCGCGCATAAACGGCGTTGATAAAGCCACACAACGAGAAAATGGTCGCGGCCAGCAGGATCACGAGCACGGTCACCGCGATGTTGTGTACCTGCAGGCGGGTGAAGAACAGCGAGAGCGCGGTGACGATCAGCGCAACCGCCAACCCCCGCAGCACGCCACCGGTCACAAAGCCCACCAGAATCACATGGGGCGAGGTCGGCGAGACCATCAACTCCTCGATGGAGCGGTGAAATTTGGTGCCAAAGAAGCTCGACACCACGTTGCCATAGGAATTGGTGATCACTGACATCATGATCAGACCGGGGACGATGTACTCCATGTAGGAGAAGCCACCCATGTCACCGATCTGCCGGCCAATGAGGTTACCGAAGATCACAAAATACAGGACCATGGTGATCGCAGGCGGCAGCAGGGTCTGCGGCCAGATCCGCATGAAGCGGCGCACTTCCTTGCGGACGATGGTCTGCAGCGCGACCCGGTTGGCACGAAATTCCACAGACATTTACTGCCCCCCTGCCAGATTCTTTTCCACCAGAGAAACGAACAGCTCCTCAAGGCGATTGGTCTTGTTGCGCATGCTCAGCACCTCGATACCGCGATTGGCCAACTGCGCAAACAGCGAATTGAGCCCCTGACTCTTCTCGACCTGCACCTCAAGGGTCTGTGCGTCGATAAGCTTGGCCTGATACCCGGATAGGGCCGGCACGATCTGTTGCGGGCGCCGCAGATCGAGCAGGAAGGTTTCGACATGCAGCTTCATCAGCAGCTCGCGCATGCTGGTGTTTTCGACAATCCGCCCGTGATCGATGATGCCGATATTGCGGCACAGCTGTTCGGCTTCTTCGAGATAGTGGGTGGTGAGAATGATGGTTATGCCCTGCTGATTCAGGCGCGTCAAAAAGCTCCACATCGAGCGGCGCAGCTCGATATCAACGCCCGCCGTCGGCTCATCGAGGATCAGCAGGCGCGGCTGATGGATCAGCGCTCGCGCAATCATCAATCGGCGCTTCATGCCGCCTGAGAGCATCCGTGAGGGCACATTGCGCTTTTCCCAGAGCCCCAGCTCGGTCAGGTACTGCTCGGCGCGCTCACCGGCCAAGCGTGCCGGAATACCGTAATAGCCCGCCTGGGCCACCAGGATGTCGAAGGCCTTCTCAAACTGGTTGAAGTTGAACTCCTGCGGCACGACGCCCAAGCAGCGCTTGAGGCCTGCAGGGTCCTGATCCAGATCATGCCCGAACACCTCAACAGTGCCGGAGGTCTTGTTGACCAGAGTCGAGAGGATACCGATGGTGGTCGATTTACCGGCCCCATTGGGACCGAGCAAGGCGAAGAAATCACCTTCAGCCACTTCCAGGTCAATGCCTTGCAGTGCCTGGAAGCCGTTGCCGTAGGTCTTGGTCAGCTGACGGATGGTCAATGCAGATGTCATGGGGAGTCACATGCGGAAAATCGAAGCCACTAGATAGAGGCTGGCCAGGGGAAATGCAACCTTGAACGCACATTCGCACTGCAATGGCGCCGCGAAGTGCCGGATTAACGGGCGACGATCGCACAACTGCTATACTCGCGCCCCCGTGAATTGCCGGCTCGCACTAATGAATTACCTCGAACACCATCTCGCCCTGCTCAACCACCTACGCAGCGTACTGGCCGCACTGGGTGAGGCCGAACAGGTACCTGAAGACAACCACGCCCTGTTCCTTGAGCGCTTTGACGCACTGCTGGAGGCACTCCGCGGCCAGCCGGAAGACGCCATGTACCTCGGTCAGGAACTGATCGTACAGGTCTTCCATCGCTACCCGCAGATTGCCCACCTGATTCCGCGCGACCTTTTGTGGTTCTTCGGCGGCGACTGCCTGCATTACATGCCGGACGAAGAGATCGAACTGTTCCAGCAGCTGGATGAGCGCCGCTTCATTGCCGAGCAACATGGCCTGGATTTTGACTGGGTTCAGGAAAAGCAACTGCTGGCCCTGCCCGAGGACGCTGCACGGCACTGAGCGCAGCGTGGCTCGAATCTCTCGCCCTCCGATCTGGGCGGGAGACTCGATATTTCTTCCAACAAAAAAGGCACCTTCCTGAGAAGGTGCCTTTTTATCTGGAGCGGGAAACGAGACTCGAACTCGCGACCCCGACCTTGGCAAGGTCGTGCTCTACCAACTGAGCTATTCCCG
>NZ_JAMJEZ010000036.1 GCF_023544715.1 Pseudomonas eutrophicaquae | reverse complement strand
GGCGCCTGTGGCGTGCAACTGCAACCACTGGTCGATGCGCTGCGTGATGGCCTGCTGCGCCAGGAGGTCCTGCATGCTGATGAAACCCCGGTGCAGATGCTGGCTCCGGGCATGAAGAAGACCCAGCGGGCCTACGTGTGGGCCTATGCGGCCAGCCCGTTCGCCGATCTGCGGGCGGTGGTCTACGACTTCAGCCCCAGCCGTGCCGGCGAGCATGCCCGCGCTTTCCTGGGCGACTGGAAAGGCCAGCTGGTCTGCGACGACTTCGCCGGCTACAAGGCCTGCTTCGAGCAGGGTGTGACCGAAATCGGCTGCATGGCCCATGCCCGGCGCAAGTTCTACGACCTGCATGTGGCCAACCAGAGCCCACTGGCCGAACAGGCCCTGCATCACATTGGTCAGTTGTACGCCATCGAGCGTGAGGTGCGCGATCTGCCGCCGGACAAACGACGGCGAATACGCCAGGAACAAGCCAAACCCATCGCCGATGCCCTGAACGCCTGGATGCTCGTCCAGCGTGACCGCGTCCACGAAGGCACGGCCATCGCCAAGGCACTCGACTACAGCCTCAAACGCTGGACGGCCTTGGTGCGTTATCTCGATGACGGGATGGTCGCCATCGACAACAACGGGTGCGAGAACCAGATCCGCCCGTGGGCCCTAGGCCGCTCGAACTGGCTGTTTGCCGGCTCGCTACGCAGCGGCAAGCGAGCGGCGGCGCTGATGACGCTGATCCAGTCGGCGCGGTTGAATGGGCATGACCCGTATGCCTACCTGAAAGACGTGCTCACACGCCTGCCGACGCAGCCAGCCAGTGCACTGGCTGAGCTGCTGCCGCATTGCTGGAAACCTGCCGGGGCGTGATGCCCGGACGCTTACCGTCCAGATGCTCGCGGACCATGCGTACGGCGCGCTCGCGGACTTCCGGGGAGTACTTGGTGGATTTCTTCATGGCTCCATCCTCTCAAAGGTTGGAGCCTCCGGGAAAGCCGGGGCGGTTCACCCTCCAGAAAGTGGCTAGAAATGGTGTCCACCAAAAAACAGGTGGACACCATGCCGCGATCTGGATGGCGTGAGGAGATGGGTTCGGCGGACGGTTACAGTCCTCAAGCATTCCTATCGCCACGGACCTGATCAAGCAGCCAGTCGCGCAGGTAGCCCGGCACGCTGAGCTGGAAACGGCTGCGGGTCGCACCTGTATAGATGGTACTCAGAATATGCTGGGTACTGCGCTGGTCGCTGCCAGTAGTGGGGGATAGCAAATCCGGTGTCAGCATCACGGCGTCCATCTCACGGTTGCGTGCATCAGCGACCCGACCAAGCAGGATCGGTGCTCGGTCCCCGGGTTGCAGCTGCATGAGCGAGCGCTCGAAGTCTGTGCTGGAGTAGCCACGCTCCAACATGTCACTGATGCGCACGAAGGCACGGTTGCTACCGAAACGGCTTTCCATCGCCGCCCATGTATTACAGGCATACAGTGCCCAATGCCGTGGCGGGGTTCCCTGGTGGTAGAGCTCGATGCAGTCCTGTACGAAGGTACGGAAACTCTTTTCACAACCTGATTCGCCGGGAAGCCAGTCAGGCTGCTGTCGCTCACCAGAGAGCGCCGCAGGAGATCAGCTTCAGGTTCGCCTGCCAGTTCATTGCAAGCCAGATGGTGGTGATGGCTGGAGCACTGTCTCCAGGGCATACACCACGACGCCTCGCCGAACTGCGCGGCAGCATTGCTGCGTTATTCATCACTCACCACCCCAGGCCATCAAGGCCCAGAACGGTGAAGATTTCAAAGACCCGCTTCCCGGTGAATCCGGAAGCTGCGCCGCTAAAGTGAACAGCATTGCGCCCTGTGCGGGGCTTTTCATGCCCGGCCAGTCAGCGAGGGTGACTGTGCCAAAGTGTACACCAAGGTGTACACTAGCTAACCCCAGAAACGCGAAAGCCCCGGAATCCGGGGCTTTCAGCGTTGAACTTGGCGGAGGCGGTGAGATTCGAACTCACGGAAGAGTCTCCCCTTCGGCGGTTTTCAAGACCGCTGCCTTAAACCACTCGGCCACACCTCCTTGATAATGCTGCGTAATACTACCGGATCGACACAGGCTGTCAAACTCTGTGCGGTAGCTGCGGTCAAGGGCTCTGCTACTATCTGTGCCGTACATCGCGTCAATTCCACCGGGAGGAACACCATGCGCGAACAATCTTATTCGATGCCGTCGGCCCAGGCCGACTCGCTGGCCACTGGCAAAGTCCTGCGCAATACCTACGCACTGCTGGCCCTGACCCTGGGCTTCAGTGGCGCTGTAGCCTTCGCCGCTCAGCAGGCGGGGGTGCCGCATCCGGGGCTGATCATCACGCTGGTTGGCTTCTACGGTCTGTTCTTCCTGACCATGAAGCTGCGCAATTCTACCTGGGGCCTGCTCAGCACCTTTGCCCTGACTGGCTTTATGGGATACACCCTGGGGCCCATCCTCAATCGCTACCTTGGACTGGCCAATGGCGCCGATCTGATCGTCAGTGCCTTTGCCATGACGGCGATTGTGTTTGGCGGGCTGTCGGCCTATGTGCTGACCACCCGCAAGAACCTGAGCTTCCTGTCGGGCTTTCTGACTGTCGGCTTTTTCGTGTTGCTGGGCGGCATGCTGGCGGCGTGGCTGTTCGAGATCAGCGGCCTGCACCTGGCGATCAGTGCCGGCTTCGTGCTGTTCTCCTCGGTGGCGATCCTCTGGCAGACCAGCGAAATCGTGCACGGCGGTGAGCGTAACTACATCATGGCCACCATCAGCCTGTACGTTTCAATCTACAACCTGTTCCTGAGCCTGCTGCAGTTGCTTGGCTTTGCCAGCAGCAACGATTGAACCGGTAGTTGCTCCCTTAACAGACCCGCCCTCTGGGCGGGTCTTTTCATTTATGATGCGGGCCCTGCCTGCCGCCAACAGTGTGTTGAAGATGAAGTTTGCGATCGCCCTGCATGGTGCGCCCCATGCACCTTCCAGTCGTCGAGCCTTGCGGTTTGCCCAGGCGGTGCTGGCGGCCGGTCACCGTATCGAGCGGATCTTCCTCTATCAGGATGCGGTGTACCTGGCATCGAGCCTCGGCGTTACTGCGCGGGATGAGTACGATGTGGCTGCCGACTGGCAGGCCTTTGTCACGCAGCACCAGATCGATGCCGTGGTCTGCATTGCAGCTGCTCTGCGGCGCGGGGTGCTGGATGCGGCGGAGGCACAGCGTCATGAGCGCTCAGCGGCCAATCTGGCGGCCGGCTGGAGCCTTGCGGGTCTTGGGCAGTGGCATGAGGCGGTGCAGCTGGCTGACCGTCTGGTCTGTTTCGGAGGCGATTGAGATGAGCAAGTCATTGCTGCTGATCTGCCGGCAGGCCCCTTGGGCGGGTATGGCGGCGCGTGAGGCGCTGGATATGGCGCTGGCGGGCGGCGCGTTCGATCTGCCGGTCAGCCTGCTGTTTCTGGGGGACGGCGTGTTGCAACTGGTGAGTGGTCAGCAGCCTTCCTGTCTGCAGCAGAAGGATCTGGGCGCCAACCTGCAGGCGCTGCCGCTGTTTGGTATCGAAGCGCTGTATGCCGCACACCGCGATGTCCAGCAGCGTGGTCTGGATGCGCAGGCACTCTCCATGCCCGTGACGCTGCTGGAGGATGAGCATCTGGCCAATTTACTGTCCATGCATGATGTGGTGGTGACCCTGTGAGCACGACAACCTTGCACCTCATAGCCTCTTCACCCTTTGCGACTGATGCGCTGGCGAGCTGTGTGCGTCTGCTCGGCGAAGGGGATGGGCTGCTGCTCTGTGGTGAGGCGGTGAATGCGCTGCGTCCACAGGCTGCCGCCTCTGCTGTGCTAGCCACCTTGCCAGCCGGCTGTCAGCTGTTTGTACTGGAAGAGGACGCGCTGGCGCGTGCTATTGCCATCGAGGCCCCGGTGCAGTCGGTGGATTACCCAGATTTTGTGGCCCTGACCCTGCAGTTCGACAAGGTCAACAGCTGGTTATGAGTGCGCTGGAAGTAGACGGGCGCCACATTGCGCTGGACGCCGAAGGTTATTTGCGCGACCTGCAAGACTGGACGCCCGCGGTGGCCTGCGCGCTCGCCGCCCGCGAGGCGCTGGAGCTGACGCCCGAGCACTGGGAGATTCTTGAGCTGCTGCGACGCTTTCATGCCGAGTTTCAGCTGTCACCGGCGACCCGGCCGCTGATTCGCTATGTGGCCCAGCAACTTGGGCCTGACAAGGGCAACAGCCTGCATCTCAATCGCCTGTTTCGCGGCACGCCAGCCAAGCTGGCGGCGCGGCTGGCGGGGCTGCCCAAACCGACCAACTGCATCTGAACCGGCGCGCGGTCTGCGCCTGCTGCGAGTGCTGCCATGACTGATCTGCTTTCGGTAATGACCCCGGCCGAACATCCCTTTGCGCCTTACATCCGCATTTTGGGCAAGGGCAAGCGTGGGGCGCGTGATCTGACGCGCGACGAGGCGCGTGAGGCGCTGGGCATGCTGCTGGATGGTCGCGCCGAGGACGTGCAGTTGGGCGCCTTTCTCATGCTGCTGCGTCACAAGGAAGAAAGCCCAGCGGAGCTGGCGGGGTTCACCGAGGCGGTGCGTGCCCGGATTACCTGCGCGCCGCTCGCGGTTGATCTGGACTGGCCCACGTATGCGGGCAAGAAGCGTCACCTGCCGTGGTATCTGCTGGCGGCTCGTCTGCTGGCGCGGCGTGGGGTGCGTATTTTCATGCACGGTGGAGGCGCCCACACGGCGGGGCGCCTGTACAGCGAGCAGCTGCTGGCGGCCCTGCAGATCCCCGATTGTCGGGATTGGGCGGGCGTTGCACAGGCACTGGATCAGCAGGGGATAGCCTTTATGCCGCTCGGTGCCTGGATGCCGGCGTTGCAGCGGATGATCGATCTGCGCAACACCTTTGGTTTGCGCTCACCGGTGCATTCGCTGGCGCGGTTGCTCAACCCGCTGGCCGCACGCTGTTCGCTGCAGAGCATCTTTCATCCGGGCTATCAGGCGGTGCATCGTGAGGCCAGCCGTCTGCTGGGCGATCACGCGCTGGTGATCAAGGGTGATGGTGGCGAAATCGAGGTCAACCCGGACGTTCCTACGCTGCTCTACGGTTGCACGGCCGGTGAGGCCTGGGATGAAACCTGGCCGGCGCTCTCCGAGCGCCGGCATGTCAAGCCCGAGCGGCTGGATCCGGAGCACTTGCTGGCGGTGTGGCGAGGTGATGCGCAGGATGCCTATGGCGAGCTGGCTGTACAGGCCACGCTGGCGCTGGCGCTGCGGGGTCTGGGAATCGAGCGTGAGGCCGCGTTTGTGAGGGCTACCGAATGGTGGGCAGCCCGCCATGATCAGCCCTGAGGGCTGAGGCTGCGCTTCACCGTCCGAGGCGATCGCGCAGGCTGTACCAGAAGGCGCCCAGTGCTGTCAGGGGAACGCGCAGCAGTCGACCGCCCGGGAAGGGGTAATGGGGGAGGCTGGCGAAGGCATCGAAGCGCTCCGCCTGGCCGCGCAGTGCTTCCGCGAGAATCCGTCCGGCCAGATGTGTGTAGGTCACGCCGTGGCCGCTGCAGCCCTGAGAGTAATAAATATTGTGGCCAATCCGCCCGACCTGCGGCAGACGCGACAGGGTGAGCAGGAAGTTGCCTGTCCAGGCGAACTCGATGCGGGCCTTCTCCAGTTGCGGGAAGGTGTGCAGCATTTTGGGGCGAATCCGCGCGATGATGTCGCCGGGATCGCGCGCGCCATAGGTGACACCGCCGCCATAGATCAGGCGATGATCGGCGGACAGGCGGTAGTAGTCGAGCAGGTAGTTGCAATCTTCGATGCAGTGATCAGTCGGCAGCAGGCTGCGGGCCAGCGCTTCATCCAGAGGCTCGGTGGTGATGATCTGGCTGCCGCAGGGCATCGATTTGGCGGCTAGTTCCGGTACCAGATCGCCGAGATAGGCATTGCCGGCAACCACTGCAAAGCGCGCTTTGACCACGCCGTTCTGCGCGTATATCCGGATCGTCTCGCCCGGTTCGATGCGCACCACCGGTGACTGTTCATGGATGATGCCATGCAGGCGCTCGATGGCATCGGCTTCACCCAGAGCCAGGTTGAGCGGGTGGATGTGCCCGCCTTCAGGGTCGAGCATGCCGCCGATATAGCGGTCGCTGGCCACATGCTCCTGCAGGCCTCGTGAGTCCAGCAGTTGCAATCGATCGTGGCCGTAGCGGGACCACAGGGCCTGCTGGGATTCCAGATGCTGCATTTGCTGCTTGTTGAAGGCGGCAAAGATGCCGCCATTCTTCAGGTCGCAAGCGATGCCGTAATGGCTGATTCGTTCGCGAATGATGCGGGCACCCTCGAAGGCCATCTGCCCCATCAGCCTGGCAGCCTCCGGCGCCGCGCTGCGCTCGATGACATCGATATCGCGGCTGTAGCTGTTGACGATCTGTCCGCCATTACGCCCAGAAGCGCCGAAGCCGACCTTGGCCGCCTCCAGCAAGATGACGTGAAAGCCTTGCTCCAGCAGGTGCAGGGCTGCCGAGAGCCCGGTATAGCCGGCGCCGATGACGCAGACGTCGGTCTGGGCTTCACCTTGCAGCGGTGGGCGGTGATAGGCGGGGTGAGCGCTGAAGGCGTAGTAGGAGTCGGGGTAGGGGGTGGGCTGCATGCTGAAACCTCCATTCCATTACGCTGGACCCTGTTGAGCAGACTAGGCGTGATCGGGTGGGGCTGCCAGTGTTGTTGCGCTGTGCAGCGCGGATTATAAAAAAACAGGGTTTTTCAGGGGTTTAGCAAAGAAAGGGGTTGACGCTACAGGGTGTCGGCCGTAAAGTTCGCGCCACAATTCAGGCACGTAGCTCAGTTGGTTAGAGCACCACCTTGACATGGTGGGGGTCGTTGGTTCGAATCCAATCGTGCCTACCAGAATTGCAGGCACATAGCTCAGTTGGTTAGAGCACCACCTTGACATGGTGGGGGTCGTTGGTTCGAATCCAATTGTGCCTACCAAATTCTCAAAAAAGCCGGTCATATGACCGGCTTTTTTGTTTCTGGCTGTCTGTGGTCGAGTTATCCGGGTGTGGGGCGTGAGCATGTTGCAGGCGTTGCCTGGGGGCATGGTAGGGCTTGAGCAGGGTGAGGGTATCCCGCTGCTGCTGGTGCATGGTTCGCTGTGTGACTATCGCTATTGGTCGGCGCAGCTGGCGGCGCTGAGTGCGAACTGGCGCGTGCTGGTGCCAAGTCTGCGTGGTTGTTATCCGGCGGGGGCGGCGCAAGGCTTCTCTACGGCGCAGCACCTGGAGGATCTCTGTGGTCTGGTCGAGGCGCAGGGCGAGCCTGTCTGCGTGCTGGGTCACTCGCGGGGTGGCAATCTTGCCTTGCGCCTGACCGCTGCGCGTCCGCAGCATGTGCGTGCGTTGGTGCTGGCGGATCCGGGCGGTGATTATGATGCGCATCTGTTTGGCGCTACCGAACCGGTGGCAGACATCGACTCAGGCGGGCGGAATCGCTTTCGTCAGGAAGCGCTGGCGCTGATCGAGGCGGGAGCGTGCGAAGCGGGTTTGCAGCATTTCATCGATACCGTGAGCGGTGAGGGTATCTGGCAGCGCTCATCGGCGCGTTTTCGGCATATGGCGCTGGATAATGTCGACACGCTCGCCGCGATGGTGGCGGATGTGCCGGCGCCTATCGATGCCGAGGTGCTGGCTGCCGTGTGCTGTCCGGTGCTGCTGCTGGGTGGCGAGCGCAGTCCGGCGCCTTTCCCGCAGATTCTGGCGATGCTCGCTACACATTGGCCAGAGGCGCGTCTTGAGCGTTTGCCGGGCGTGTCGCACGGCATGAGCCTGCAGCGGCCTGCGGGCTTCAATCGTCTGGTGGATGAGTTTCTGCGTGGCGTCTGCGCATGAGGTCGCGCGGTGAGCCTGCCTTGCGTCAGGCGGGGTTTTCTGGAAGGATGCCGGGCTTATTTTCCAGTGATCACGTCGCGATCCGTGAAAGCCGACTGGTCCTGCCGTTGTAAGGCAGCACTTCCGGAGCGCGCGCCGCTTACTGGCTCATCCACCCCACGTGGCCTTTGGTAGGGGTCACCACTGAGAGCGGAGGCGCCATGCCCATCGTAACTCTTCCCGACGGTAGTCAACGATCCTTTGAACAGGCAGTCAGTGTTGCCGAAGTGGCCTTGTCCATCGGCAGCGGTCTGGCCAAGGCGGCTCTGGCCGGCAAGGTCGATGGCCAGCTGGTTGATACCTCTTATGTCATCAAGCACGATGCTGCCCTGTCGATCATTACGGCTCGTGACGCCGAGGGTGTCGAGGTGCTGCGCCACTCCTGTGCGCACCTGATGGCGATGGCGGTGCAGGCGCTGTTCCCGGGTACTCAGGTGACCATCGGGCCGGTGGTCAATGACGGCTTCTACTACGACTTCGACTATGAGCGGCCCTTCACCAGCGAAGATCTCGAGAAGATCGAGGCGAAGATGCACGAGCTGGCCAAGGCGGATCTGCCGGTCAGTCGTTCGCTGATGTCGCGTGATGAGGCGGTGACGTTCTTCGAGCAGCTGGGCGAGCGTTACAAGGTTGAGATCATTGCCTCGATCCCGGGCGATGAGCAGCTGTCCTTCTATCGCCAGGGTGATTTCATCGACCTGTGCCGTGGCCCGCATGTACCTTCGACCGGCAAGCTGCAGGCTTTTAAGCTGATGAAGGTTGCGGGCGCCTATTGGCGTGGCGACTCCAAGAACAAGATGCTGCAGCGCATCTATGGTACGTGCTGGGGTAACAAGCAGGATCTGAAGGATCACCTGCATCGCCTTGAAGAGGCCGAAAAGCGCGATCACCGCAAGCTGGGCAAGCGTTTGGACCTGTTCCACACTCAGGAAGAGGCGCCAGGCATGGTGTTCTGGCACCCGAATGGCTGGACGCTGTATCAGGTGCTCGAGCAGTACATGCGTCGTGTGCAGCGCCAGAATGGCTATCTGGAGATCAAGACGCCGCAGGTGGTTGATCGTGTGCTGTGGGAGAAGTCCGGGCACTGGGCCAACTATGGCGACCTGATGTTCACCACTGAATCAGAAAGCCGTGATTACGCGGTGAAGCCGATGAATTGCCCGTGCCATGTGCAGGTGTTCAATCAGGGGCTCAAGAGTTACCGCGAGCTGCCGCTGCGTCTGGCGGAATTTGGCGCCTGCCACCGTAACGAGCCCTCGGGCTCCCTGCACGGCATCATGCGTGTGCGGGGCTTTGTCCAGGATGATGCGCATATCTTCTGTGCTGAGGCGCAGATGCAGGATGAGGCGGCAGCTTTCATCAAGTTGACGCTGGATGTCTATTCCGACTTCGGCTTCAAGGATGTACAGCTCAAGCTGTCCACCCGCCCGGAGAAGCGCGTCGGCTCTGATGATCTGTGGGATCGCGCTGAAGCTGCTCTGCAGTCGGCGCTGGATGCCACGGGACTGGCGTGGGAGCTGCAGCCGGGCGAGGGCGCCTTCTACGGGCCGAAGATTGAGTTCTCGCTCAAGGACTGTCTGGGGCGTGTCTGGCAGTGCGGTACGCTGCAGCTCGACTTCAATCTGCCGGTTAGGCTGGGGGCTGAGTACGTCAGTGAAGATAACAGCCGCAAGCATCCGGTGATGCTGCACCGTGCGATCCTCGGATCCTTCGAGCGCTTTATCGGGATCCTCATTGAGCATTATGAGGGTGCCTTCCCGGCCTGGCTGGCACCGACGCAGGCCGTGGTGCTGAATATCACCGACAAGCAGGGTGAATTTGCTGCCGAGATGGCCCAGGTGCTCGAGGAGCAGGGCTATCGGGCCAAGGCTGACTTGAGAAATGAGAAGATCGGCTTTAAAATCCGCGAGCATACTTTGCTCAAGGTTCCCTACCTGCTGGTGATTGGGGATCGTGAAGTCGAATCACGGACCGTCGCAGTACGTACACGCGATGGCCAAGACTTGGGCTCGATGACTATCAACGAGTTCCAAGACCTGCTGGCAGGCGCCGTTGCCCGGCGTGGCCGGTAACGGATTGGAGTAATCACTATTAAGCAGCGCGACATGAGACAAGACAGACGAGTACAGGCACGTCCGCCGATCAATGAAAACATCACAGCCCGCGAAGTTCGTCTGATCGGTGCAGATGGTCAACAGGTTGGTGTGGTTTCTCTTAATGAAGCCCTCCAGGCTGCTGAAGAGGCCAAGCTTGATCTGGTCGAGATTGTTGCAGACGCAGTTCCGCCTGTGTGCCGGATTATGGACTACGGCAAGCACCTCTTCGAAAAGAAGAAGCAGGCTGCCGAAGCCAAGAAAAACCAGAAGCAGGCACAGATCAAGGAAGTGAAATTCCGTCCTGGTACGGAAGAAGGGGATTATCAGGTAAAACTACGCAACCTGATACGTTTCCTGAGCGAGGGGGACAAGGCCAAGGTATCGCTGAGATTCCGTGGTCGTGAGATGGCACATCAGGAGCTGGGCATGGAGCTGTTGAAGCGGGTCGAGAACGATCTTGCTGAATACGGTGCCGTCGAACAGCATCCGAAGATGGAAGGACGCCAGCTGATCATGGTCATCGCCCCCAAAAAGAGAAAATAACGAACAGGGCACAGGCAGGCCCTGCCGTTATGCGTAATCAATGAATGCGGAGTGTTAAACATGCCCAAGATGAAAACCAAGAGCGGTGCCAAGAAGCGCTTCAAGCCGACTGCAAACGGCTTCAAGCACAAGCACGCTTTCAAGAGCCACATCCTGACCAAGATGACGACCAAGCGTAAGCGTCAACTGCGCGGTACCGCGCTGATGCATCCGTCGGACGTCGCCAAAGTTGAGCGCATGCTGCGCGTTCGTTAATCCGGTCAAGATAATCAAGAGGTTCTAAAGCATGGCTCGTGTCAAGCGTGGTGTCATTGCTCGTCGTCGTCACAAGAAGATTCTGAAGCTCGCCAAAGGTTACTACGGTGCACGCTCGCGCGTGTTCCGCGTTGCCAAGCAGGCGGTCATCAAGGCTGGTCAGTATGCCTACCGTGACCGTCGTCAGCGCAAGCGTCAGTTCCGTGCCCTGTGGATCGCCCGTATCAACGCCGGTGCGCGCGTTAACGGTCTGTCCTACAGCCGTCTGATTGCTGGTCTGAAGAAGGCCACCATCGAGATCGACCGCAAGGTGCTGGCTGATCTGGCAGTGAACGAAAAAGCGGCGTTTGCTGCGATTGTCGAGAAAGCCAAAGCCGCTCTGGCCTAAGCCCCACGACAATCGTCGGGCCTCTGGGCCCGTGCAACGTCACCGATAGGGGAAGGGCCTGAGCGCCCTTCCCCTATTTTTGTATCTGGAGTCCGTGAATGGAAAACCTGGATGCGCTGGTCTCCCAAGCCCTGGAGGCCGTGCGACACACCGAAGATGTGAGCGCTCTTGAACAGTTGCGCGTTCATTATCTGGGCAAGAAGGGCGAGCTGACCCAGTTGATGCAGACGCTTGGCACGCTCTCGGCTGAAGAGCGGCCCAAAGCGGGCGCGCTGATCAATGCGGCCAAGACCCGCGTTCAAGATGTGCTCAATGCCCGCAAGCGCGAGCTTGAGGCCGTAGCGCTGGCCGCCAAGCTGGCTGCTGAGCGTATCGACGTGACGCTGCCTGGTCGTGGTCAGAGCAGTGGCGGTCTGCATCCGGTGACCCGCACCCTCGAGCGTATCGAGCAGTTTTTCACACGCATCGGCTACAGCGTGGCCGAGGGTCCTGAAGTTGAGGATGACTATCACAACTTCGAGGCACTCAATATTCCGGGGCATCATCCGGCGCGGGCGATGCACGACACATTCTACTTTAACGCCAACATGCTGCTGCGCACCCACACCTCACCGGTTCAGGTGCGCACCATGGAAAGCCAGCAGCCGCCGATTCGTATCGTCTGCCCTGGCCGCGTCTATCGCTGCGATTCCGATATCACCCACTCGCCGATGTTCCATCAGGTCGAGGGGTTGCTGATCGATGAGCATGTCAGCTTTGCGGATCTCAAGGGCACGATTGAGGAGTTTCTGCGGGTGTTCTTCGAGAAGCCGCTGGGTGTGCGTTTCCGTCCCTCGTTCTTCCCCTTCACTGAACCGTCGGCAGAAGTCGATATGGAGTGCGTGATGTGCTCCGGCAAGGGCTGCCGCGTATGCAAGCACACCGGCTGGCTGGAGGTGATGGGCTGCGGCATGGTCCACCCGAACGTGCTGTGCCTGTCCGGCATCGACCCTGAAAAATACCAAGGCTTTGCCTTTGGGATGGGCGTCGAGCGGATGGCCATGCTGCGCTACGGCGTCAATGATTTGCGCCTGTTCTTCGACAATGATCTGCGTTTTCTGGCGCAGTTCCGCTAGGTCGAGCCATTCAATCGATTTCAGGAGAACAGGATGAAATTCAGTGAACAGTGGCTGCGCACCTGGGTGAATCCGCAGGTTTCGCGTGATGAGCTGGTGGCCCGTCTGTCGATGGCTGGCCTTGAGGTGGACAGCGTTACACCGGTAGCGGGTGCCTTCAGCGGTGTCGTGGTCGGCGAAATTCTGGCCGCCGAGCCGCATCCTGACGCAGATAAGCTGCGTGTTTGTCAGGTGAGCAACGGCGGCGAGACCTTCCAGGTCGTCTGCGGTGCCCCCAGCGCGCGCCCCGGGATCAAGATTCCCTTTGCCATGATCGGTGCAGAGCTGTCGGGCGATTTCAAGATCAAGAAGGCAAAGCTGCGGGGTGTTGAGTCCTTCGGCATGCTTTGCTCGGCGAGTGAGCTGCAGATCAGTGAGGAGAACGCAGGGTTGCTCGAGCTGCCGGCTGATGCCCCGGTGGGGACGAGCATCCGGGATTATCTCAACCTTGATGATGCCAGTATCGAGGTTGATCTGACGCCCAATCGCGGCGATTGTCTGTCTCTGGCCGGCCTGGCGCGTGAGGTGGGTGCTCTTTATGCGGCTCCCGTCAGCCGCCCAGCCATTCAACCTGTGCCGGCTGTCCATGATCAGCAGTTGCCCGTCGAGGTCTTGGCCAGCTCAGCCTGCCCGCGTTATCTGGGGCGGGTGATCCGCAATGTCGATCTGTCGCGGCCGACACCGGCCTGGATGGTCGAGCGCCTGCGCCGCTCGGATGTGCGCTCGATTGATCCGGCCGTGGATGTGACCAACTATGTGATGCTCGAGCTGGGTCAGCCGATGCATGCCTTTGATCTGGCGCAGATTCAGGGCGGGATTCGCGTGCGTTTTGCCGACGCGGGTGAGCGCCTGGTGCTGCTGGACGGTCAAGAAATCGAACTGCGCCCAGATACCCTGGTGATTGCTGACCATCAGCGACCGTTAGCGATCGCCGGCGTGATGGGCGGTGAGCACAGTGGCGTGTCTGCACAGACGCGCGATCTGTTCCTCGAGGCGGCCTTCTTCGACACCATCGCGATTGCCGGCAAAGCGCGCTCTTATGGCTTGCATACTGATTCCTCGCATCGCTTTGAGCGGGGCGTGGATCATGATCTTGCTCGTGAGGCGCTGGAGCGTGCCACGGCACTGCTGCTGGATATCGTGGGCGGTGAAGCGGGCCCTGTCACTGAAGTCATGGACACGGCACAGCTGCCGAATGTGGCACCGGTGACGCTGCGCGCGGAGCGGATCCGCCAGATGCTGGCGCTGGATCTGCCGGCGGCTGAAGTGGAGCGTCTGCTGCGTGCGCTAGGCTTGAGTGTCCAGGCCGGTGGGGAAGGGCAGTGGCAGGTCGGGATTCCCAGTCACCGCTTTGATCTGTCGATCGAGGTGGATCTGATTGAGGAGCTGGCTCGCCTGTACGGTTACAACCGGCTCCCCGTGCGTTACCCGCAGGCTCGCCTGGCACCGCAACCGCGCAGCGAGGCCACTACTGAGCTGGAGCAGGTGCGCCGTCTTCTGGTGGCGCGCGGGTATCAAGAGGCCATCACTTTCAGCTTCATCGATCCCAAGTGGTTTGAGTTGTTCCATCCGGGCGAAACGCCATTGGCACTGGCTAATCCGATCTCCAGTGACTTGGCCGTGATGCGTGCTTCGCTCTGGCCGGGCCTGGTCAAGGCCCTTCAGCATAACCTGAACCGCCAGCAAGGGCGCGTACGGCTGTTTGAGTCCGGTTTGCGCTTTGTGGGTCAGCTGGATGGCTTGCGTCAGGAGAGCATGCTGGCGGGGGTGATCTGCGGTAGCCGTCAGCCGGAGGGGTGGGCCAACGGGCGCGATGTGGTCGATTTCTATGATTTGAAGGCGGATGTCGAGGCGCTGCTGGGCTCTGCTGGCAGCCATGCGAGTATCCGCTTTGTGGCCGGTGAGCATGCTGCACTGCATCCCGGACAGAGCGCGCATGTTGAGCGCGATGGCCGGTTGATTGGCGTGCTGGGGGCTTTGCATCCAGAGCTGGCTGCCCACTTGGGACTGGATCAGCCGGTTTATCTGTTCGAATTGCTGCTGAGCGATGTCCTCGCAGGGTATGTACCACAATTCCGTGAGCTGTCGCGCTTCCCTGAGGTACGCCGCGACCTGGCTCTCTTGGTGAATCGTGAGGTACCCGCTGCGGATATGCTGGAACTGATCAGGCGGCATGCAGGTGAGCATCTGACGGATCTGCGGTTGTTCGATGTCTATCAGGGCAAAGGTGTTGATCCACAAAGCAAAAGTGTGGCAGTCGGCTTGACCTGGCAGCACCCGTCGCGCACTCTTACTGACGATGAAGTCAATGAAAATGTGCAGGCGATCATGACTTCACTGGCAGAAAGGTTCCAAGCTACGCTGAGGAAGTGAGTCTATGAAGGCCCTGACGAAAGCCGAGATTGCCGAGCGCCTCCATGAGGAGTTGGGCCTGAACAAGCGGGAAGCCAAGGAGCTGGTCGAGCTGTTCTTCGAGGAGATTCGTCAGGCGCTTGAGCACAATGAGCAGGTCAAGTTGTCGGGTTTTGGCAACTTTGACCTGCGTGACAAGCGTCAGCGCCCCGGGCGTAATCCGAAAACAGGTGAAGAGATCCCTATCACTGCGCGTCGAGTGGTGACGTTTCGGCCAGGCCAGAAGTTGAAGGCGAGGGTCGAGGCGAGCGCCGGAGAGAAGTGAGTATGCTGAAATCGCTACGTAGCCTGTGAGTAGATCAGGTGTGCTAAAAAACCTTTCATATTTCAAAGGGTTGGTGTATCTTCACTGGCGTTCGGTTACTAGCCCGAGCACAGTCGGGGCGTAGCGCAGCCTGGTAGCGCACTTGCATGGGGTGCAAGGGGTCGAGTGTTCGAATCACTCCGTCCCGACCAAAAATCCCTAGAAAATCCAAGCACTTACGGGCGCTTGGATTTTTTTATGCCTGTCTGTTTTTGCCTGGAGTGGTCACCAGCGGTTTCTGGTGACCGTTTGGTGACCGTATGTGCTGAGCTGTGTCGCGGTCGCGCCGCTGCACACATCATCCACGGCGTTTCGCACTTAAAACCCACCTCCGGGCAATCTAGCTACTGTCCACCCAGAGCATGCTGAAATCGATCATGCCTTACAGCCAAGAGCAGGCTGTCCGCTCCACCCCTCGCCAGGCCACTGAAGCTGCTCATCGCTCCCCTACCTCAGCAGGGCCAGGTACGACGATCACCCACCCCAACAGAGCCGACAAGCTCAGCAGATCGATCACATGGCTCGCCAGCGCCTTGCAGGACTGAACAAGCTCCGGATCACGATCCACCTAGGACCTCTGCGAGCGCTTGGTCAGGACCAATATTGAGCAGACCTTTGCTGAGGAGCACCACCACTTGCATAGGCATGGCTTGCGCGCACAGCGAGGCACCAGATCAGCTCACATGCCCAGACGCTTGAGTCGAGACAGCTATATCGGATTCCGGTGCCTTGATTTTTTCGGGGCGTTCCTGCCCATTCCCTGGGCTTGTCATAAGTACTGGGCGTATGAATTGCGCTCTTGCCTCAGGGCTTTCACTGAGCCTTCGGCTCAGCTGTCTCGCTCTTTATTGAGCCGCCCGTCGGGGACTGTGGCTATCTGGTTCGTGGTTGTGTAGTGGTCTACTGATCCCGGACACCGATTTAGGCGAAAATCATCGCCATTAGAGAGGTGTTCGATGAGTAGACA
>NZ_JAMJEZ010000035.1 GCF_023544715.1 Pseudomonas eutrophicaquae | reverse complement strand
TTCATCGACATCTTGACGTTGGCCAGATCCACGCCGGACTGATCCGCCTTGACGCGGACCTTGACGTTGTAATCGACTACCCGCTTGATCGTAACCAGTACCTTCATAATCGAGCCTCTTTTACTTGAAGTTGCGCTGGATCAGCTTGCGCACCCAGCCGACGATGCCGGAACGGAACAACAACACACACAGCACGAAGATCATGCCGAGAATCACATGCACCCAGTCTCCCAGTGGACCGTTGGACAGGTAGCTCTGCAGGGTCACCACCACTGTGGCACCGACCAGCGGCCCCAGGACCGTACCGACCCCACCGAGCAGGGTCATCAGGATGACCTCACCGGACATGTGCCAGTGCGCATCGGTCAGCGAGGCGAGCTGGAACACCACCGTCTTGGTCGCGCCCGCCAGACCTGTGAGGGTGGCGGAGATGACGAAGGCCAGCAGCTTGTGGGCATCGACGTTGTAGCCCAGCGAAATGGCGCGCGGCTCGTTGTCACGGATCGCCTTGAGCACCTGGCCGTAGGGTGAGTGGATGGTGCGCTGGATGATCGCAAAGCCCAGCACGAACACCGCCAGCACGAAGTAGTACATGGCCAGGTTGCTCTGCAGATCGATCATCCCGAACAGCTTGCCGCGCGGCACGCCCTGCAGACCGTTCTCACCGCCGGTGAACGGCGCCTGGACATAGACGAAGAACACCAGCTGAGCCAGCGCCAGGGTAATCATCGCGAAGTAGATGCCCTGACGGCGGATCGCCAGCAGACCAAAGCCCAGGCCCAGCACCCCAGAAGCGAGCGTCCCCGCGAGGATGCCAAGCTCGGTGGACAGCCCCGAATACTGACTGAGCAGATAACCCGTGACATAGCCGCCACTGGCAAGGAAGGCCGCGTGGCCAAACGACAGCAGTCCCGCGTAGCCCAGCAGCAGATTGAAGGCACAGGCGAACAGGGCGAAGCACAACAGCTTCATCAGAAACACCGGATAGATCGCCAGCGGGGCCAGCAGCGCCACGCCCAAGAGTCCCGCCGCCAGGCCGATCTTGCGGTTACGCGCCGCCCGCTGACGCTCGGCCACCACATTGGGCATCACGGCCGCGGCCTTGTCTGAGTGCAGAATCGACATATCAGGTCTCCTTGCCGAACAGGCCTGCCGGGCGCACCAGCAGGACGATGACCATGACTAGGAACACCACGGTATTGGCTGCCTGGGGATAGAACACCTTGGTCAGCCCCTCGATCACCCCCATGGCCAGACCTGTGACGATCGCGCCCATGATCGACCCCATGCCGCCGATCACCACCACGGCAAACACCACGATCAAGAGGTTAGCGCCCATGGTCGGAGTAACCGGGTAGATCGGCGCGGCCAGCACACCAGCAAAGGCCGCCAGCGCTACGCCATAGCCGTAGGTCAGGGTGATCAACAGCGGCACGTTGATGCCAAAGGCCTGCATCAGCTTGGGATTTTCAGTGCCGGCACGCAGGTAGGAACCCAGACGGGTGCGCTCGATCATGTACCAGGTGAACAAGCACAGCACCACCGCCGCGACAATCACCCAGGCCCGGTAGGTCGGCAGGAACATGAAGCCGAGATTGATGCCGCCCTGCAGCAGCTCAGGCGTCGGGTAAGAGGCGCCGGAGACACCGAACAGCTTGACGAAACTGCCCTCAAGGATCAGCGCCAGACCAAAGGTCAGCAGCAGCCCGTAAAGGTGATCCTCGCCGGCAATCCGGCGCAGCAGGTTGCGCTCGATGGCCATGCCGATAGCGCCGACCAGCAGTGGCGAGAGCAGCAGCGCCATCCAGTAATTGACGCCCAGGTAATTGAGGCCGAGCAGCGCGGCAAAGGCGCCGAGCATGTACAGCGCGCCGTGGGCAAAGTTGATGATGCGCAGCAAGCCGAAGATGATCGCCAGACCAAGGCTCAGCAGGGCATAGAAGGCGCCGTTGATCAGGCCGAGCAGCAGCTGACCGAGCAAGACGCTCAGGGGAATACCGAATACAAGTGTCATGAGTCACCACCCACAGGAAGTCCGCGACACCCGGCCAGTGCGACCGGGTGGATGGCTCACCCCTGCAGCCCGTGCAGGGGCTGGCGGTCGATCAGTTCTGCGCGACCTTGTTGACCAGCTTGCACTGGCTTTCAGACAGCGGCCGGAACGCCTGATCGCCCGGAATGGTGCTGAGGATCTTGTACAGATCCCACGGCCCCTTGGATTCAGCCGGGGCCTTCACCTGGGCCAGGTACATGTCATGCACCATGCGACCGTCCTCACGGATCTTGCCGCCCTTGGCGAACATGTCGTTGACCGGGGTTTCAGCCATCTTTGCCCGCACGGTCTTGGCATCATCGCTGCCGGTGGCCTTGACCGCGTTGAGGTAATGCAGCGTCGCCGAATACACCCCGGCATGGGTCATGCTGGGCATGCGGCCGACCCGCTCGAAGTAGCGCTGCGCCCAGGCACGGGTTTCATCGTTCATGTCCCAGTACCAGCCGGTGGTCAGCATCAGGCCCTGGGTCACGTCCAGCCCCATGGCATGCACGTCATTGAGGAACACCACCATGCCGGCGAGCTTCTGCCCGCTTTGGGTCACACCGAACTGGCTGGCAGTCTTCAGGGCGTTGACCGTGTCGGAGCCGGCATTGGCCAGACCGACCACCTGCGCCCCTGAGCCCTGCGCCTGCAGGACATAGGAGGAGAAATCGCTGCTCGGGAATGGATGCCGCACCTCGCCCACAACCTTGCCGCCGCCGGACTCGACCACCTTGCGGATATCCTTGGACAGCGAATGACCGAACGCATAGTCGGCGGTCAGCAGGTACCAGCTCTTGCCGCCCTGCTCCATCACCGCGCGCGCGGTGCCATTGGACAGGGCATAGGTGTCGTAGGTCCAGTGGATGTGATTGGGCGAGCAGAACTCGTCCGTGATGCTCGAGGAAGCCGCCCCGCTGATCAGCGCCAGCTTGTCAGCCTGCTCGATCACCTTGCTGGCTGCCAGCACCACCGAGGTAGCCACCATGCCGGTCACCACATCGACGTTGCGCTGATCGACCCACTGGCGCACGGTGTTGGCGCCGACGTCCGGCTTATTCAGATCGTCCGCGCTGAACACCACGATCTTCTTGCCATCGACGCTGCCACCAAAGTCTTCGATGGCCATTTTCAGCGCCTCCAGACCACCGGGGCCGGACAGGTCGCGATAGGTGCCGGACATATCAGCCAGATAGCCGATACGAATCTCGTCGTTGCTGATCTGTGCCTGAGCGGTGCCGGTGATGGCCGCGCTGGCCAGCATGGCGATTGCAGTCTTCTGGAACATCTTCATGTTTTCACCCACTGTACGTGTTGTTCTTGTTTTACGGGGCCGCATCCTGTTCTGGCCGGATGCGGGTACTGCAGGGACTCAGACGCCCAGACGGGCGTTGAGCATCTCCTTCTTGGCAGGCAGTTCAGCGGCGCTGATTTCCTCGATGATCTGCCCGTGGTCCATCAGGTAGTGCCGATCGGCCAGCGGGGCGGCAAAGCGGAAATTCTGCTCGACCAGCACGATAGTCAGGCCCTTCTCCTTGAGCTTGATCAGCACCTCACCGAGCTTTTGCACGATGACCGGCGCCAGCCCCTCGGTAATCTCGTCCAGCAGCAGCAGGTTGGCTCCGGTGCGCAGGATCCGCGCCATGGCCAGCATCTGCTGCTCCCCCCCGGAGAGTCGGGTCCCCTGACTGAAGCGCCGCTCATACAGGTTGGGGAACATCGCGTAGATCTCGTCAAGGTCCATGCCACCACTGCGCACGGTGGGCGGCAGCAGCAGGTTCTCCTCGACGTTGAGGCTGGCAAAGATGCCCCGCTCCTCCGGGCAATAGCCGACCCCAAGGCGCGGGATCAGGTGGGCGGCACTGGCGATGGTTTCGGTGCCGTTGATCATGATCGAGCCGGTACGCCGCCCGACCAGATTCATGATCGCCCGCAAGGTGGTGGTGCGCCCGGCACCGTTGCGCCCCAGCAGGGTGACCAGCTCACCACGCCGCACCCGCATGTCGATGCCATGCAGGATGTGCGACTCGCCATAGAAGGCATGCAGATCGCTGATGCGCAGCTGCTCGAATTCTGGACTCATCAGTGACTCTCCTCGGCGTTGGCCGCACTGCCCAGATAGGCCTCGCGCACCTGCGGATTGGCAGACACCGCGGCGTAATCGCCCTCGGCGAGGATCGAGCCGCGCGCCAGCACGGTGATGCGATCGCACAGCCGGCTGACCACGCTGAGGTTGTGTTCGACCATCACCACGGTGCGTCCGGCCGCGGCACGGCGCACCAGATCGACCACCATGTCGACATCCTCATGGCCCATGCCCTGGGTGGGCTCATCCAGCAGCAGCACCTTAGGTTCCAGCGCCAGGGTGGTCGCCAGCTCCAAAGCCCGCTTGCGGCCATAGGGCAGCTCGACAGTCAGGGTGTCGGCAAAGCCCAGCAGATCGACCTCACCGAGCAGCTGCTCGGCACGGGCATTCAGGGCATCCAGGCAGCGGGCTGACTTCCAGAAGTGAAAGGAGTTGCCCTCGCGCTGCTGCAAGGCCACGCGCACGTTGTCGCGCACGCTCATGTGGGCAAACACTGCAGAGATCTGGAAAGAGCGCACCAGCCCCAGACGCGCAATGCCGTTGGGCTTCATGCCGGTGATCGGCTGACCGTAGTAGAGAATCTCCCCGCGGGTCGGGGTGAGGAACTTGGTAAGCAGGTTGAAGACGGTGGTCTTGCCGGCCCCGTTCGGGCCGATCAGGGCATGGATATGGCCCTGCTGGATGCGCAGATCGACCGAGTCTACGGCGGTGAAACCGCGAAACTCCTTGGTCAGGCCGCGGGTTTCCAGCACATAGTCGTGTGCCATGGGGTGACCTCTTGCCGTGATTGTTTTTATTCGTGCAAGGTGCAGGTCGCAGTGACCTTTACGCAAACGTTAACAGCAAGTTTACGTTTACGGCAAGCACCATTACCCCTCGGCGATCTCAGCAGGGCGCGGCGCCCGCGGCACCCGCCCCATCAGATAGAACTCGGGATTGGGTGGCGTGCCCGCCAGCGACACCAGACGGTTGGAGAGGCTGAAAAACGCCGTCACCGCGCCAATGTCCCAGATGTCATCCCGGGTGAAGCCGACGGCCTCAAGCCGCGCCTGCCAGGCGTCATCCAGCACGCCCTGTTCAAAGCTCAGGTGCAGGGCAAAATCCAGCATGACGCGCTGCCGCTCACTGATGCAGGCGGTACGGTGGTTGATGGCCAGCTGGTCAGCCAGCTGCGGATCTTTGCTGTAGATCCGCAGCACCGCGCCGTGGGCCACCACGCAGTACAGGCAGCCATGCCGGGCGCTGGTGGTGACCACAATCATTTCCTTCTCGACCAGCGTCAGGGTGTCCGACTCACGCTCCATCAGGGCATCGTGCCAGGCGAAGAAGGCGCGAAACTCCTCAGGGCGGTGGGCGAGCATCAAAAAGACATTAGGCACGAATCCGGCTTTTTCCTGCACCGCCAGTATGCGCGTGCGCAAATCCTCCGGCAGGCTATCGAGCGATTCGGGCAGGGGAAAACGGCTGATGACATGATGCATGCGTGCTCCCCTCCTCAGTCCTGGGCCGCCTGGTTCAGCCCCAGCTCCACCACGCTGATTTCGCGCATGCGGAACTTCTGCACCTTGCCGCTGATGGTCATCGGGAAGTCCTCGACGAACTTGATGTGGCGCGGAATCTTGAAGTGGGCAATCCGCCCCTTGCAGTACTCGCGCAGCACCTCGGCCTCGACCGCCTGCCCCGGATGCAGCTTGACCCAGGCCACGATCTCTTCGCCGAACTTGTGATCCGGCACCCCGATCACCTGTACATCGGCCACCGCGGTGTGGGTAAAGAGAAACTCCTCGATCTCACGCGGATAAACGTTCTCGCCGCCGCGGATGATCATGTCCTTGTTGCGCCCGACAATGCGGATGTAACCCTCGTCATCCATGACCGCCAGATCGCCGGTGTGCATCCAGCGGGCACCGTCGATGGCCTCGCGGGTCGCATCCGGATTGCCCCAGTAACCGAGCATCACGCTGTAGCCGCGGGTGCACAGCTCACCGATCTGCCCACGCGCCACGATACGGCCCTGCTCATCGACGATCTTGCTCTCCAGGTGTGGCTGGGTGCGCCCGACGCTGGTGACACGGCGCTCGAGATCATCACTCGGGCCGGTCTGGGTCGATACCGGGCTGGTCTCGGTCATTCCGTAGGCAATCTGCACCTCGCTCATGTGCATCTCATTGATGACCCGCTTCATCACCTCGATCGGGCAGGTGGCACCGGCCATGATCCCGGTGCGCAGGCTGGACAGATCCATCTCGGCACGGCCGGGGTGATCGAGCATGGCAATGAACATGGTCGGCACGCCGTACAGCGCCGTGGCGCGCTCCTCGGCCACCGCCTGCAGCGTGGCCTGCGGCTCAAAGGCCGGGCAGGGATAGATCATGGTGCTGCCGTGGGTCAGGCAGCCGAGGTTGCCCATCACCATGCCAAAGCAGTGGTACAGCGGCACCGGAATGACCAGGCGATCATGCTCGGTCAGGCCGAGGCTCTCGCCGACCATGTAGCCGTTATTAAGGATGTTGTAGTGGCTGAGGGTGGCCCCTTTGGGGAAACCGGTGGTGCCGGAGGTGTACTGAATGTTGATCGGCTCATCGAACTGCAGCCGCTCGCCGGTTTCGCGCAGTTGCTCGGGCCCGACCTGTTCGGCCATGGCCTGCAGTGCCTGCCAGCCCAGCATGCCATCGGCCGGCTGCGCACCCAGACTGATCACCCCGCGCAGCTCCGGCAGCATATGGCTGTGCAGATCGCCCAGCGCGCAGGTGGCCAGCTCCGGCAGCAGTTCGGCGAGCATCGCGTGGTAGTCGGATGTCTTGAAGGCATCAGCGCAGATCAGCCAGCGACAGCCGGACTGCTTGAGGGCGTATTCCAGCTCGTTGAGGCGATAGGCCGGATTGATGTTGACCAGTACCACGCCGATCTTGGCCGTGGCGAACTGGGTGATGCACCACTCAGCCCGGTTCGGCGCCCAGATACCCAGGCGATCACCCGGCTCAAGGCCCAAGGCCAGCAGCGCGCGAGCGCAGTGATCGACCGCCTCGCCCAGGCTGCGCCAGGTATGGCGGATATCCTGGTGGCGCACCACCAGTGCCTCACGCTCGGCAAAACGGGCCACGGTATGGTCAAAGGCCGCACCGATGGTCATGGCCAACAGGGGTTTTTCCTGCGGTCCGCAGGTGTAGCTCGGAAGAGTCATGGCATCCCTCGGTCTTGTGTTTGTTATGAGGTGTTCGACGTCTTGAGGAGGCCCGCCAGCGCGCTGATCAGGTGTTGACAGTCGCTGCCGGGTTTGTTTACGTTAACGTAAAGGTGACTGACTGACAACCCTTCCACGCCACGCCGGCGATTCCGGATAAAACGGCGCAGGGACAGGCGCTCACCCGTGCCGATCACAGGCCCACAGCCTGCAAAGCGGCCCGACGTACTACCGCGCGAACCGCACAACTACAAGACAGACAAAGGTGGTTTCATGACGTACTCCAGCCTCAATTTCGCCCTCGGCGACACCATCGACATGCTCCGCGAGCAGGTACAGGCCTTTGCCGCCAACGAGCTCGCCCCGCGGGCGGCAGCCATCGATCACGACAACCTGTTCCCTGCCGACATGTGGAAAAAGTTCGGTGACATGGGCCTTCTGGGCATCACCGTGCCGGAGGAGTACGGCGGCGCCGGCATGGGCTATCTGGCCCATGTGGTGGCCATCGAGGAGATCAGCCGCGCCTCAGCGTCGGTCGGCCTGTCCTACGGCGCGCACTCCAACCTGTGCGTCAACCAGATCAACCGCAACGGCAACGAGGCGCAAAAGCGCAAGTACCTGCCCAAGCTGATCAGTGGTGAGCATGTCGGCGCGCTGGCGATGAGCGAGCCAAACGCTGGCTCCGACGTGGTCTCCATGAAGCTGCGCGCCGACCGCAAGGGCGATCGCTTCATACTTAACGGCAGCAAGACCTGGATCACCAACGGCCCGGATGCCAATACCTACGTGATCTACGCCAAGACCGACCTGGACAAGGGCCCCCACGGCATCACCGCCTTCATCGTCGAGCGTGACTGGAAGGGTTTCAGCCGTGGCAGCAAGTTCGACAAGCTGGGCATGCGCGGCTCCAACACCTGCGAGCTGTTCTTCGATGATGTCGAGGTGCCGGAGGAGAACATCCTCGGCCAGCTCAATGGCGGTGTGAAAGTGCTGATGAGCGGCCTGGACTACGAGCGCGTCGTGCTGGCCGGTGGCCCGGTCGGCATCATGCAGGCCTGCATGGATGTGGTGGTGCCTTATATCCATGACCGCAAGCAGTTCGGGCAGAGCATCGGCGAGTTTCAGTTCATCCAGGGCAAGGTGGCCGACATGTACACCCAGCTGGGCGCCAGCCGCGCCTACCTGTATGCCGCGGCCCAGGCTTGCGACCGGGGCGAAACCACCCGCAAGGATGCCGCTGGGGTGATTCTCTACACCGCCGAGGCCGCCACCCAGATGGCCCTGCAAGCAATCCAGATTCTGGGCGGCAACGGTTACATCAACGAGTACCCGACCGGGCGCCTGCTGCGCGATGCCAAGCTCTATGAAATCGGCGCCGGCACCAGCGAGATCCGCCGCATGCTGATCGGCCGCGAACTGTTCAACGAGTCTCGCTGAACAGCGCCCGCCCCTGCCAGCCCATCAGGGCCGGCACTGCGCAGCCCGCGAAGGCCGCTGCGCGGCCCAGGCCGCGCCAGCAGGCCGTGCCAAAGAATCCGATGGAGTGAGCCCCATGGCCATCCTGCATACCCAGATCAATCCCCGCTCGGCGGAGTTTGCCGCCAACCGTGCGGCCATGCTCGCCCAGGTCGAGGACCTGCGCAGCTTGCTGACACACCTTCAGCAAGGCGGCGGACCTGCCGCCCAGCAGCGCCACACCGCCCGCGGCAAGCTCCTGGTGCGCGAGCGCATCAATGCCCTGCTCGATCCCGGCTCGCCCTTCCTCGAAGTCGCACCACTGGCTGCCTACGAGGTCTATGGTGAGGACGTACCGGCCGCGGGTGTGGTCGCCGGCATTGGCCGCATCGAAGGCGTCGAGTGCATGATCATCGGCAACGACGCCACCGTAAAAGGCGGCAGCTACTATCCGCTGACCGTGAAAAAACACCTGCGCGCCCAGGCCATCGCTCGCGAGAACCGCCTGCCGTGCCTTTATCTAGTCGACTCCGGCGGCGCCAACCTGCCGCGCCAGGACGAGGTCTTCCCCGATCGCGAGCATTTCGGGCGGATCTTCTTCAACCAGGCCACCCTGAGTGCGGCCGGCATCCCGCAGATCGCTGTAGTGATGGGCTCCTGCACCGCCGGGGGGGCTTATGTCCCGGCGATGTCCGATGAAACCATCATGGTGCGCAACCAGGCGACCATCTTCCTCGCCGGCCCGCCGCTGGTAAAAGCCGCCACCGGCGAGGTGGTGACCGCCGAGGAGCTGGGCGGCGCCGACGTGCACTGCAAGACCTCCGGGGTGGCCGACCACTATGCGGAGAACGACGCCCACGCGCTGGCCATCGCCCGGCGCTGCGTGGCCAACCTCAACTGGCGCAAGCAGGGCGCGCTGGAAAGCGTTGCCCCGCGCGCGCCGCTGTACGCCGCTGATGAGCTGTACGGGATCATTCCGGCCGACGCCAAGCAGCCGTTCGATGTGCGCGAGGTGATCGCCCGGCTGGTCGACGGCAGCGAGTTCGACGAGTTCAAGGCACTGTTCGGCACTACCCTGGTGTGCGGGTTTGCCCGTCTGCACGGCTATCCGATCGCCATCCTCGCCAACAACGGCATCCTGTTCGCCGAGGCGGCGCAAAAAGGTGCGCACTTCATCGAGCTGGCCTGTCAGCGCGGCATCCCGCTGCTGTTTTTGCAGAACATCACAGGCTTCATGGTCGGCCAGAAGTACGAGGCCGGCGGCATCGCCAAGCACGGCGCCAAGCTGGTCACCGCCGTGGCCTGCGCCAAGGTGCCCAAGTTCACCGTGCTGATCGGCGGCAGCTTCGGCGCCGGCAACTACGGCATGTGCGGACGCGCCTACGATCCGCGTTTTTTGTGGATGTGGCCGAATGCACGGATCGGCGTGATGGGCGCCGCCCAGGCTGCCGGGGTGCTCACCCAGGTCAAGCGCGAGCAGGCCGAGCGCAGCGGCACCCCGCTCAATGCCGAGCAGGAGGCAGCGATTCGTGAGCCGATCCTCGCCCAGTACGAGCGCCAAGGACACCCCTACTACTCCAGCGCCCGCCTCTGGGATGACGGCGTGATCGATCCGGCCCAGACCCGTGAAGTGCTGGCGCTGGCCCTGTCGGCCGCCCTCAATGCACCGATCGAACCGACCACCTTCGGCGTTTTCCGCATGTAAGTGGCCCTGCCACGGATGCCGATAGCCGTTCTCGCCGAGTGACTGCCATGAATGACCCTCACTACCTGCAACTGGAACGCGACCCGCGCGGTTTTGCCACCCTCTGGCTCAACCGCGCTGACAAGAACAATGCCTTTGATGCCGCGCTGATCGCCGCGCTGAATACTCAGCTTGAACAGATTGCCGCTGATGACTCGATCCGTTTTCTGATCCTGCGCGGCCGTGGTCGGCACTTCAGTGCGGGGGCGGATCTGGCCTGGATGCAGGCCTCCGCCCGCCTTGACTACGCCGCCAACCTCGCTGATGCCCACCAGCTCGGCGAGCTGATGCACCGCCTCTACCACCTGCCGCAACCCACGCTCGCCGTGGTACAGGGCGCAGCGTTTGGCGGTGCCCTGGGGCTGATCGCCTGCTGCGACATGGCCATCGGCGGTGAGGATGCCCTGTTCTGCCTCTCGGAGGTGCGGATCGGCCTGCTTCCGGCAGTGATCAGCCCGTTCGTGATGCGGGCCATCGGTGCCCGGGCCACGCGCCGTTACGCGCTGACCGCCGAGCGTTTCGATGCCCAGCGCGCCTGCCAGCTGGGTCTGATCGATGCCTGCTACCCCGCCGCCGAGCTGGAGAGTGCTCTCGAGCACTGGATCGGCCAGTTGCAGCTCAACAGCCCACAGGCCATGCGGGCCAGCAAGGTCTTGCTGAGCGAGGTGGCCGAGCATCCGCTGGATGACACCGTACGGGCCCGCACCGAACAGGCGATCGCCCGTATTCGTATCAGTGCCGAAGGTCAGGAAGGGCTTAGCGCCTTCCTGGAAAAACGTCCTCCCCAGTGGCAGACCCACTGAGGATTCCGGCAGCAGCCCGATTGGGAGCACAACAATGATTACAACCCTGCTGATTGCCAACCGCGGCGAGATTGCCTGCCGCGTCATCCGCAGCGCCCGCGCACTGGGCCTGCGCAGTGTCGCGGTACACAGTGCCATCGACGCCCAGGCACGCCACGTGCGCGAGGCGGATCTGGCCGTCAATCTGGGCGGTGCCAAGCCTGCCGACAGCTACCTGCGTGTCGAGCAGCTGATCGCCGCAGCCCGCGCCAGTGGCGCCCAGGCCATTCACCCAGGTTATGGTTTTCTCTCCGAAAATGCCGGTTTCGCCCGCGCCATCGAGGACGCCGGGCTGATTTTCCTCGGCCCGCCGGCCAGCGCCATCGAGGCGATGGGCAGCAAGTCGGCTGCCAAAGCGCTGATGGAAACCGCTGGCGTGCCCCTGGTGCCCGGCTACCACGGTGAAGCCCAGGACTTTGAAACCTTCCGCACCGCCGCCGAGGTGATCGGCTACCCGGTGCTGCTCAAGGCCGCCGCCGGTGGCGGCGGCAAGGGCATGAAGGTGGTCGAGCGCGAAAGCGAGCTGGCCGAGGCGCTGGCGTCCGCCCAGCGCGAGGCCCAGGCCGCCTTTGGCGATGCGCGCATGCTGGTGGAGAAATACGTTCTCAAGCCGCGCCATGTGGAAATCCAGGTGTTTGCCGACCAGCACGGCAACTGCCTGTACCTCAACGAGCGCGACTGCTCGATCCAGCGCCGCCACCAGAAGGTGGTCGAGGAAGCGCCGGCGCCCGGCTTGTCGCCGCAACTGCGCCGTGCCATGGGTGAAGCGGCGGTCAAGGCTGCGCAGGCCATTGGCTATGTGGGTGCCGGCACCGTGGAATTCCTGCTCGATGCGCGCGGCGAGTTCTTCTTCATGGAGATGAACACGCGGCTGCAGGTCGAGCACCCGGTCACCGAGGCGATCACCGGCCTTGATCTGGTTGCCTGGCAGATCCGTGTTGCCCGTGGCGAACCGCTGCCGATCACTCAGGAGCAGGTTCCGCTGCTCGGGCACGCCATCGAAGTGCGCCTGTACGCTGAAGATCCGGACCACGACTTCCTCCCGGCGACCGGCACCCTGACCCTGTACCGCGAACCGGCCGCCGGGCCCGGGCGGCGCGTCGACAGTGGCGTGGCCGAGGGCGATACGGTGTCGCCCTTCTACGACCCGATGCTCGGCAAGCTGATTGCCTGGGGCGAAAACCGCGAGGAAGCGCGTCAGCGTCTGCTGGCGATGCTGGATGACATGGCGGTGGGTGGCGTGAAGACCAATCTGGCCTTCCTGCGCCGCGTCCTGGCGCACCCGGCATTTGCCGCGGCCGAACTGGATACCGGCTTCATTCCCCGCTATCAGCCGGATCTGCTGCCGCCCCCCGCGGCGCTGGGTGAAGACTTCTGGCAACTCGCTGCCCAGGCGTTTGTGCTCAGTGAGCCCGTACGCTCGCGGCAGGATGACCCCTTCTCGCCCTGGTCTTCCCGTCAGGGCTGGCGCAGCGCCAGTACAGCGCAGAGCCGTATCAGCCTGCGCTGTGGCAGCGAGTGCCGCGACCTGAACATCGATCCGACGCGCGGCCCGGCCTGGACGCTGGAAGGCGGCAGCCTGTGGGTCGAGATGCAGGGACTGCGCCGTCGCCACCGGGTGCTGCGTCAGGGTGACAGCCTCTACCTGCAGTGGGGCGGGGAATTGCAGTGTGTGCAGCGTATCGACCCGATTGCGGAGGCCGAGGCCAGCCACACCGCGCACGGCGGACTGACTGCGCCCATGAACGGCAGCATCGTCCGGGTACTGGTCGAGGCCGGACAAGCCGTGGCCGCTGGCACCGCCCTGGTGGTGCTGGAGGCGATGAAGATGGAGCACAGCATTCGCGCCCCGCAGGCGGGCATCGTCAAGGCCCTGTACTGCAGCGAAGGCGAGATGGTCAGCGAAGGGGCTGCCCTGGTGGAACTGGAAGAGGCAGAAGCGCGCGATGAATAACACCTCCCTGGCCCTGCCCAGCCATGTGCGTCTGGTCGAAGTCGGCCCGCGCGATGGCCTGCAGAATGAAAAACAGCCTATCAGCATTGCCGACAAGGTTCGACTGGTCGATGACCTGACCCGTGCCGGGCTGGCCCATATCGAGGCCGGCAGTTTTGTCTCGCCGCAATGGGTGCCGCAGATGGCCGGCTCCGCCGAGGTGTTTGCCGCCATCCAGCAACCTGGTGGCGTCACCTACACGGCGCTGACGCCCAACCTCAAGGGCTTTGAGGCGGCCATGCAGGCTGGCGTCAGGGAAGTCGCCGTGTTTGCCGCGGCCAGCGAGGCCTTCTCGCAGAAGAACATCAACTGCTCGATTGCCGAAAGCCTGACGCGCTTCGTGCCGGTGATGGAGGCGGCCCGCGAGCAGGGGGTCCGTGTGCGTGGCTATGTGTCTTGCGTGCTCGGCTGCCCCTATGAGGGCGAAATCGCCCCGGCGCAGGTGGCCTCCGTGGCGCGCGAGCTGTTCGAGATGGGCTGCTACGAGGTGTCGCTGGGCGACACCATCGGTACCGGCACCGCCGGCAAGACCCGCGCACTGATCGAGGCCGTCGGTCGCGACATCCCCCGCGACAAACTGGCCGGCCATTTCCATGACACCTACGGCCAGGCACTGGCGAACATCTACGCCAGCCTTCTGGAAGGAATTCAGGTCTTCGACAGCTCGGTAGCCGGCCTAGGGGGCTGCCCCTACGCCCGCGGGGCGAGCGGCAACGTGGCCAGCGAGGATGTGCTGTACCTGCTCAATGGCCTGGGCATTCACACCGGCGTCGATCTGGAGCTCCTGATCCAGGCCGGCGAGCGAATCTGCGCACTCCTCGGCCGCGAGAACGGCTCACGGGTGGCACGCGCCCGGCGCTGCGCCTGACCCGGCCTTTTCACAAGCCAGGTGCGCTGCGCGCCGTCGGCGCCATGAACCGAACAACCAGCGAGGCATTCCGATGAACAAGCTCTACCCCAGTGCCCACGCCGCCCTCGATGGGCTGGTGGAAGATGGCATGACCATCGCCGTCGGCGGCTTTGGCCTGTGCGGCATTCCAGAGGCCCTGATCGCCGCGCTGCGCGACAGCGGCAAGCAGCAACTCACCGCGATCAGCAATAACGCCGGCGTCGATGGCTTCGGCCTCGGTCAGCTACTAGCCACCCGGCAGATCAAGAAGATGATTTCCTCCTATGTCGGCGAGAACAAGGAGTTCGAGCGCCAGTACCTCGCCGGTGAGCTGGAGCTGGAATTTACCCCCCAGGGCACCCTGGCCGAGAAGCTGCGTGCTGGCGGTGCCGGCATCCCGGCCTTTTACACCAAGACCGGCTACGGCACGCTGGTGGCCGAAGGCAAGGAAACCCGCCAGTTTGATGGCGAGTGGTATGTGATGGAGCGTGCGCTGACTGCCGATGTGGCGCTGGTCAAGGCGTGGAAGGCCGACCAGGCCGGCAACCTGCTGTTCCACAAGACCGCGCGTAACTTCAACCCGCTGGCGGCGATGGCCGGCAAGGTCTGCGTGGTCGAGGTCGAGGAACTGGTCGAAACCGGTGCACTGGATGCTGACCAAATCCATCTGCCGGGCATCTATGTGCAGCGCATCGTGGTCAATGCCACGCCCGAGAAACGCATCGAACAACGTACCGTACGGAGCGCCTGAACATGGCCTGGACCCGCGAACAGATGGCGCAGCGCGCCGCCGCAGAATTACAGGATGGCTTCTACGTCAACCTCGGTATCGGCCTGCCGACCCTGGTGGCCAACTACATTCCCGCCGGGATGGACGTCTGGCTGCAGAGTGAGAATGGCCTGCTCGGTATCGGTCCGTTCCCGAGCGAGGACGAGGTTGACCCTGACCTGATCAACGCTGGCAAGCAGACCATCACCACCCTGCCCGGCAGCTGCTTTTTCGACAGTGCGACGAGCTTTGCGATGATCCGCGGCGGGCATATCAATCTGTCGATCCTCGGTGCCATGCAGGTCTCCGCTCAGGGTGATCTGGCCAACTGGATGATCCCCGGCAAGATGGTCAAGGGCATGGGCGGAGCGATGGATCTGGTGGCCGGCGTCAAGCGCGTGGTGGTGCTGATGGAGCACACCGCCAAGGGCGGCGCGCACAAGATCCTGGAGCGCTGTGATCTGCCGTTGACCGGTGTTGGGGTGGTCGATCGGATCATCACCGACCTGGGTGTGCTGGATGTCACGGAACAGGGCCTCACGCTGGTCGAGCTGGCTGATGGGGTGAGCTTCGAGGACATGCAGGCGGCAACCGGCTGCACCATCCACCGCTGAAACGGTATGGCTCCGGGCAGGCGGCAAGCCATCCCCCTGCCCCTTTGCGTGGCACCGCCACGCTTTTTTCTTCCCAGCGCCGGCACCGCGCCATGCGGTGCCGGCGCCTCATGGAGTTCACCATCATGCAAGACGTTGTGATTGTTGCTGCAACCCGCACAGCCATCGGTGCCTTTCAGGGCGCACTGGCCGAAGTACCGGCCGTCGAGCTGGGTGCAACCGTGATCCGCACCCTGCTGGCACAGACCGCTCTGGAGCCTGCAAGCGTGGATGAGGTGATTCTTGGCCAGGTACTGACCGCCGGTGCCGGCCAGAACCCGGCACGCCAGGCGGCGATCAGCGCCGGCCTGCCACACACGGTCCCGGCCATGACTATCAACAAGGTCTGTGGCTCGGGCCTCAAGGCCGTGCAATTGGCGGCGCAGGCGATTCGCTGCGGTGAAGCCGAGGTGGTGATCGCTGGCGGCATGGAAAACATGAGCCTCGCTCCCTATGTGCTGCCCAAGGCACGCACCGGGCTGCGCATGGGCCACGCCCAGCTACAGGACAGCATGATCGAGGACGGCCTGTGGGATGCCTTCAATGGCTATCACATGGGCATCACCGCCGAGAATCTGGTGGCACAGTACGGTCTCTCCCGCGAGGAGCAGGATGCCTTCGCAGCGGCCTCCCAGCAAAAAGCTGCGGCCGCCCAAGCAGAGGGGCGCTTTCTGGATGAAATCACGCCGGTGCTGATCCCGCAGCGCAAGGGAGAACCGCGCGTCTTTGATCGGGATGAGCAGCCACGTGGTGAGACGACGGCGGCCAGCCTGGCCAGTCTGCGTCCGGCATTCAAGAAAGATGGCAGCGTCACCGCCGGCAATGCTTCGACCCTCAACGATGGAGCGGCGGCCGTCCTGCTGATGAGCGCGACCAAAGCGGCGCAACTGGGCATGCCGGTGCTGGCACGGATCGCTGCCGGAGCCAGTGCCGGGGTAGATCCTGCGATCATGGGGATCGGTCCGGTCGAAGCGAGCCGCCGCTGCCTGGCACGCGCTGGCTGGGCATTGGAGGAGCTGGATCTGATCGAGGCCAATGAAGCCTTCGCGGCTCAGGCACTGGCGGTAGGCCGCGAACTGGGCTGGGAGGCCGAAAAGGTCAACGTCAACGGCGGCGCCATCGCACTGGGCCATCCGATTGGTGCTTCGGGCTGCCGGATCCTGGTGACGCTGCTCTATGAAATGCTTCGCCGCGATGCCCGCAAGGGGCTGGCAACCCTGTGCATCGGCGGTGGCCAAGGTGTAGCCTTGGCCATCGAACGATCATGACCCGTGCAGGATCGGTCCCAACGGGGAGCCGATCTGCCGTTATAAGCGAACCGGAAGCCCTTATGGCGAAGCAGACCTACAGTATTTCCGATCTGGCCCAAGAACTGGACGTCACCACCCGCACCATCCGCTTCTATGAAGAACAGGGCATGCTGTCACCCCTGCGCCGCGGCCAGGAGCGCATTTACAGCCCGCGTGATCGCGTCACCTTGAAGCTTATTCTGCGTGGCAAGCGCCTCGGGTTTTCACTGGCGGAATGCAAGACGCTGATCGAGCTATATGATCCGCAGGCGGGCAATCGCAAACAGCTCAACAGCATGCTGGAGCTGATCGCTGAACGTCGGCGTCAGCTGGAGCAGCAACTACTGGATATTCGGCAGATGCAGCTGGAACTGGATACAGCCGAGGAGCGCTGCAGGGCGGCGCTCTTGGAAACCAGCCAGGGAGCTTGCCTCGAGGAAGATGGCAGCTGAGCAGCGGATAGAAATAAAAAAGCACCCTCAAGGGGTGCTTTTTTATGTATGGCGCACTCGGGAGGATTCGAACCTCCGACCGCCCGGTTCGTAGCCGGGTACTCTATCCAGCTGAGCTACGAGT
>NZ_JAMJEZ010000034.1 GCF_023544715.1 Pseudomonas eutrophicaquae | reverse complement strand
GGGGAGTACTTGGTGGATTTCTTCATGGCTCCATCCTCTCAAAGGTTGGAGCCTCCGGGAAACTCGGGGCGGTTCACTTCTACGTCGATCTGGTGTTCTACAACTACCTGCTCAAGTGCTTCGTGATCTTCGACCTCAAGCGCGGCGAGCTGACCCACCAGGACATCGGCCAGATGGACATGTACGTGCGCATGTACGACGACCTCAAGCGCGGGCCGGACGACAACCCGACAGTGGGCATCATCCTCTGCGCGCAGAAGGACGCTTCGGTGGTGCGCTACTCGGTACTACACGGCAGCGAACAGCTGTTCGCCAGCAAGTACAAGCTGGTGCTACCCAGCGAGGAAGAGCTGCGGGCCGAGCTGGAACGCGAGCAGGCTCTATTTGCAGAGCAGAAAGCCCTCAAGCAGGATGAGTGCTGAGTCTATCGCTGGGGCGAGACTATTCCGTGTCGAGGAAGGCCGGTGAGTAGCCGCTCATCATCTATCCAGAGTTTTCATTCATGAGCCTTATTGATCGCGAAGCAGAACAGAACTTCGAGAGACAGTGTTACACCAAAATATGCACCATGAAGGACCACTGGATGCTGGCCTTCATCGATGAGAGAAAAGTCATTGCTTCGGACATGCTCGCACACGCCATGCGATTTCTGGTGCATCACTGCGAAAACCATCGGGAATACAGCAAGGCCTCCCCGCTGATCAAGCTGTTCAAGGTACGCGACCACAAGCTCTTTTTGGCCTACTGGCTTTGTGACCACCTGGGATTGAAGTGCTTTCAGGATGGGGACGAGGTCCGATTCAAGCATAGTTCGTCGCCACCTAATCCAGAGGTCAGCTTCAAGGATGCGGTCGCACGGTTTCTAAAGCTTGGATTGCAGCCAAAGACAGCGAGCAAAACGACAGGCGTAACTGACTCAGGGTCCACCACCAAGAGGCTGCCCCGCTCACAGAGGAAGAAAGGCAAGGCAAGCCTAGGTGCAGCCGCGAGTGAAAGCCTGAGCCCAAGCGCAGCGGCAAAGACTTCCCGGAAAAAAAGTAAGCCCCCGCATATCGATATGCTTGATGCTTGGGGACGATTACCAGGCAGCTATGGCACTGGGAAGCGGCGCTGAACCTACCGGCGCACTGCCTGCTAAACGACCAACCAAGGAAAGCCCCATGAGCCACATCCACCACGAATGCGAACTGGAACGCCACATCGTCGAGCAGCTGGAAGCTGCAGGGTGGCGGGTGGGCAAGTCCGCCGACTACGACGCCGCGCGGGCACTGTTCCCCGAGGACGTAATCGGCTGGCTGGACGACACCCAGAAGCCGGCCATGGCCAAGCTGCGCGCCATGAACGGCGCCGGCACCGAAACGGTGATCCTCGACCGGCTGGTCAAGCAGCTGGAGAACAAGGCCGAGGGCGGCACGGTGAACGTGCTGCGCTACGGCTTCACTGTGGCCGGTGGCGGCACCCTGGCGATGAGCCAGGGTCTGCCCGAGGACGAGCGCAACGATACTGTGATCCAGCGCTACACAGCCAACCGCCTGCGCGTGGTGCCGCAGCTGCGCTACTCGCTGGACAAGACCGACGAGATCGACCTGGCGTTGTTCATCAACGGCATCCCGGTGGCCACGGTGGAGCTGAAGACCGACTTCACCCAGTCGGTAGAAGCTGCCATGCAGCAGTACCGCATGGACCGCCGCCCTGAGCGCAAGAGCGGCGGTAGCGAGCCGCTGCTCACCTTCAAGCGTGGTGCAGTGGTGCATTTCGCCATGAGCGACAGCGACATCCGCATGACCACCAGGCTGGACGGCGACTCGACCTTCTTCCTGCCGTTCAACCGAGGCAACGACGGCGCGGTCGGCAATCCACCCAACCAGGGCGGCTACCCGGTGAGCTACTTCTGGGAGCGCGTGCTGCAGAAGGACAACTGGCTGCACATCTTCCAGCGCTTCGTGCTGCAGGAGCGCAAGGAGGCCCAGGACGCCAACGGCAAGACCTACTACAAGGAGGCGCTGATCTTCCCGCGCTTCCACCAGTGGGAAGGCGTGACGCGGATGATCGACGCCGTGCGCGTCGAGGGCGTCGGCCAGCCGTACCTGATCCAGCACAGCGCCGGCTCGGGCAAGACCAACACCATCGCCTGGACCGCGCACTCGCTGATCCGCGTGCGCCGCCCGGACGGTGAGCCGTACTTCCACAGCGTGATCGTGGTGACCGACCGCCAGGTGCTCGACCAGCAGCTGCAGGACGCCATCCAGCAGATCGAGCACCAGACCGGGGTGGTCTGTGCCATCGACCGTCAGCAGTCCAGCCTGCCGAAGAGCAGGCAGCTCGCTGATGCCATGCTGGCCGGTGTGCCGATTATCGTCTGCACCCTGCAGACTTTCCCTCATGCGCAGAAAGCCATTCTCAAGGAGCAGAACCTCCGCGACCGCCGCTTCGCCATCATCATCGACGAGGCGCACAGCTCCACCGGTGGCAGCACCGCCGATGACTTGCGCTATGTACTGACCGGCCAGAGCGAGGAGGAGTGGGAGAAGCTGAGCAAGGAGGAGCGCCTGTCGGTCTGGCAGTCGTCGCGTAGTCGCCCCAATAACGCGAGCTACTTCGCCTTCACCGCCACGCCCAAGCATTCGACCCTCAGCCTGTTCGGCCGCCCGCGCAATCCGGCGCAGCCGGTCAGCCAGGACAATCCGCCGGCGCCGTTCCACCTCTACACCATGCAGCAGGCCATTGAGGAAGGCTTCATCCTCGACGTGCTGAAGAACTACACCAGCTACCAGGTGGCCTTCAAAATCGGCAGCGAGTTCGTCGACGACAAGCGCGTGGACGAGAAGAGCGGCAAGCGTGCGCTGGCCAAGTGGCTGTCGCTGAACCCGGTGAACGTCGGCCAGAAGGTCGAGCTGATCGTCGAGCACTTCCGCAAGAACGTCGCCCACCTGCTCGGCGGCCAGGCCAAGGCCATGCTGGTCACCGGCTCGCGGGCGGCAGCAGTGAAGTACCACCTGGCCTTGTTGGACTACTGCCAGCGCAAGGGCTACGACAACGTGCAGGCCATGGTGGCGTTCTCCGGCGAGGTGCCCAACGCCGAGGTCAAGGAGGCAAGCCTGCCGGAAGACCATCAGTTCAGCGAAGGCAATCTCAACCCCGGCCTGAACGGCCGCGACATGCGCAAGGTGTTCGACACGCCCGACTACCGGGTGATGATTGTCGCCAACAAGTACCAGACCGGCTTCGACCAGCCCAAGCTGGTGGCCATGTACCTGGACAAGAAGATCTCCGGCGTGGAGGCGGTGCAGACCCTGTCGCGGCTGAACCGCACCTTCCCCGGCAAGGACAAGACCTACGTGATCGACTTCGCCAACGAGGCGGAAGAGATCCTCGCAGCGTTCAAGACCTTCTACCGCGACGCCCAGGTGGCGGATGTCCAGGACCCGAACATCGTCTACGACATCAAGCAGCGCCTCGACGGCATGTTCATCTACGAGCAGGCCGAGGTGATGGCGTTCGGCGAGGCCATCGTCGACAAGAACGTCACCCACCAGAAGCTCTACAGCCTGACCCAGGCGGCCACCGACCGCTTCAACGGCAAGCTGAAGACTCTCAACGATGCCATTGACCAGTGGGAGAAGGCCTGGGAGACGGCCCGCGACAGCGGTGACGAGCAGGGCATGGAGTACGCCGATGTGCAGCGCGCGGAATACTGCAAGAAGCGCGACGAGCTGATGATCTTCAGCGAGAGCCTGTCCAAGTTCGTGCGCAGCTACGAGTACATCGCCCAACTGGTGGAGTTCGGCGACCCGGCACTGGAAGCCTTCGCCAGTTACGCCCGCCTGCTGCGCAAGCGCCTCAAGGGCATCAGCGCCGAGCAGGTGGACCTGGGCGACCTCAAGCTCAGCCACTACAAGATCAAGAAGGGCGAAGGGCTGGTCGGCGTCGGCGTGCAGGCCGAGGTACCGGGCCTGTACGGCATGACCGACAACGGCCTGCGCGAAGCCCGCGACCGCGAGAAGAAGTACCTCTCCGACCTGATCGAGAAGCTCAACAACGCCTTCGGCCAGGGCATCACTGACACCGATCAGGTGGCCTTTGCCGTCCACGTCTCCGAGAAGCTGCGCGCTGACAGCGTGGTGATGGCTCAGGTGCAGAACAACCCCATGGAACAGGCCATGAAGGCCGACCTGCCGATCAAGGCGATCCAGGCCATCGCCGGCGCGATGAGCAGTCACCAGGCCATGGCTACCAAGCTGCTCAGCGACGAGGCGACGCGGGATGTGTTCCTGACGGTGGTGTATGAATTGCTGAAGAAGGATGCCGGGGCGGAGCTGTTGCATTCGATCAGAGGCTGAGGGGACTGGACTTCGCTAAGCCTTGCCAGTCGAGAGAAAGTCTGCACACAGGGAGAAGATGACATGGGGAAGAAGTCCCGAGAGAAGCGGGAGCGGAGGCTTGCACGAATGGAGGCCGACCATGGCCTTCTGTTGCAGGAGATGCTCGGGTTTCACGGGAAAATCGCTTACGAGAAAGATCAGGGACATTCATTTCGTAAGCGTCTCGAGGCGACCCGTGCGTTACTTCGCCAATATGAGCGTCTCGACGCAGCGATTGCCTTGAGTGTCTCCGAGCTATGGCTGGCCAATGCTGGAAGCCCTATCAAGCATATTTTCGCCTGGGGTGTTCTGCTAGATCTTCCGCACGATGACCAAGGCGGGATGCCAATCGCTAGCTATGCAGATTTCAAAGCGTTTGCAGAGGCACTGTACGAGGCATGGCCCGAGTTCCCGATGCTTGAGGACTTCTCCTCCGAGGCCGACTGGGGTGAAACCAAAGTACGCCTTGGCCAAGCTTTCGTTCCGATGTTCTACGGTAGCTGCATTGAGCGCACACCTGACTTCGTAGAGGCATTTCGCATCACTTACGCACAGGTTCCAGAGGCACAAGCCCACATGGACCTCGCCATCGCATTGCAAGCACGGATCATCGAGTCGATGCTCGACCTGGGGGGCGCCCCCGCTGGGGAATCACAGCAAGCCCACGTCGAGGTGCCTCCCGAGGACTTTTGGCTGGCTTGTAGGTTAACGCTTCAGCAAATCGGTACCGATATTGCCGACTGGCGAGACAAGGCAAGGGGAGCACTCGATACTCGCTTTGGTGCTTTCAAAGCGCCGCTGACATGGCGCGCTTTCGGCGATGCGGTAATGCAGGGGGTGGCCCTCCCCTTTCTAGCGGTCGAAAGCGACGGCACCTGGGTGCCTATGTCGGCTCGTAACGCTCCTGGAGTCGTTGTTGACCATTGGGCCAACAACGCAATGGTTGAGGTCGGCGCTCATACGCATCGCAGGCTTGCCCTGTTCGTTGCCGAGCGATTTCCAAGGACGGTCGTGGGGCCTCTGGCGCTCGTCATTGGTGGCTCCATCTGTGAAGAGCTCCCTATCAGTTGCGTCATCTCAGCCAACTCTGGTGTGTATCTCATTTGCGCATGTGACCACGCATCGAATGAGCGGCTGTCAATCGCAGCGAAAGACGTGTACGGCAAAGTGAGGCGCGGCGCGCCGATCCACTTCCGTCTTGCAGACGGGCGCGGACTCATGTTATCTAAAGATGGAACCAATGGACCTAGTGCAGATGAGCTTCGAATAGTCATTGTGGTCACCCAAGCCGGCACTGCATTGGGCTCCATATCTGCGCCCGAGCGGCCCGCGCGCCTACTGCCGTTAGCGGACTTCATTACCATCTTCGACAGTTTGAGTGATCTCGACGAATTGGAGTGCTACTGGGAGTTCGTCGACTCTCAGAGAGGCTCTCTTAGCCTCTTCTCGAGCGGGCCCGCCGACTTGTATGCGTCATTCAAGGACACAAATGGCGTACTTGTCGAAGGGGCGATTTCCCCCACTCTTATCGGACTGGATCCTCACTGGGGCACTTCTTGGCGCTTCAAGGCACTTGCTGACTTCTGGTCGCGTGCACCAAGCGTTTTTCCTGATGGCTCTGTGGGCTGGCGGCTGACCAATGGAACTAAAGGCGTCGTTGATCTCAAATCGCGGCATCACAAGGCAGTGGCGTACTCAACATCAGTCGGTAGCTGCACAGTTCAAACCCTGGTGGAAGTCTCTGAAGGCCTGCGGATCGAGGATGCCCGCATGGTCGACCTCTTCGCCCAACTCCTTGCGGATTGCACCTATCGTTGCCGAGAGCTGATTTCGGACATCCCGCTGTTTCGACAGCCGCATGTCCTGTTCATCTGTTGGCTCGCCCCCTCTAGCTCTGTTGGCAGTGATGAAGCTCCTCAGCCTATAGAGGGGTTCGAGCGGGTAGTGATTTCAGCGGAAGAGAATGCCGCCCGCAAGGGCATATTGCATCTGCAGGTCGACGCCCGTGCAGTGCTTGCAGGCCTAAACGCGGCCAAAGACGGCTCGTTCGAAGTTCGATGCCTACTGGAGACACTCGAAAGGTGTCACGCCGTGTGTGGACTGGAGTTGCCAATCGGTCTTGGAGACCGGCTACGTGGCAGAGCATCGGAGCCGGCTCGCTACCACTTGAGAGTCGCTGCCCGAAACGTTGATGTCCCTGACTACGTGGAGCCCGTCATCCCCTCGCCCGCTAACTACAAGCTTGCTCGCAAGCATTTGGCTGCCGAAATCATGGCGCTCGGTTTGACTCCAGGGCGCTATGAGCTTTCCGATGCCAAAGCAAGAATTGATCCTGCCGGCGCTCGTTTGCGTCTTCACATCGAGAATCGACTAGCATCGCTCGACAGGTACCAACTTCTCCGGGCATTCATTGAGCAGCACGATGCTCTTCTTGTAACCGAGAGAATGAAGATTCAGCGCACCCGTCAGAGCCTGTCCCATGATGTGGACTACGACAGGTTAGATGCCATTGAACAAGCTCGCAAAGACTACGGCTCCGTAGCTCGTCACTACCGATACCTACTGGAAAAAACTGTCAGCTCGCCGACAACCGGTACTGAGGACGCCACTGACGATGTACTGCGCGAGCTGGTTGGCCTGGTTGACTGGTACATGGTGCTTACAGGAGCCAGCGACGTCCTTCACAACGGCATCGACGTTGGTGGCGTTGTGATTGACGACTCGTACATTCCAGAGGTCTTCTACTCGACCGGAGCCGATGACCGTGAGGCGGAATTTGCACGCGAGTATGCGAAATCAAGGCTAGGGCTTGGTGTAAACAGCGAAGATGCTGTGGAGGGTGCGTCGGAGGACTTGCTGTCTTCAGAGAGGCTCAAGAGTGCTTTTGCAGCCGACGTGGGATTTGACCTGCAAAATCTAGTCACTGCTCTCGCAGTTTTGTCACAAGCGCAAAGGTACGGGTTTGGCGATGAACTCTCGCTATCTTATTCCGCTCCTCCAAGCCGCGTCGCGCAAGGACTGGCCGACAGCATTGAGATGCTTGATTTTGCCGAGGCGGAAAGGATAGTGACGTTCCTCACCCTTTCGGAGAAAGGCGTTCGCAGGCTGTCCGGAAGGAGTGTCGACGAGATCGATGTTCCTTACTGGGAGCACAGTAAGCGAATCCATCGGTACGCGATCAGGCCGCTGGTTGTCGATGGCACAAACTTGCGTTGGGGAGCAGAGGCGGTCAGTCGGTCGATGTACAACTGGATGTCAGCAGTGCGGGACGGCTACCTCCCTGCGGACTTCGATTGGCCCCATGTCCAACCAGTCATTCGGGAGGTCAAGGAGAGTATCGAGAATCGGCTGGAGCTTCGCACCGAGGAAATATTCCTTCGGCACACTCCATTCGTTCATCGAGGTATCGACTTTTTCAGGAAGTTCCGCGGCGAGGGGTTCGAGGACGTCGGGGACTTCGACGTATTCGCTTATTGGCCAGATGCGAACCTACTCGTGACCGTGGAGTGCAAGTACAACCAGCCGCCCTACACAGTGAAAGATGGCCGTCGACTCCGTGACCGAATATTCGGCAAAGCTGAGGACGACAAGGCTGGGCAGTTCAGTCGAATTCTGCGCCGAAGGCAGTTTCTCGAGAAAAACCGCGCAAGGACGCTTGAGCTGTTGAAGTGGCCGAAGTCGGAGGCCAAGCCTTTCCGGCATGTGGAGCTCTACGTGAGCCGTGACGTGTACTACTGGATGGTTCATCCGCCGTACCCTGTTCCGACCAAGTTCGTGCGAGTGGACACACTGGATACCTGGATCAAGACCGAGCTCATCACGTCTCGCCCCCATGTCTGAGAACATCAAGAACACTGCAATCACTGCAGCCGGCTACATTTACCAGAATCGGCAGGGCCTCAAGGTTCTGTGCGATTGGCTCGACGCGCCGGCTCGCTACAGTCGGGTGAAATTTGAGTGCGACGACGAAACAGAAGCGCCGCAGGGGCTGGACGATCTCGTCATCGAGCGGAGTGATGGCCTCGTCGACCTTCAGCAGGTCAAATTCACCCCGAATCCTGAGGCGCATCCTCTTTCCTGGGATTGGATGCTCGAGAAGTCCGGCAAGACCGACCGGTCGAGGTCGATGCTTCGTAAGTGGTTCGACGCTTTCAAGAAGCTCGATCTCGCGCGCATTGGCGAGCTCTCGCTCACAACAAACCGCCGGCCGGATGCCGCCATTGAGGCCTGTTTGGATGCTGGCAGGATTTCCTTCGCCAAGATCCCTGAGCCACAGCGCTCGGAGGTCATCGCAGAGATTGGCAGCGCAGAAGAGTGCGAGGTGTTCTTCAGCCAGTTGCGCATCCGGCACAGCGACAAGGGATACGTTGCGCTGGAGCACGAAGTCGCTTCGCGCCTTCGGCTGCATGGCACCGCTGAAGGTATCGCGAACCTCCAGGTCGTGGCCCTGAACTGGGCAACGCAGAAGAGCCTCCCGGCTCCTGATGGCTGGATCACTCTGGAAGAGGTTCGTGCCATCCTCCGGGCGTTGCCGCCCGCGCCTCTGCCAGAGGACTTTGTGGTCCCGAAGGGGTACGAGGTGCCCGATGCGACGTTCCACGAGGAGTTCGTCCGGGACGCGATCAGTGCTGCTGGCAAGGCGATCGTTCTGACGGGACCGCCCGGCCGTGGAAAGAGCACTTATCTGAGCGCGCTGTGCGACTCTCTCGCCGAACAAGGCATCCCGACGGTCCGCCATCACTACTTTCTCTCGACGACAGAGCGTGGGCGTGACCGGGTAAACAGCTACGTGATCGAGCAATCCATCAGCGCGCAGGTCGAGCAGTTTCACGAGGGCGTCGCGAGGGGGACTGGGGGGCTGCGTGTGCTCCTGGAGGCGTGCGCCTCCCACTACAAGGGGCTGGGAAAGCCCTTCGTGCTCGTCCTAGATGGTTTGGATCACGTCTGGCGCATCAACGCTCACGACAAGCGTCCGTTGGACGACCTTTTTTCCCAACTGATCCCTTGCCCGGGCAACATGGTACTGCTCGTCGGCACTCAACCTGTGGATGACGCCCAGTTGCCGACGGATCTGCTCGCCTCAGCTCCGAAGGTCGAGTGGCGCACGTTGCCCGCGATGTCTGAGAACGCAGTCCTTTCCTTCCTTCGTAGGGCGGTTAAAGAGGGCAGGCTCACGACAGGCTGCGAGAATGAGAGACAGGCTGAAGAACAACTACAAGATGCAGCATCCGCGCTCCGCTCAAGAACCAATGGCCACCCCCTTCATGTTATTTACGCGGCTGCAGAGCTAGAGCATGCAGGGCGAAATCTGTCCCGCTGGGATGTTGAGAAGTTGAAAGGGGATCTGAGCCAAGATGCCAAGTTCTACTATGCATCGCTGTGGGAGAGGCTTCCACCAAGCCTGAAGGACGTGCTGCGGCTCGTCTGCGCCTTCCCGTTTTTCTGGCCGAAAGCTGCGTTTTCTGAGATAGCTTCTGCAATCAAGATGACGGTGCCCGAAGTTGGGAGCGTGGAGCATCTGCTTCATTCATCAGCAGCAGGACTGAAGGTCTTCCACGAGAGTCTGGCGGTCTTCGTGCGCTCGACAGCAGACTACGAAGCACGCATCACGGAGCTGATGTCAGTGGTCGCGCGCTGGCTCGAGTGCTCTGCTCCCACCTCGCTACGCGTCAACTGGCTATGGACGGTTCAAGCGAAGCTGGGTGACCCAAAGAACCTCATCACGGGGCTCACCCGTGACTGGATCATGCTGCGGCTTGAGGAAGGGTACCCAGAGTCGTTGTTTGACACCTTGCTTTCAGATGCCTTGGTTGCAGCGCTCCAGACTGCCGAATTCCCAGATGCCTATCGTCTGCAGCATCTCAAGGCCCGGATGGTTGGTGGCAGCGAGTACCAGATGCAGAGCGACGATCTGGCCAGGCTAATCTCCTTCACGTTGACGCTAGCTGTGGAGGAAGGCGTAGTACGTGAGGCCGTTGCCTCCAGACATGAGACTGACATCCTGCACGTTGCCGCGCTTGGGCTGGCCCTGCGCGCTCGTGGTGACCAGATTTTTGCTGAAACGTGCGGTGAAGAGGCGCTTCGTCGGTTCAGGGGTTTGAGCCGATTCTCCAGCAGATATGTGTCGGGCACTGGAGCTGATGAGTTCAAGTTCCTGGTCGACGCATTCGCTCGACTTGGCGCCATCGGTGCCACTCCTGAGTCGCTCTCCAGGTTGGTGGCTGATAACAGCCCGGTCGTTTGGCTGCCGCGTGTCCAGATGCTGGTTGAGGAGGGCAACCTGGATGACTTGATGACGGTTGTTGCTTCGCTTTCCAGAGGGGAGAGAAAGAACATCATCAGTGATGCCTGTGTACGTGCGGCAGCGAAAGCGGGAGTAAGCATTGCAGAACGCGATGACTTCAACGAGCTTGCTCGAACTCCCTTTGTTGCTGCCGTGGAGGCGGTGCTCACACGTTCCTCCAAACCGCTGAATGAGCCGATCCCAGTAGAGTGGCTGAAGGGAGACTATTACGAGCGCAAGGAAGATCTGGCGGCACTCGCACACCACTGGTTCTTCAGCGCTGTGCATCTGGGGCTGTGCATGGCCGCAGAGGGCCAGACTGCCTTCGAGTATGCGCGAGCCCCAATCTATGAAGGCAGAGAAAACATAACCGGCTTCCTCGATGCGCTCTCTGATGTTGCTGCCCAAGTTGCGCTTCGCTGGTGGCGCGGAGAGTTTGTGGATTTCCATGAGCTTTTCGCGCTGCTTGAGCCAGTAGAGTTCCGATGGTTCAGGCAGAACCATGACTGGAATTGGGCGGCTGATGATTTCAGACGGGCATTGCCTTGCATCGCTTGTGACATCTACCTCGGTAGCACCTTGCTGAAGGGGTGTGATGATGTAGCTCTTACTGCGGAAACCATGCATGCAGCAGGCCAGTGTGTCTGGTTTGACGGAGCATCATTCTGCGCTCAGTACGCAGCCAGCACACTTACTCGAATGACCGACGAAGCGGCTGCGATGCTTGTTCAGTCGCAACGATCATTATTTGATGAGGCCGTTGAGGAGGAGACCAGTGTTCGCCTCCAGACGCCGTTGCAGCTTTGCGCGATTGCGCTGGCTCACAATTTGATGCCGGAAGCACGAGAACTCTGTAAGCAGACTTGGGAGTTAACTACCGGGTTTGCACACCGTAAAGACCCGTCGCTGAACAACACAGTTAACGCCATCGGCTACCTGGTCGACGTTGCGCCAGCGGATGCCTGCCGGTTGCTCGGTCTGATCGCGCCGCAGATCCATCATGTCCTGAAGTACACGGATGGAAAGGGCACGCGTCATGTTCTGGCGCAGGCTGATCGGTTGCTGGCGAAGCTGAAGCCTGCGGCACTGGTAGTCAAATATGAGGAGCACACGCACGAGGGTGACTGGTCGCTGGCAGAGGACAGTCTGCAAGCATACGTGGAGCAGGGGGTGAAGGAGGGCTGGTCTCTGGATGCACTGATGCGTACAGGGCTGCATCCTGGAATACAGGACACACTTCAGCAACTGGCTCAAGAAGGCAGTGCAATCGCTGCAGAGCAGCTTCAAGTGCTCCAGGAGTATTCCGGCTGGGATCTGGGTTTATTGAAGCATCAAGAGCATTCTAGAAGTGGCTTGGATAGCAAGCCTTATGATGGCGACGTCACGACCTTTGCGCCAGAACAACTGGATGAGCTGCTCGCTAGTTTGTCAGGGAGTAACTACGACGAACGAAATGAGCTTCTTCGTGCCTGGTATCAGCACTGGGAAGCTCAAGGCCAGGGCGGGAGATTACTCGGTACACTCGACGACCTGCTTCTGTCAGAAAAGGGACGGCAAAGGGACGTACTGGTCTTGTCCGATCTTGCCTTCCACACTCGGCGCAGGCTGAGCGGAGTGAAGGCAGCATGGAAGTATCTTGTCCGTGCGCAGATCCTGAGCGGAGGGTGGATCGGTTATATGGAGCGTGAGGCCAAGACCCGCAGCAGGCTTGACCTAGTTGTTAAGCACTATCCGACGCGCTGCGACGAGTTCGTTGTCGAGACAACCTATGGCATGTTCAACGACCCCGTGCCGTTGCGTGTCGCACCCAACGATGCGATGGTCTATTTCTATGTGCGGCAGGGGCGAACTGAGGACGCCATGAGGTTTGCAGAGACTATGGTCAATTGCATCATTGAGGATACTCGTACCCTCCCACTGGAGCCCCCTCGCTGGGCGACTGAGCTGGCCTTGCTCTCCATGTCGGAGGCTTGATGGACGAGCTTAGCATTCTTGTTGCCCGTCTCGGATGGCCTTCTACGTCCGCACGGTGGTGGGCTATGCAGGAGCTGGCGGCCTGGCTGGGCTCTCCTGCTATGCGGGTCGAAACTGAGGCTGCGTTATTTCAGTTGTTGCGCTCGCGCAAGCTTGAAGCCGAGGTTATCGAAGTTCTCTGCATCTTCTGGATGGCAGTACAGGGGCATGGCTACTCACCTGCACTAGAGCTTGCCGATAGCATCCCGAAGCCATCCCTGCTTTCAGACTTGCTTGTGACGGATCTTGGGCTGCCGATTCAGGCTGGCGATATGGGCTTGAAGGAGGTGCCTAATGATTTTGTGGTTCCAGATGACTTCGATGGTGTGCAAGGCGTCGATCTGCCAAGAATTTTCCATACGTCCATGAGCAGGCTCGAGCACTTTTCTGGACTCCCTTTCGTCCGGCAGATGGCTTTTGAGTGGACTGAGAATCGAGCAGCTTATCCAGATGTACCATACCAAGGGGACATGCGGCACTTCACGCTACCACTCGGTAACTGTTCCAGTGTCCATCTTTCTGCGCGCGCAGCACTTCGCGCTATTTCTGCTTACCTTCGTACTCTGGCAGTGGCAAGGCAGTTCTGGGAAATGCCGACAGGATTAGCTCATGAAGAGTCGCTTTTAGCCTTGCCGCTCCATCCGACTCTGGCTTTACTTAGGCCGCAGCGCCCGGACTGGTTCCCAGCATTGAGAGGGTTCGATGGAGATGCTGAGTCAGTCGAAGCTGCAATTCGAGCACTCCTTGCTCGTGTTGGGGAAGTTCGTCCGGGTGACGAGCTCATCGCTTTCAGCTCGCCAATCGTGATATCTGAGGAACGATGTGTAGAGGTGTCCCTCGTGCGGTGGTCGCAGGCTGCTGGTAGCAGCGTTAACGATGCGGATTTAGCGGCGTATCTCGATGCTTTCTGGATGCACGGGCCGATGTTCTCCAGCGCAGCGTCAGGTCCTCTCAATACAACCACTACAGTAGTTCCAGCAACTCTCGAACGACTGATTGATGACAGCTGCCAAGCTTGGCCACTGGCTGGAACACTCGACTACAAGCGGATGGGGTACCTCCAGCATGATCTATATCCATCGCGGCTTTTCTTCCCGACGATGTCTGGTTTGCATGAGCTTGAGATCACACCTCGTGATGGGCAGCTAGAGGTCAAGGTAGAGGATCAGGTCGTTGCTGATCTTTGCTATTGGAACGCAGGGTGGGGACCAGCACGACCAAGGCAGCTTCGTGGAAATTGTGGGACGGCACTCACCTCTCGAGGCACGGCCTACCGCGAGGGAGCTGGTTCTGAAAAAGGGCTGCTGCGCGAGTTCTATCTTTGGCAGGTGCGTACGCTGCACCGTAGCAGCAGCTTTGGCGAGTTCAGCGAAACACTAGCGACTGGTGCCATGTTCGTTTAGCTCGCCTTCCGTAGCTCCGGGTTGAAGTCTCCATTTGAGCTCTGGGATGGTGAGTCCGCCGCGTCTCATCCCTAGGTGGCTCTAGGGGATGACAGTCTTCGCTAGATCTAGGCTTGGGTCTACGGTGAGCTTCGCCGGTTCGCAGAAGCTCTGCTGGACTTGAAGCATCGATGGAAAGGATGAAACTTTATTTTCGTGATTTCCGCTGATCTCTGCGGCTGACTGGAAATTAGGATGATACTTTAGCGCTGTCGATCAGTTTTTCAGCATAGGTAAGATGTCCATCTCCGCTTGCGCTGAAATTCTCATAGGCAATTGATTTTAAAGATTTTCTTGTGGCTTTAGGGCGGTTCTACAGCTCCATGCTGTCGCCTCTATCTAGGATGAAACTTTATTTTCATCCCACACCGTGTGTGGGATGCAAATAAAGTTTCATCCCCACAGACGTCTCGTGCTCCCCTCACACCTTCCTTCACGACAGGTACAGGAGTCTATCGCATGATTCGACGTCCCCTTGGCAATACCGATCTGCAGGTCAGCGTGCTGGCGCTGGGCAGCATGACCTGGGGCGAGCAGAACACGGAAGCCGACGGTTTTGCCCAGATCGAACGCGCCCGCGCGGCGGGGATCAACTTCATCGATACCGCGGAGATCTATCCGGTGCCGCCGCGTGCAGCGACCGCCGGTGCCACCGAGACCATCATCGGTCACTACCTGCAGCGGCAGGGCGGGCGCGCACAGTGGATCATCGCCAGCAAGGCCGCCGCACCGGGCAATGGGATCAGCCACATCCGCGATGGGCGTCCGCACTTTGACCGGGCCAACCTGCTGGCGGCGGTAGAGGGCAGTCTGCGTCGTCTGCAGACTGACTACATCGATCTCTACCAGCTGCATTGGCCGGACCGGGCAACTAACTTCTTCGGCCAGCTCGGTTATCAGCACGATTCGCAGGCCCATATCACCCCCATCGAGGAAACCTTGGCGGTGCTCGATGAGCTGGTGAAAAGCGGCAAAATCCGTCACATCGGCCTGTCCAACGAGACGCCCTGGGGCGTACACCGGTTCCTGCAGCTGGCCGAGCAGCGCGGCTGGCCGCGGGTGGTGTCGATCCAGAACCCCTACAACCTGCTCAACCGCAGTTTCGAGATCGGTCTGGCGGAAATGGCGATCCGCGAGCAGGTCGGGTTGCTGGCCTACTCACCGCTGGCGTTCGGTCTGCTGTCGGGCAAGTACGAGCAGGGGGCGCAGCCGGAGCGGGCGCGGCTGACCCTGTTCGAGCGCTTCCAGCGCTACAACAATCCACAGGCTCGTCGCGCCGCCAGCGCCTACATACAGCTGGCGCGTGAGCACGGTCTGGACTCGGCGCAGATGGCGCTGGCCTACGTGACCAGCCGGCCATTCGTCACCAGCAATATCATCGGGGCGACCACGCTCGAGCAGCTGGACAGCAACCTGGACAGTCTGAAGGTGGTGCTAAGTGATGAGGTGCTGGCCGGCATCGAGGCCATTCATCGCGAGCAGCCCAATCCCGCCCCCTGAGGGGCGGGTTTTGCGGAAGTCGGTCAGGCCAGTTCCGCCAGGCATTCCCCGAGGATCGCCAGCCCCTGATCCAGCTGGGCATCACTGACGGTCAGCGGGACCAGAATGCGCAGCACATTGCCGTAAGGGCCGCAGGACAGCAGGATCAGCCCCTTGTCACGCGCGCGGGCGACCAGTTGCCCCGTCAGGGCGGCCGCCGGGCAGTGTATATCCCCGGCCTCGCCCAGCTCGATGGCGACCATGGCGCCCAGGCCGCGTACATCGACGATCACCGGATGGCGGGCCTGCAGATCGCGCAGTCCGCGCTGCAGATGCTCGCCCAGCGCGCGGCTGCGCTCCAGCAGACGCTCCTCCTCGAAGACTTCAAGAACGGCCAGGGCGGCAGCGCAGGCCAGCGGGTTGCCGGCGTAGGTCCCGCCCAGTCCGCCGGGGGCAATGACATCCATGACCTCAGCCCGCCCGCAGACACCGGCCAGCGGGAAGCCACCGGCGATCGATTTGGCGAACGTGGTCAGATCCGCCACGACGCCCATCTGCTCCATGGCAAAGAAGCTGCCGGTACGTCCGGCGCCGGTCTGCACCTCGTCGGCAATCAGCAGGATGCCGTGCTGGTCACAGAGTGCGCGCAGGCGCTGCATGAAGTCGCGGGGCGCGACATAGAAGCCACCTTCACCCTGAACCGGCTCGATGACGATGGCTGCGATATCGCGAGGCTCGGCGTCGTTCTTGAAGATGCGCTCGATACTGGCGATGGCATCATCACTGCTGACGCCGTGCAGGGCGCAAGGATACTGAGCACGATAGACCCCGCCGGGCATCAGGCCCATGCCGGCGGCGTAGGGCACCTTTTTGCCGGTCAGCGACAGGGTCATCATGGTGCGGCCGTGATAGCCACCGGTGAAGGCGATGACACCGGCACGGCCGGTGGCCGCCCGGGCAATCTTCACGGCATTTTCCACAGCCTCGGAGCCGGTGCTGACCAGCAGGGTCTTTTTCTCGAACTCACCGGGAACCCGTGCGTTGAGCTGTTCGCACAGGGCGATATAAGGCTCGTAGGCAAGTACCTGGAAGCAGGTGTGGCTCAGCTTGCCGAGCTGCGCCTGCACTGCAGCGACTACGCGCGGGTGCAAGTGGCCGGTATTGAGTACGGCGATGCCGCCGGCAAAATCCAGGTACTCGCGGCCTTCGACATCAACCACCGTACAGTTTTGCGCATGCTCGACAACGATCGGATGAATCTGACTGACACCGCGGGCAACTGCAGCTGCGCGGCGTTGCAGCAGGGAGGCGTTGGTCTTGTCCATAGTGACCTCGCAGGGCCGCTGTATTGCGGCAAGGGGTGGAAGGGCGGTAGGACACCGCCATGTAATCGACTATATATGCCCCCCATGACGTTCTGCACAGTGGGCGCACTGTGGATCGGCATAAATTACCGGGTAACGCTTGAGCTATCGGCTAACGAGTGGTCAAATAGCGCTCCTCGTTTTTATGCACCTGTAGCTCAGCTGGATAGAGTATTGCCCTCCGAAGGCAAGGGTCGTGGGTTCGAATCCCGCCAGGTGCGCCAAATATGAGTCTGTTCATGTCTGCGCATGTACCGACCGCCCTGAAGCCTGCCTAGCGCAGGCTTCGTTGTTTCTGGGCGTTCACTCGTACGGCTGGGGGGGCAGGTAGGACAGGTTAGCCTAGCTATTGGTCTGCCGGTGATTGCCGGTCCAGCAAGAATCTTGCACTTGACGGTTGACAGCGATTTTCAAGGCTGTATTATTCGCCACCTCGCTGCAGCAGCACACCCGCTGACGCAGCAAGTGCTGAGCGCAAGTGGTTGATTCGAAAGGAAATTTCTTCGAAAAGATGCTTGACAGGAAGCAAGGCTGCTGTAGAATCTGCGGCCTCGGTTGATGCGAAGCGCCAAGCGCTCCGGTTGATCGAA
>NZ_JAMJEZ010000033.1 GCF_023544715.1 Pseudomonas eutrophicaquae | reverse complement strand
GCTCCTGAAAATGATCGGGAGCACAGCATCGGCGGATGCGCCGGTTATTAGCAGATGGGGTTCATGGATCGGTTACGGCTAATCCGCGCCAGCAATCCGGTAGCGGGTACTGCGCCCGCCACCCGGCAGGCGGGTCAGACAGCCTTTTTCCAGCAGGTCGGCAAGGTGCCGGGTGGCGGTGGCCTTGGAGACCTTGGCGACGGCCTGGTACTGGGCGGCGCTGATGCCGTCCTCGAAGCCGCGCTCGCCGCCGTCGAGCAGGCGGTTGAGCACCTTGATCTGCTCGGCAGACAACGCCTGTTCGCGGTGCCGCTGCCAGAAGCGCGCCTTGGCCAGCACCCGCTCGATGCGCGCCAGCGCCTGTTGCAGGCTTTGCCGCAGGGTGTGCAGGAACCATTCGAGCCAGTCGCTGATGTCCGGGGTGGCCTTCTGGCTGCTTTCCAGGATGCGGTAGTAGCCGCGGCGGTCGTCGAGGATGCTCGCCGACATGGCGTAGAAGCGCAGCGCCTGCCGCTCGGCCTGGGCCAGCGCCAGGTCGGTGATGGCGCGGGTCAGGCGGCCGTTGCCGTCGTCGAAGGGGTGCAGGGTGACGAACCAGAAGTGGGCGATGCCGGCGCGCAGCAGCGGGTCGAGGGTGGTGTCGCGGCGGCTGGCCTCGAACCAGTCGAGGAAGGCGCCGAGTTGCTGCTCCAGGCCGTCGCGCGGTGGTGCCTCGAAATGCACGGTGGGTCGGTCGATGCGCCCGGAGACCACCTGCATCGGCTCGTCGCCGCGCAGTGCGCCGATGCGGATGCGCCGGGGCAGCAGGTCGTGCTCCGATTCAGGGAACAGCAGGCGGTGCCAGTGCAGCAGGCGTTCCAGACTCAGCGGCTGGTCGAAATGCCGGGTGGCGTCCAGCATCAGTTCGGCCAGCCCTTCGCTGCGCGGGCTGGTGCGTTCGCTGCCGTCCGCCTCCAGTCCCAGGCGCCGGGCCAGTGAGGAGCGCACCGAACCGACGTTGAGCGTCTCGCCCTCGATGGCCGAGGAGGTGACGATGTTCTGCAGCAGGGTGTCCAGCTCGCCCTGGGCGGCGAACTCGCCGCCGGCTACGCCGGCCATGCCGAGCAGGCGGCCCTGGGCCTGGGTGCAGTCGCGCAGCAGCGGCGCCAGGCGCTCGGCCTGCCAGTGCAACTGCGGCCACTCGGGGTGCTGCCAGATCCAGCGCGGGGGTTCCATGATCGCTCCTTTTGTGCCGCGATGAGCCGATTGATGCAGCTATTCGGCTCATTCAGTGAGCCGATTGTGGCGTCTATTCGGCTCACCGGCCAGCCAGCCGAGTAGACAACAGCGCAGCCTGGTCCACCGCTCCGCCTCCAGCGTGGCGTGATCGGTCAGCGGCACACCTCACGTATCCTGCTGGCGCTGTAGCTCACGACGCACCATCGCCGCAAAGTGCGGCGGGGTCAGGGCGTAGAGTTCGCGGGCGACCCAGGCCAGCCATTGCCCGCCCAGCGCCGGGCGGGCCGCCAGCAGACGCGCGGCTTCCTGCTGGGCACGAGCCTGATGCGCCTGGTGATAGTCGGCACGCGACAGCGGCGCGTGGTCGTGGTCGTGGTCGTGGTCGTGGTCGTGGTCGTGGTCGTGGTCGTGGTCGTGGTCGTGGTCGTGGTCGTGGTCAGACATCGTGCGGGCTCCTGCCGGTCAGCACCCTGGGGCGGTGTGAAACAGCGCCGCAGTATCGCCGGATCGCCCCTCTTCTGCCGCACTGGCGCTGCTCGCAGCGGGGGTTTGTGGTAGATGTCTTCGGGATACACGGCGATCGGCCCCGAAGATCAGGCCCGGCCGCTCGCCTGACGACAACAAGAACAACAGGGATTTTCCATGAAGCACGGCGTTTTCAGCGCGGACCGGGTGGTCTTTATCGCCGGGGTGGTGGCGGCCATGCACATCGGCAAGCTGCCGCCGGCACTGCCGGTTCTGCAAGAGGCACTGGGGGTCGGGCTGGTCGAGGCGGGTTTTCTGCTCTCGATCGTGCAGCTGGCCGGCATGAGCATCGGCCTGCTGATCGGTCTGCTGGCCGACAATCTGGGGATGCGCCGCAGCGTGCTCGGCGGGCTGGCGCTGCTGGCGGCGGCCAGCGCGCTCGGCACCCTGGCGCACACGCCCGCCTGGCTGCTCTGGCTGCGCGCCGTGGAGGGCTGCGGCTTTCTGCTGGTGGCCTTGCCGGCTCCTGGGCTGATCCGCCGGCTGGTCGTCCCTGAGCTGCTCAGTCGCCGGCTGGGGCTGTGGGGCTGCTACATGGGCAGCGGTATGGCGCTGGCGCTGATCGCCGGCCCCTGGGTGATGGGCGGGCTGAGCTGGCAGGGCTGGTGGGCGGCGCTGGCGCTGCTGTCGCTGGCGATGATGCTCTGGGTCTGGCACGCGGTACCGGCAGACCCGCCGCGGGTCGCGACCAGCCAGACGGGCACGGCACTGGCCGAGTGGCTGCAGCGCCTGCGCCAGACGCTCGGCGCCCGCGGGCCTTGGCTGGTGGCGCTGATCTTTGCTGCCTACTCCAGCCAGTGGCTGACGGTGATCGGCTTTCTGCCCTCGATCTATGCCCAGGCCGGGGTGACGGCGCTTATGGCCGGCACGCTGACCGGGCTGGCCTCGGCCGCCAATGTGGTCGGCAATCTGGCCGCCGGACAACTGCTGCACCGCGACCTGCCGGCTCATGCTCTGCTGATTGGCGGGTTTGTCTCTATGAGTCTCGGGACCTTCGGGATCTTTGCCGAGTTCAGCGCCGATCTGCCGGTGCTGCGCTATGGTGCGGTGCTGCTATTCTCGGCCATCGGCGGGCTGATTCCGGGCACGCTGTTCGCCCAGGCGGTGCAGGTGGCGCCCAGCGAGCGCACCATCGCCACCACGGTTGGCTGGATGCAGCAGTGGTCGGCGCTGGGCCAGTTCACCGCCCCGCCGCTGGCGGCCTGGCTGGCGGCCAGCCTGGGCGGCTGGCAGTTCACCTGGTTGCTGACCGGCAGTGCCGCGCTGATCGGGCTGCTGCTGGCGCTGCAGCTGGCGGCGCCGCGCACGCCGGCCCTGCAGCGCGCCTGAGTGTTCGCGCCATCTGGCCTCACCGGCGGTGGCGCACATTTCCTCTCCCGGCAGGCCTTAGGGTCTGCCCTGTTCCTGCAAGGAGTCGTGATGTCTTCTTCTTATGTACCGCCGCGGGTCTGGCAACACGAGGCGCCCTCGGGCGGCACCTTCGCCAGCATCAACCGCCCCACCGCCGGCGCGCGCCACACCCAAGCGCTGCCGGTCGGTGTACACCCGTTGCAGCTGTATTCGCTGGGCACGCCCAACGGCGCCAAGGTGACCATCCTGCTCGAGGAGCTGCTGGCACGCGGGCATGCCGGTGCCGAGTACGATGCCTGGCTGATCCGCATCGGCGAGGGCGAGCAATTCTCCAGCGGGTTTGTCGAGATCAACCCCAACTCGAAGATTCCGGCGCTGGTTGATCACAGCCAGACCCCGCCGCTGCGGGTGTTCGAATCCGGGTCGATCCTGCTGTATCTGGCGGAGAAGTTCGGTGAGTTTCTGCCCGAAACGCTGCCCGAGCGCACCGAGGTGCTGAACTGGCTGTTCTGGCAGATGGGCTCGGCGCCCTTTGTCGGCGGCGGCTTCGGGCATTTCTACGTCTATGCGCCCGACAAGCTGGAATACCCGATCAACCGCTACGCGATGGAGACCAAGCGGCAGCTGGATGTGCTGAACCGCCAGTTGGCCGAGCGGCGCTATGTGGCGGGCGAGTACAGCATCGCCGACATGGCGATCTGGCCCTGGTATGGCGCGCTGGTGCTGGGCGAGCTGTATGGCGCGGCGGAGTTTCTTGGCGTGCAGGAGTATCCGCATGTGCAGCGCTGGGCCGCGGAGATTGCCGCGCGGCCGGCCGTGCAGCGCGGGCGCAAGGTCAACCGCACCTGGGGCGATCCCGCCGGACAGGTCGCCGAACGTCACAGCGCGGCCGATCTCGACTAGCGCAGCGCCGCCTCCGGCGTGGCCCGCAGCGCCTGCTCGATGTGGCGCTGGCGAGCATACGCCGGCTCCTCCACCTCGCGGTAGTTGCGGGTGTAGCGCCGGGCAAAGCCGGCCACCCCCCACTGCAGATATTGCTCGACGTGATGCAGCTCGTGGGCCCAGAGCCCGGTGTTGTCCTCGGCATCGCTCGGCAGGCGGAACACGACCCGATCGATCAGGGTGATCGCCTCGACATCCGGGTTCTGCATCACCGTGTGGGCGGTCCCGAAGAGGGTGTCTTCGCCGACCACATAGCGCACCCGCTCCAGCAGCTCGGCGGCAAACCACGGCTCAAGACGGGCACGGATATGCAGCGGGATCGGCTGCAGGCGCTGCGGGTCGATCGCCTGATACGACTCCGCGATCCAGCGCTGCAGCGCACTGGCGGCCAGCTGCTCCAGCGACTCATAGGCGCCGCCGGGCACCGCACCGCTCGGCACGCAGATGCACACCAGCAGACAGACCGGCTGCTGGCCGGCCGGACAGGCCGTCTCACTCGGCGCAGGCAGCGCCGCACGCACCGGCCACAGCAGGGCGAGCGACAGGGCCAGTACAGGAAGTAGACGAGGCAGCATGCAGTCTCCAGACACAAGGCGAACAGGATCACGAAAAAATCACTAAGTTCCTGCAGCGAAGCAGCACTGTACATTTTTGTGAAATAGATCACACAAAGCGATACGCCCGTCGGATGTCAAAAACACGCCGCCAGTATTTGGTAGACTCGCTCACAAATTTGCAGGAAAGATCCGTGCAACGGGCGAACGACCAGCCCCGCGCGGGCACCTTTCCACCGTACATGGGTCTTTACCCGCTGTATTTTTGCCCCCATTGCCGCCTGACGGCCTGAACAAGGAACTTTCATGAAAAACATCACCCGCTCCGTGCTGGCCAAGACCCTGATCGCTGCTGCCGTCTCCGCCGTTGCTCTGCAGAGCCAGGCCCAGGAAGGCGTCGAGGTCAGCCTGAACCCCGAGATGGCGCGCATCACCGCAGTCTCGCTGATGAATCCGGTCGCCCAGCCGGCGCTGGAGCTGGCTCTGGACAGCAATGCCAGCCTGGACGCCCGTCTTGAAACCGGTGCCAATGGCGATCTTTCGCTGGTCACTGGCCTGCTGAACGGTGAGTCCGTCGGCGCCATCACCAATGTGCAGGGCACCGTCGATACCCTGGTCGATGACACCGCGCTGCAGCTGCTGGGTGGCAACACCGGTCTGGTCAATGAGCTGATCAACCCGACTAGCGGCGCACTGGCGCCGGTCACCGGTCTGGTGCAGGACCTGACCGCCACCAACGGTGCGCTGGCTCCGGTCGGTGCGGTGGTGGATGGTCTGGTCGGCGAGCAGGGTGCGCTGACTCCGGTAGTGCAAACAGTCAATGGCGTACTGGTCACCCTGACCGGTAGCGAAGGCGGCCTGCTGGGCGGCCTGACCGGTGCTGAAGGCGGTCTGCTGGCTCCGGTCACCAACCTGCTCGGTGGTGTGACTGGCGCTGAAGGTGGTCTGCTCGGCGGCGCCGAAGGTGGTCTGCTGGCTCCGGTTACCAATCTGGTCGGCGGTGTCACCGGTGGCGCTGAGGGTGGTCTGCTCGGCGGCGCCGAAGGCGGCCTGCTGGCTCCGGTTACCAACCTGGTCGGCGGCATCACCGGTAGCGCTGAAGGTGGTCTGCTCGGTGGTGCTGAAGGCGGCCTGCTGGCCCCGGTTACCAATCTGGTCGGCGGCCTGACTGGCGCTGAAGGCGGTCTGCTCGGCGGTACTGGCAACGAAGTGGGTGCCATCACCAATGTGCAGGGCACTGTGGACACCCTGGTGGGCTCCTCGGCTCTGGCTCCGGTCGGTGACGTGGTCAATGGCTTGGTCGACCCGACTGCTGGCGCGCTGGCCCCGGTGACTGGCCTGGTCGAAGACCTGACCTCCACTGGCGCACTGGCTCCGGTCGGTGGTCTGGTCAATGGTCTGGTCGGCGAGCAAGGCGCGCTGACCCCGGTAGTCGGCACCGTGGGCGATCTGCTCGGTGGCCTGACTGGCGGTCTGAATGGTGGCCTGCTGGGCGGCTCCACTGTAGCGGCTGAAGGCAACGTCGACGTGAACGCCTCGGGCGAAGCGAACGGCACCGCCAACACCAACGGTGGCCTGCTGAACGGCCTGCTGACAGGCCTGACCGGTACTCGCTAAGCCCTGCGCTTGACCTCGGGTTGTACAGCAACCCGAGGGTGCAGAAACACAAAAGGCGCATCCACTGGGTGCGCCTTTTGCATTGCGGGCCCGAGCCCGAAGGCCGCTTAGTCGGCCTTTTTCAGCTTCGGATTGGGGAAGAACTGCACCGCCTGGGTCTTGGGCTGCGCAGCCTTGGGCTTCTGGGCATTCACCCGGGTCGGCAGCTCCTTGGGCACCGAGTTACCGCGGGCATCCAGGGTGTCGGCGTAACCGCAGGCAACGCACTGGCGGTTCGGCGTGCCCTCCTCGTCCCACATCTGGATGGTGTCCATCCCTTCGCAGGCCGGGCAGACCGCCCCGGCGATGAAGCGGCGAATCGGCTTGTTGAGCAGGATTTGCTCGGTCATGCGGCCATCTCCTCGGTCAGACCACTGTGGCGCAGCAGCGCATCGATGGAAGGTTCGCGGCCCCGGAAGTCCACGAACAGTTGCATCGCCTCCTGCGATCCACCCCGCGCCAGCACCGCCTCACGGAAGGCCAGGCCGGTGGCAGGGCTGAGGATTCCCTCCTCCTCGAAACGGGCAAAGGCATCGGCAGACAGCACCTCGGCCCACTTGTAGCTGTAATAGCCTGCCGCATAACCGCCGGCGAAGATATGGGAGAAGCTGTTGGCAAAGCGGTTCCAGACCGGCGGCTGGAACACTGCCACCTCGTCGCGGATCGCCTGCAGCACATCCAGCACATTGCGACCGTCGCCGTGGCTGGCATGCAGCTCGAAGTCGAACAGCGAGAACTCCAACTGGCGCAGCATCATCAGCCCGGACTGGAAGTTCTTCGCGGCCAGCATCCGCTCGAGCATTTCAGCCGGCAGCGGCTCGCCGGTCTCGAAATGCCCGGAAATCAGCGCCAGCCCCTCGGCCTCCCAGCACCAGTTCTCCATGAACTGGCTGGGCAGCTCTACCGCATCCCAGGCCACGCCGTTGATGCCGGACACCCCGGCGTACTCGACGCGGGTCAGCAGGTGATGCAGGCCGTGGCCGAACTCGTGGAACAGCGTGGTGACTTCATCGTGGGTGAGCAGCGCCGGCCGACCACCCACCGCCGGGGTGAAGTTGCAGACCAGATTCGCTACCGGGCTGATCCGCTCGCCGCTGGCGGTGCGCCAGCTGTCACGGGCGCCATCCATCCAGGCGCCGCCGCGCTTGTTGGCGCGGGCGTAGAGGTCGAAGAAGAAGCGCCCGACGTGCTGGCCGTTCTCCGTGATCTCGAACAGGCGCACATCCGGGTGCCAGGTATCAAACTCGTGCAACTCGTGGATCTGCACAGCAAACAGCCGCTCGACGATGGCGAACAGCCCGGACAGCACCTTGTCGATCGGAAACCAGGCGCGCACCTGCTCCTGAGCAATCGCGTAGCGGCTCTGGCGCAGCTTCTCGCTGAAGTAACCAACATCCCAGCTGGCCAGATCTATCACGCCCTGCTCGGCGGCAAACGCGCGCAGCTCGGCCAGATCGCGCTTGGCGTGGGGCTGGCTGCGAACCGCCAGATCGCGCAGGAAGCCCAGCACCTGCTCGGTCGATTCGGCCATCTTGGTCGCCAGCGACAACGCGGCATAGTGCGGATAACCCAGCAGGTGGGCCAGCTCCTGGCGCAGCGCGAGGATCTCGGTCATCAGCGGACCGTTGTCGAACTGCCCGGCGTTCGGCCCCCGCTCGGAGGCGCGGGTGGCGTAGGCGGTATAGACCTCCTCACGCAGCGCGCGGTCATCGGCGTAGGTCATCACCGCGTAGTAGCTGGGGAACTCCAGAGTCACCAGCCAGCCGTCCAGCCCCTTGGCCTCGGCGGCTTGGCGCATCTGCGCGCGGGCCGAATCCGGCAGGCCCGCCAGCTGGACTTCGTCACTGATCGATTTAGTCCAGGCCTGGGTGGCATCCAGCAGCTGGTTGGCGAAGGTGCTGGACAGCTCGGAGAGGCGCATCTGGATCGCGCCGTAACGCTGCTGCTGCTCGGCGGGCAGATCGATACCGGAGAGGTGGAAGTCGCGCAGCGCGTGGCTCACCAGGGTCTGTTGCGCCACATCAAAGCCGGCCGCCGCCGGGCTGGCCGCCAGCGCCTTGTAAGCATCGCACAGCGCGCGGTTCTGGCCGAACTCGGTCCAGTACTGCGAGAGCAACGGCAGGCAAGCCTCATAAGCGGCGCGCAGCTCGGGGCTGTTGCACACGGCGTTGAGGTGGCTGACCGGGCTCCAGGCCCGCGACAGGCGGGCATTCAGGGCATCGAGCGCCAGCACCAGACCGTTCCAGTCCGGCGCCTCGCGCTGGGTCTCGAGGATGCGGGCAATCTGTGCCCGGTTGTCGGCCAGGATCTGCACGATGGCCGGCTCGACATGCTCGGCACGAATCGCCGAATAGGGCGGCAGATCAAAGTCTTGCAGCAGGGGGTTGGTGGCAGTCACGGCAGCAATCCTTGGGCTGAAAATCACCCGGCCATGTTAATGACAAATGCCCGAGTGCGCAGCTCGGGTGATGGCTATGGGGGTGATTGAGGCCACCCCGCCAGTCGCCAGCGCGCGCGGCGCGTGTTAAGTAGAAGCCCTTGTTAATGTTCAGGAGCCCTCCCATGCCCATCCGTACCTACCAGAACCATACCCCGCAGCTTGGCGCGCGGGCCTTTGTCGATGCCAGCGCCGTGGTGATCGGCGATGTGGTGCTCGGCGATGACTGCTCGGTGTGGCCGCTGGCGGTGATCCGCGGCGACATGCACCGCATCCGCATCGGCGCGCGCACCAGCATTCAGGATGGCAGCGTGCTGCACATCACCCATGCCGGACCGTTCAACCCGACCGGCTATCCGCTGGAAATCGGTGAGGATGTCACCGTCGGCCACAAGGTGACCCTGCACGGCTGCAGCATCGGTAACCGCGTGCTGGTCGGCATGGGCGCCATCGTCATGGATGGCGTGGTGGTCGAGGATGAGGTGGTGATCGGTGCCGGCAGTCTGGTGCCGCCCGGCAAGCGGCTGGAAAGCGGCTACCTGTACGTCGGCAGCCCGGTCAAACAGGCCCGCCCGCTCACCGACAAGGAGCGGGCGTTCTTCACCTACAGCGCCGCCAACTACGTCAAGCTCAAGGACCTGCACCTGACCGAAGGCTACATGACAGAGTGAGGTAGACCGCAGCGAGGACGCCCATACCAGCGCGTGGACGCCCTCGCGCCGCGTTTAGCGATTGACGTCCACCACCACCCGCCCGCGCACCTGGCCGGCCAGCAGTGCACCGGCGCTGGCCACGACTTCGTCCAGACCGATGATCTGGGTGATCGGTGCCAGCAGCGTCTTGTCCAGATCACGGGCCAGACGGCTCCAGGCTTCCAGGCGATCGGCACGCGGGCGCATCACGCTGTCGATGCCGGCGAGGGTCACGCCGCGCAGGATGAACGGCGCCACCGTCGCCGGGAACTCCATGCCCTGCGCCAGCCCACAAGCGGCCACGCAGCCGCCGTAGCGGGTGCTGGCGCAGACGTTGGCCAAGGTATGGCTGCCCACCGAGTCGATGGCCCCCGCCCAGCGCTCACGCCCCAGCGGCCGGCCCGGCTCGGACAGGCTGCTGCGCTCGATGATCTCCACCGCGCCCAGATTCTTCAGGTAATCGGCCTGCTCGGGACGGCCGGTGGAAGCCACCACCCGGTAGCCCAGTTTCGCCAGCAGGGCGATGGCGATGCTGCCCACCCCGCCATTGGCCCCGGTGACCAGTACCTCGCCCTTGTCCGGCGTCACGCCATGGCGCTCCAGCGCCAGCACCGAGAGCATCGCGGTGTAACCGGCGGTGCCGATAGCCATCGCCTCGGCGGTGGAAAAGCCCTCCGGCAGCGGGATCAGCCAGTCCCCCTTGAGGCGCGCCCGCTGGGCCAGCCCGCCCCAGTGGCTCTCGCCCACGCCCCAGCCGTTGAGCAGCACCGCATCACCGGGCTGAAAATCCGGGTGGCTGCTCTCTTCCACCACCCCGGCCAGATCAATCCCCGGCACCATCGGGAACTGGCGCACCACCGGTCCCTTACCGGTGATTGCCAGCGCGTCCTTGTAGTTGAGGGTGCTGTGGCTGACACGCACCTGTACATCGCCCTCGGGCAGGCGGCTGTCGTCGAGGTTCTGCAGGCTGACCTGCTGTTGATGGTCGTGCTTGTCGATCAGGATGGCGCGGAACATGGCAGGTCTCTTAGTGGATGAACGGGAAGGGCGGCTCAGCGGGAGGGCTTGCCCTGAAACTTCTCCGGGCGCAGCACCTCGACCTCGGCCAGGTAGCAGATCATCGCAAAGTGCGCGTAATAGCGGGCCTGCAGGTGAGCGGCGATGCGCTCGGCCAGCTCTCGGGCGCAGAGGATCTCGGCGCGGATGTTGCCGGTGGTGTCCCAGTCGGCGCGGCGCAGGCCGTGGGAGCCACGCCCGCGCACATCGGAGAGGGTCCAGCCGGGGGCGCCGAGCTGTTCAAGGTCATGAACCAGCTTGTGCTCCAGGGCCGCTTCGCAGATCACGGTCAACAGGGTGGTGTGGGCCATCTCAGAGTCCCCAGGCGATCAGTTGCTCGGCCAGCGCCAAGTACAGCGGTATGCCGATCAGGATGTTGAACGGGAAGGTAATCCCCAGTGAAGCGGTCAAAGAGAGCGACGGGTTGGCTTCGGGCAACGCCAGGCGCATCGCCGCCGGTACCGCAATATAGGACGCCGAGGCGGCCAGGGTGGCGAGCATCGCGGTGCCGCCCAGCGACAGGCCCATCAGCCGCGCCAGCAGCGCACCCACCAGCGCGCCGAGCAGCGGCATGCTCAGCGCAAAGGCGGCCAGGCGTACGCCGTACTGGCGCAGCGAGCCGAGCTGGCCGGAGGCGATCAAGCCCATCTCCAGCAGGAAGAACGCCAGTACCGGCTTGAACATCCCGGTGTACAGCGGCTCCAGCGGCTTGATCGCCTCCTTGCCGGCCAAGGCGCCGATCAGCAGACCACCGAGCAGCAGCATGATGCTCTTGCCGAGGAAGATCTCGCGGCCCAGCTCCCGCCATTCGGTCTCGCGGGAGATGCCCTTGGCCAGCAGGATGCCGACCAGGATCGCCGGGATCTCGAGGATCGCCACAAACAGCGGCATGTAGCTCTCGAAGAAGATCTCCCGCGAGGCCAAGTAAGCCACCACCACCGCAAAGGTGCCGGCACTCACAGAGCCGTAGTGCGCGGCCACGCTGGCGGCATTGATGCGGTCAAAGCGCAGGGCGCGCAGCAGACCGAAGGCAAGGATCGGCAGGGCGACGCCCAGCCCCAGTACCAGCACCGACTGGCCGAGCAGCGCCGGGCTGGCCTGTTCGGCCAGCTCCACGCCGCCATGCAGGCCGATGGCCAGCAGCAGGATGATCGACAGGGTTTCGTAGAGCGCTGGCGGCAGCTTCAGCTCGCTTTTCAGCAGGCCAGCCAGCAGACCGAAGACAAAGAACAGTACAACCGGGTCAAGACTCATCTACCCTCCCCCAGGGTGTTCAGACGGTGGACCGTTTTACCGCGTGGATGAAAAAAAGGGGAGTCATCTGACTCCCCTGGCTGGCTTACGCCTCGATTTCGATCAGCACCTCTCCGGGGTTGACCCGATCGCCCTTGGCCACATGGATCGCCTTGACCGTGCCGGCAATCGGCGCCTGCACCTCGGTTTCCATCTTCATCGCCTCGGTGATCAGCACCGGCTGACCCACCTTGACCACATCGCCCGCCTTGACCAGCACATCGACGATGTTGCCAGGCATGGTGGTGCTGACATCGCCAGGCGCGGCGCTCTGCTTGCGCTTGCTGCCGCCCCCGCCGACGAAGGCGTTGAGTGGCTCGAACACCACCTCCTCCGGCATGCCGTCGATGGCCAGGTAGAAGTGCCGCTTGCCGTCATTCTTGACGCTGACCCCGGTGATATCGACGCGGTAGCTCTCGCCGTGCACATCGACCACGAACTCGGTGGGCACGCCTTCCTGGGCCGGACGCGCGGCGGCATCGGGCTGCGGCAGCAGGGCTTCTGGCGTGAGGGTGCCGGCGGCGCGCTCCTCAAGGAACTTGCGGCCAATGTCCGGGAACATGGCGAAGGTCAGCACGTCTTCCTCGGAGCTGGCCAGCGCGCCGATTTCCTCGCGCAGGCGGGCCATTTCCGGCTTGAGCAGATCGGCCGGGCGCACGTCGATGACCTCCTCGCTGCCGATCGCTTGGAAGCGCAGGTGCTCGTTGACCTGCCCCGGTGCGCGGCCGTAGCGGCCCTGCAGGTAGAGCTTCACCTCGTTGGTGATGGTCTTGTAACGCTCGCCGGCCAGCACGTTGAACACCGCCTGGGTGCCGACGATCTGCGAGGTCGGGGTGACCAGCGGCGGGAAGCCGAGGTCGGCGCGCACCCGCGGGATTTCCTCGAACACCTCGTTGATGCGGTGCAGGGCGCCCTGCTCCTTCAGCTGGTTGGCCAGGTTGGACATCATCCCGCCCGGCACCTGGTTGACCTGTACGCGGGTATCGACGCCGGTGAACTCGCTCTCAAACTGGTGGTACTTCTTGCGCACGTTGTAGAAGTACAGGCCGATTTCCTGCAGCAGCGCCAGATCCAGGCCGGTGTCGTAGGGAGTGCCGCGCAGGGCGGCGACCATCGATTCGGTGCCGGCGTGGCTGGTGCCCCAGGCGAAGCTGGAGATCGCGGTGTCGATATGATCCGCTCCGGCCTCGATGGCCTTGAGCTGGCACATGCTGCCCATACCGGCGGTGTCGTGGGAGTGGATAAATACCGGCAGATCGACCGCCGCCTTCAGCGCCTGCACCAGTTCGGCAGTGGCGTAGGGGGTGAGCAGGCCGGCCATGTCCTTGATGGCGATCGAGTCGATGCCCATTGCTGCCATCTGCCGGGCCTGCTCGACGAAGGCGGCAATCGTGTGTACCGGGCTGGTGGTGTAGGCGATGGTGCCCTGGGCATGCTTGCCGGCGGCCTTGACCGCCTCGATGGCGGTACGCAGGTTACGCACGTCGTTCATCGCATCGAAAATGCGGAACACATCGATGCCATTATCGGCCGCCTTGGCGACGAATGCGCGCACCACATCGTCGCTGTAGTGGCGGTAGCCGAGCAGGTTCTGCCCGCGCAGCAGCATCTGCAGACGGGTGTTGGGCAGCGCCGCCTTGAGCTGGCGCAGGCGCTCCCACGGGTCTTCCTTGAGGAAGCGCACGCAGGCATCAAAGGTCGCGCCGCCCCAGACTTCCAGCGACCAGTAGCCGACCTGATCGAGCTTGGCGCAGATCGGCAGCATGTCCTCGAGGCGCATGCGGGTGGCGATCAGCGACTGGTGGGCGTCACGCAGGATGGTGTCGGTGACGGTAATCTTCTTGTGCATGGCTCAATTCCTCACAGGCCGGCGTGGGCGGCAATGGCGGCAGCGATGGCCAGGGCCAGCTCTTCGGGCTTGCGCTTGACCGAGTAGTTGATCAGTTCCGGGTGGCTGTCGACGAAGCTGGTGTTGAACACGCCACTGCGAAACTCCGGATTGCGGAGAATTTCCTGATAGTAAGGCGCGGTGGTCTTCACGCCCTGCAGGCGCATGTCGTCCAGCGCGCGCAAGCCACGATCCAGCGCCTCCTCCCAGGTCAGTGCCCAGACGATCAGCTTCAGGCACATCGAGTCGTAATAGGGCGGGATGGTGTAGCCGGTGTAGATCGCCGTGTCGGTACGCACGCCGGGGCCGCCGGGCGCGTAGTAGCGGGTGATCTTGCCGAAGCTCGGCAGGAAGTTGTTCTTCGGATCTTCAGCGTTGATGCGAAACTGGATCGCGTAGCCGCGGTGCATCACATCGGCCTGCTGGAACGACAGCGGCTTGCCGGCAGCAATGCGGATCTGCTCGCGGACGATGTCGATCCCGGTGATCTGCTCGGTGATGGTGTGCTCCACCTGCACCCGGGTATTCATCTCCATGAAGTACACCTCGCCCTCGGCGAGCAGGAACTCCACGGTGCCGGCATTCTCGTAACCGACCGCGCGCGCCGCCTTGACCGCCAGCTCGCCGATATAGGCGCGCTGCTCGGGGGTCAGCTGCGGGCTCGGGGCGATTTCCACCAGCTTCTGGTTACGGCGCTGGATCGAGCAATCGCGCTCGAAGAGGTGCACGGTGTTGCCGAAGCTGTCGGCGAGGATCTGCGCCTCGATGTGCTTGGGGTTGACGATGCATTTTTCGAGAAACACCTCGGCGCTGCCAAACGCCTTGGTCGCCTCGGAGATCACCCGCGGCCAGGCCTGCTCCAGCTCCTCCGGGCTGTTGCAGCGGCGAATGCCGCGCCCGCCACCGCCCGAGGTGGCCTTGAGCATCACCGGATAGCCAACCCGCTCGGCCTCGCGCAGCGCCTCGGCGAGATCAGCCAGATTGCCTTCGGTGCCCGGGGTGCAGGGTACGCCGGCGGCGAGCATCGAGCGGCGCGCTTCGGTCTTGTCGCCCATCCGGCGAATCACCTCGGCGCTCGGGCCGATGAACTTGATCCCGCGCTCGGCGCAGATTTCTGCCAGTTCGGCATTCTCGGACAGGAAGCCGTAGCCCGGATGCAGCGCATCGCAGCCGGTCTCCACCGCCAGGTTGACCAGCTTGCGCGGGTTCAGGTAGCCGGCCAGCGGGTCATCACCGACGCTGTAGGCCTCGTCGGCCCGTTTGACGTGCAGGGCATGGCGGTCGGCCTCGGCGTACACCGCCACCGAGCGGATGCCCATCTCTGCACAGGCGCGCACGATACGCACGGCAATCTCGCCACGGTTGGCGATGAGGATTTTCTTGATCACGGAGGTCTCCCTCGTCTGGACTGGCTGACCGATCCGGTCAGGCGACGGTCCCTACCCTAGCGCTGCAGCGTGAATCAATAAAAATGAATATTTGTTGGGTTATGCATAAACTACAACTTATACATACGCTCAAATCCGCGGCGCAGGGCGGTTCGCTGTCGATCTCGCCCGGCCGCTTCTGCGGAAATACGCCATGCGCAAGAACCTGATGCGCCTGACCCTGCGCCAGTTGCAGGTCTTTCGGGCGGTCTGCGAGACCCGCTCCTACAGCCGTGCCGCCGAGGAGATGGCCCTGACCCAGCCGGCGGTCAGCCAGCTGATCCGCCAGCTCGAGGAGCTGGTCGGCCAGCCGCTGTTCGAGTACGTCGGCAAGAAGCTCTATCTGCGCGAGGGCGCCGAAGCGCTGCAGCGCGCCGCGGCGGACATCTTCGCCCGGCTGGACAGCCTGGACATGCAGCTGACCGATCTGCTCGGTTCACTGCAGGGGCAGCTGAGCCTGACGGTCGAGTCCAGCGCCCAGTACCTGGTGCCGCACCTGTTCGCCGCCTTTCGGGCCCGGCATCCGGATGTCAGCCTGCAGCTGACGGTGGTCAATCATGCCCAGGCGCTACGGCGCCTGACGGTCAGCCGCGATGATCTGTGGCTGCTCTCCCAGGTGCCGACCGGTGAGAATCTGGAGTTTTTGCCGCTGCTGGACAACGAGATCATTGCCGTGGCGGCCAGCGGGCACCCGGCCTGCCGCCTGCCCGCCCCCAGCCTGCAGGCACTGACGGCCTGGCCGCTGCTGGTGCGCGAGCCGGGTTCGGGCACCCGGCTGGCCTGCGAAACCTTCTGCCACGCGCAGCGCGCGCATTTTGCCCAGACCCTGCAGCTCGGCTCGCTGGAAGCGCAGCGCAGCGGTGCACTGGCCGGACTGGGCATCGCGCTACTGCCGCGTCACGCGGTCAGCGATGATCTGCAGCAGGGGCGGCTGTGCGAGCTGGCGGTCAGCGAGCTGCCGCTGCGGCACAGCTGGTGCGTGATGTACCCGCGCGATCGCTACCTGAGCCCGGTCGCACAGGCCTTCGTGACCTTCGTGCGCGACAATCGCCCGCTGCTCAATCGGCTCAGCCAACCACTCTGAGATGCACCTGACGGGCCTCGCGGTGCAGCTGGTGCCGGTAGTCGGCAGGCAGGCCGTCGCTGTAGCTTTCCAGCTCGACGAGCAGGCGCTGGCCATCCTGGTACTGCTCGATGGCCCGGCGGAACGCCATGCGCCGTTGGTCGGCCTGCTTGCGGCGCTGTTTGACGTGCGAGAACGGGGTATCGCTGAACAGGCGTGAGGTCATCGACGGTCTCCCAAGAGCAGTTTCAGGAGACCTCAGCATGTCCTGCCGGCGATGACGCCGCGGTGGCGGCGGGATGAAGAGTCGATGACGACTCAGCTGTCGTCGCTGCTGCGCACCACCTTGGGCGACAGGCGCAAGCTGCGCAGGCTGCGCTTGACGCTCTTGAGGTGGTTGACCAGATCGGGGCCGCGGGCCATGGCCACGCCCATCGCCAGTACATCGATCACCACCAGGTGGGCGATGCGCGAGGTCAGCGGGGTGTAGATTTCGGTGTCCTCCTGCACATCGATCGCCAGATTGACCGTTGCCAGCTCAGCCAGAGGCGTCTGGCTGGGGCAGAGGGTAATCAGGGTGGCGCCGCTTTCGCGCACCAGGTTGGCGGTGGTCAGCAGGTCCTTGGAGCGTCCGGACTGGGAAATACAGATCGCCACATCGCCCGGTTTCAAAGTCACCGCACTCATGGCCTGCATGTGCGGGTCCGAGTAGGCCGCCGCGGTGAGCAGCAGGCGGAAGAATTTGTGCTGCGCATCGGCCGCCACCGCGCCGGAGGCGCCAAAGCCGTAGAACTCGACGCGCCGGGCATTGGCCATCGCGGTGATCGCGCGCTCCAGCGCCTGAATGTCCAGGTGCTCGCGCACCTCCATCAGGGTATGCAGGGTGGTATCGAAGATCTTCAGGCTGAAGTCGGTCAGCGAATCCTCTTCATGGATGGCGAACTGGCCGAAGCTGGCACCGGCGGCCAGACTCTGGGCCAGCTTGAGCTTGAGGTCCTGAAAACCGGCGCAGCCGATGGCCCGGCAGAAGCGCACGATGGTCGGCTCACTGACGCCGACCTCATGGGCCAGATCCGCCATCGAGCTGTGCATGACCGCCGCAGGGTCCTGCAGCACATGCTCGGCGACCTTGAGCTCCGACTTGCGCAGCAGGGCGCGGGATTGGGCAATGTGTTGCAACAGATTCACGGGCGGCACTCGGTTATGATCGGCAAACGCCGGAGGTAGTGTGCTTGTAGTTATACTACACGACAGCCTTCAGCGCCCAGACCAACCGCGTCGGAGAGCGTCCCGTGCCGTCTTCCCCCCTTCCCTGCGACATGCTGGTCTTTGGCGCGACCGGTGATCTGGCGCTGCGTAAGCTGCTGCCGGCACTCTACCAGCTGCACCGTGAGCAGCGCCTGCCCGCTGATCTGCGGATTCTTGGCCTGGCACGCAGTCCCCTGAGCCGCGAGGCGTTCCGGCAACGGGCTGAACGCCAGTGCCGGGCACAGCTTGCCCGGCGCGCATTCGATGACGAGCAGTGGCGCTCGTTTGCCGCACGGCTCGACTACTTCGCCATGGACGTTGCGCAAAGTGCGGAATTTGGCCGTCTGGCCAACTATCTGGGACGTGACAGTGCGCGGGGGCGTGTCTATTACCTGGCCACCGCCCCACAGCTGTTTGCGCCGATCGCCGCGCATCTGGCGGTGGCCGGGCTGGCCGGGCGCGAGACGCGCATCGTGCTGGAAAAGCCGATCGGTCACTCGCTGGCCTCGGCGCTATCGATCAGTGAGGCGATCGGACGGGTGTTCGATGAATCACAGGTGTTTCGCATCGATCATTATCTGGGCAAGGAGACGGTGCAGAACCTGATGGCACTGCGCTTTGCCAACGCGCTGTTCGAGCCGGTCTGGCGCGCCGGGCATATTGATCATGTGCAGATCAGCGTGCTGGAGACCCTCGGTGTCGAGGAGCGCGGCAGCTACTACGACCGGGCCGGGGCGATGCGTGACATGCTGCAGAACCATCTGCTGCAGCTGCTGTGCCTCGTCGCCATGGAGGCCCCGGTGCGCTTTGACGGCGATGCGATACGCAATGAGAAGGTCAAGGTACTGCAGGCGCTCAAGCCGCTGACCGGCATGGATGTACGAGACAAGACCGTGCGTGGGCAGTACAGCCAGGGCGTGGTGGGCGGACAGAGCGTGCCGGCCTATTACTTCGAGCGCAATGTGGATAGCGACAGCGATATGGAAACCTTCGTCGCTGTGCAGGCCGAGATCGACAACTGGCGCTGGGCCGGGGTGCCGTTTTATCTGCGGACCGGTAAACGCCTGCAACGCAAATGCTCGGAAATTGTCATCCAGTTCAAGCCAGTGCCACACAGCCTGTTCCCCGGTGCACCGGATCAGGCCAACCGCTTGTTGATCCGCCTGCAGCCTGAGGAGCGAATCAGCCTGCAACTGATGGCCAAGACCCCCGGCAAGGGTATGACGCTAGAGCCGGTCGAGCTGGACCTCAACCTCGCCACTGCCTTCTCACGACAACGCCGCTGGGATGCTTATGAGCGCCTGCTGCTGGATGTGCTCGAGAACGATCCGACCTTGTTCATGCGCCGTGACGAGGTGGACGCAGCCTGGCGCTGGGTGGATCCGATCCTTGAAGGCTGGCGTACCTGTTACCAGAAACCCCGGCCCTACCCGGCCGGTAGCAGCGGCCCTGAACAGGCACAAAGCCTGTTGGAACTGGCCGGCAGACGCTGGCTGGACAGCTAAGGCGGCATCTTCGTAACCGTCCGGGCATCACGCCCCGGCCGGTTTCCAGCAATGTGGCAGCAGCTCCGACAGTGCACTGGCCGGCTGCGTCGGCAGACGGGTGAGCACATCTTTCAGGTAGGCATACGGATC
>NZ_JAMJEZ010000032.1 GCF_023544715.1 Pseudomonas eutrophicaquae | reverse complement strand
TCGAACCCCTGTTACCGCCGTGAAAGGGCGGTGTCCTAGGCCACTAGACGAAGGGGACGTAAACCTTCGTACAACCCACCAGATTTCGGCAAGTTGCTGGATAGTTTGGTGGAGCTAGACGGGATCGAACCGTCGACCTCTTGCATGCCATGCAAGCGCTCTCCCAGCTGAGCTATAGCCCCGATACTGCCCTCGGCACCATGGCACCGAGCTGGAATATGGCGTCCCCTAGGGGACTCGAACCCCTGTTACCGCCGTGAAAGGGCGGTGTCCTAGGCCACTAGACGAAGGGGACGTAAACCTTCGTACAACCCGCCAGACTTCAGCAAGTTGCTGGATAATTTGGTGGAGCTAGACGGGATCGAACCGTCGACCTCTTGCATGCCATGCAAGCGCTCTCCCAGCTGAGCTATAGCCCCACTTTCGTGGTGACTTCACACACTGCGCTGTTTGATCAGCGCTCGCTATGAAGCGGGGCAAATCTTAAAGCCGGGCTTACAGGTCGTCAATACCCTCTGAGGGTTTTTTCGTGACTTTCGCTCACAGAACAAGCACTTAATACATCATGCGGGGTGAGGCCATGCCGGCCCTCACCCCGGGAGCCGTCAGCTACCAATATGCGGCAGCAGCTTTTCCCATTCCTTGTTCTCTTTCTTCGAAACACCGCCCAACAGCTCGATGGCCTGACGCAGTCGGAAGCGCGACAGATCCGCTCCCAGCACCTCCATGGCATCAAGCACCGATACCGAGCTGGCCTGCCCGCTGATGGCCGGGAAGATCAGCGGCATCAGGTCGCGCAGCTTGCAACCCAGGAACTCCGCCACCGCCTGAATCACAGCGGTGATGCCCTCCTTGTTCCATTGGCGCAGCGCCTCTAGCTTCCAGAGGATCAGCTGCAGTGCCTGACGCACCTGCTCCGGCGAGAGCTTCTTGTGCTCGAACAGCCGGGCCTCCGGATGGACGCCACCCATGAAGAACATGCCCGCCAGCGGTGCCAGCTCGCTGAAAGTCTCCACCCGGCTCTGCGCCAGCCCAGCCACCCGCATCAGGTAGTCAGGATTGAAAGCCCACTTCTGCAGCTCCGCCGCAAAACGCTCCAGCGGCAGCTCACGCAGCCACTGACCATTCAGCCAGGAGAGTTTTTCCACATCGAAAATCGGCCCGCCCAACGAGACCCGCTGGATATCGAAGTGCTCGATCATCTCGGCCAGGGAGAACTTCTCGCGTTCATCCGGCATCGACCAGCCCATGCGCCCCAGATAATTGAGCATCGCCTCGGGCAGATAGCCCATGCGCTGATAGAAGGTGATCGAGGTGGGATTCTTGCGCTTGGACAGCTTGGACTTGTCGGGATTGCGCAGCAGCGGCATGTAGCAGTTGACCGGCGCCTGCCAGCCGAAATACTCGTACAGCTTGAGCAACTTGGGCGCCGATGGCAGCCACTCCTCGCCACGCAGGACATGGGTAATGCCCATCAGGTGGTCATCCACCACGTTGGCCAGGAAGTAGGTCGGCAGGCCATCGGTCTTGATCAGCACCTGCATGTCCATGCGATCCCAGGGGATCTCCACCTCGCCGCGCAGCATGTCCTGCACCACGCAGACACCCTCGCTCGGCACCTTCATGCGGATCACATGAGGCTCACCAGCGGCCAGACGACGCGCCACCTCCTCGGCGGACAACTGCAACCCGCGACCGTCATAGCGCGGTGTCTCGCCACGCGCCATCTGCTCGGCGCGCATCTGATCAAGCTCCTCGGGTGTGCAGAAGCAGTAGAACGCATCCCCCTGCTCGACCAGCTGGCGGGCGTAGCGCTGATAAAGCTCGCTGCGCTCGCTTTGGCGATACGGCCCATAGGGGCCACCGACATCCGGGCCCTCGTCCCACTCGATGCCCAGCCAGCGCAGCGCGTCGAAGATCTGCTGCTCCGACTCGCGGGTCGAACGCACCTGATCGGTATCCTCGATGCGCAGGATGAACTGCCCGCCATGCTGACGGGCAAAGCACAGGTTGAACAAGGCAATGTAGGCAGTGCCAACGTGCGGATCGCCGGTGGGCGACGGCGCAATGCGGGTACGTACGGTGGTCATGGGAGTCTCGGCCTGAGGGCGGTTGTGCAAAGCCGCGATGGTAGCAGCCGCGCGCCCCGCCACTCCAGCCGCCACGCTATCCGCAAGCCCCCTCCACTTCACTGGGGGTATGCGCAGGTCATGCCTGCGCATACCTAGCCGAGGTCAGAACGGCTTGATCGCGACCTTCAAGACCCCATCCCGCTGATGCGAGAACAGATCATAAGCCGCCACGATGTCATCGAGCTTGTACTCGTGCGTCACCAGCGCGCCCAGATCGACCCGCCCGGAAGCCACGATGTTCAGCAAGCGACGCATGCGCTCCTTGCCGCCCGGGCAGAGCGAGGTGACGATCTTATTGTCGCCCAGCCCTGCATGGAACGCCCCCAGCGGGATGGTCAGGTCACTGGAATAGACCCCAAGACTCGACAGCGTACCGCCCGGCTTGAGCACCCGCAGAGCCTGCTCGAAGGTCGACTGCAGGCCCAGTGCCTCGATGGAGGCATCCACGCCGCGTCCGCCGGTGAGCTTCATGATTTCATCAACTACATCCACTTCGCGGAAGTTGAGCGTGACATCCGCACCCATCTTGCGAGCAATCTCCAGCCGCTCGTTGACGCCATCAATCGCGATGATGGTGCTGGCGCCGCGCAGCTTGGCACCGGCAGTCGCACACAGCCCGATCGGCCCCTGGGCAAACACCGCGACAATATCGCCGATCTTGATATTGGCTGACTCGGCCCCGGCAAAGCCGGTGGACATGATGTCTGGGCACATCAGCACCTGCTCATCAGTCAGACCATCCGGCACCGGCGCCAGGTTGGCCTGGGCATCCGGCACCAGTACATACTCCGCTTGGGTGCCATCGATGGTATTGCCAAAGCGCCAGCCGCCCATCGGTTTGTAACCGTGGCAGGAGCAGCCACCATCCTGAGCCGGGAAGCCATCCTGAGCGCCGTAGGAGGTAAAGCTGGGGCAGATCGCACCGGCAATCACCCGCTGTCCTTCCTGATAGCCCTGCACATTGCTGCCGAGCTTTTCGATGATACCGACCGGCTCGTGACCAATGGTCAGGCCTTTGGCCACCGGATACTCCCCCTTGAGGATATGCACGTCGGTGCCACAGATGGTCGTGGTGGTAATGCGCACCAGCGCATCATTCGGCCCGACCGGCGGAATGGGCTTTTCAATCAGCTCGATCCGACCGGGCTCTACGAAGACAGCGGCTTTCATCAGGCTCATGGCTCTACTCCTTGGCAGCAGCAAACAACGACAGTCCTCTGGACTCTAGACCATAAATCCTTTGCTGCCGCTGCTGCAGATCAGTGAAAACAGCCCATTGGGCGCCATGGGTCGCCTGCACCGACCGCCGAATACACAATTTTTTTCGCTAACCCCTTGTGCACCAAAAGTTTTTCGGTAGAATGCGCGCCATAACAACGGAGCGTAGCGCAGCTTGGTAGCGCGTCTCGTTCGGGACGAGAAGGTCGCTGGTTCGAATCCAGTCGCTCCGACCAAACCCGAAAAACCCGCCTAAACGGCGGGTTTTTGTTGTCCGGTGTTTTGTACCTTCCGCCCGCCCGAGGCGGCAGGCGGACCTACTCAGCAGGGTGCAACGAATACCGCCGCCTGCGCCGTATCAAACGGCCAGTCCAGCTCGGCGCCGGTATCCAGACGACGCAGAACCGGAATGCGCAGCCCATACGTCGCCACCCAAGCCTCCTGCTCGGCAATATCCACCACTTCGATCGACAGGCCAACCGCCACCAGCGGCATCAGCTGATCTTCAGCCTGTTCACAGAGATGACATCCCAGGGTAGTAAGCAACTGGCATTCGGGCAGCACGCTGGCAGCTCTCCGGCAAAAGGGCGCCCGAGTCTAACATGCCACCGGCACCGGACGGCTCGGACCACCTATGTCGAACTGGACGATCCGCCCTCCCCTCGGCATGCTGCCGGCTACTGGAAGTTTCTTGCCCGGGAGTACAGGCATTGTTCGTCAACCTGCTGATCATTCTGGCCGCTTCACTGCTGGCCATCGCCCTGTTTCGCTACCTGAAACTACCGCCCCTGCTGGCCTACATGAGCGTAGGACTGGCGCTCGGGCCCGGCGCCCTGGGCTGGATCGAGCAGCACGAGGACCTGCCGCTGCTTGCCGAATTTGGCGTGGTCTTCCTGCTGTTCAGCCTCGGGCTCGAATTTTCCCTGCCACGCATGCTGGCCCTGCGCCGGGTGGTATTCGGTCTCGGCAGCCTGCAGGTGGTCGCCTGTACCCTGCCGCTGGCCGGCCTGCTCTACCTGCTGGATCTGAGCCTGGCCGCAGCGCTGGTGATTGGCGGCGGACTGGCCCTCTCCTCTACCGCCATCGTCACCAAGGAGCTGAGCAGCCTCGGTGAGGTCTTCTCACCCCACGGGCAGAACGCGATTGGGGTGCTGCTGTTCCAGGATCTGGTCGCCGTGCTGCTCCTGACCATGATCCCGGTGATAGCCGGCGGTGGTGAAAACACCGTGAGCTGGTACTGGGCACTGCCCATCACCCTGGGCAAGGCGATCCTGCTGTTCATCGGCCTGATGGCGGTCAGCCGCTGGGTGCTGCCGCGCCTGTTCCATGAAGTGGCGCAGGCCAATACCGCCGAACTGTTCGTGCTGCTGGCCCTGGTGCTGGTGCTGATCACCGCCTGGCTGACTCACCTGCTGGGCCTGTCGATGGCGCTGGGCGCCTTCCTCGCCGGCATGCTGCTGGGTGAAAGCCACTATCGTCACCAGATCGAGGCGGACATCCGCCCGTTCCGCGACGTACTGCTTGGACTGTTTTTCGTCAGCGTCGGCATGCTCATCGACCTTGGCCTGTTCGCCAGCCACGGCCTGACCATCCTCGCCATGACCCTGATCCTGCTGACCCTCAAGACTGCGGTGGTCACCCTGCTGGTACGCCTGCGGGGCGGCGATACGGAAAGCGCCTGGCGCAGCGGCCTGGCGCTGGCACAGGGGGGCGAGTTCTGCTTTGCCCTAGTCGCCCAGGCGCAGATTTCCGGCCTGCTGGCCGCTGAAATCAGTGGCCTGATCCTCGCCGCTACCTTCTGCTCGATGGCCGTCACCCCGCTGCTGCTGCGCGCCGCACCCAAGATCGCCGCCCGTCTAGCGCATCGCCCACCGAGCGAGGGCAATGCCGAGGCGATCAGCGAAGCCTGCCAGAGCCAACACCAGCATGTACTGATCTGCGGCTTTGGCCGTGTGGGCCAGTCGATCGGCCGGATCTTGCGTCTTGAGGGCATCCCCTTTGTCGCGCTGGATAACGACCCGGTACGGGTGCAGGAAGCCGCCGCCGGCGAGCACCACGTACACTTTGGCGACTCGCGGCGGGCGGAGCTGCTGGCCGCCCTCGGTGCCGAGCGCGCCAGCCTGATCGTGGTCGCCGCCAACCATGCCGAGCATGCACTGGAGACTGTACGCAGCGCCCGTAAAATGGCCCCCGGCGTACCGATCCTGGTGCGTACACGGGATGATGCCCATCTGGCCGAGCTGCAGGCCGCCGGCGCCACCGAGGTAATCCCCGAGGTGCTGGAGTCCAGCCTGATGCTCGCCTCCCACGCCCTGGTCCTGCTCGGGCTGCCGGAGCAGCAGGCTCAGGCGCATGTCGACGAAGTACGGCGCAACCGTTACCACCTGTTGCACGGCTTCTACCATGGCGCCCAGCCCAACCTGCTCGATGGCCAGGGCAAGCCGCGCATCATCCTGCATGCGGTCACCCTCAGCGCGGATGCCTACGCCTGCCGGCGCACCCTGGCGTCGCTGGGCCTGCCGCAACTGGGGGTAGAAATCCAGGCCGTGCGCCGTGACGATCGGGAGCTGCCGCTGGTCGAGAATCCATCCCTGCAGGCCGGCGATATCCTCTTGCTGGCCGGCCCGCTGGAGGCCATCGAAACCGCCGAGGCGCATCTGCTGGCCGGGCGTCCTTAAAAGCCGCACGCCGGGATGCCTGTGGCCTGGGCATCCCGGCCTTCGCAAAGCTTGCGATCCGGCGCGCGAGTGCGCAAGCTCAGGGCACATCCCTGCTCGAGGACTGCTCTTGGACTGGCCTACCCTGCTCACCCGTGAACGCTTCGGCAAACCCTCGCAGAGCGCCGAAGAACTTGGCCGCAGCGCCTTTCACAAGGACCACGACCGGATCATCTTCTCCGGCGCCTTCCGCCGGCTGGGCCGCAAGACCCAGGTGCATCCGGTGTCCAGCAATGACCACATCCACACCCGCCTGACCCACAGCCTCGAAGTTGCCTGCGTCGGCCGCTCGCTAGGGATGCGAGTAGGTGAAATGCTCCGCGAGCACCTGCCCGCCTGGACGGATCCGAGTGATCTGGGCGTGATCGTGCAATCCGCCTGCCTGGCCCACGATATCGGCAATCCACCGTTCGGCCACTCCGGCGAGGATGCGATCCGCCACTGGTTCGAGCAGGCCGCGGCACGCGGCTGGCTGGATGCGCTGAGCCTTGATGAGCGCGCCGACTTTCTCAACTTTGAAGGCAATGCCCAGGGCTTTCGGGTACTCACCCAGCTGGAATATCACCAGTTCGACGGTGGGGCGCGCCTGACCCACGCCACGCTCGGCTGCTACCTCAAATACCCCTGGAGCACCCGGCACCTCGAAGGCCAGGGCTACAAGAAGCACAAGTTCGGCTGCTACCAGAGCGAGCTGCCGCTGCTGGGCCAGATCGCCCAGCGGCTGGGCCTGCCACAGCTCGATGCACAGCGCTGGGCCCGCCATCCACTGGTCTACCTTATGGAGGCGGCGGATGACATCTGTTACGGCCTGATCGATCTGGAGGACGGTCTGGAGATGGAGCTGCTCGACTACCCGGAAGTCGAGGCACTGCTGCTGGATCTGGTCGGAGATGATCTGCCAGAAACCTACCGTCTGCTCGGCCCCCAGGACTCGCGGCGGCGCAAGCTGGCGATCCTGCGCGGCAAGGCGATCGAGCACCTGACCAATGCCGCGGCGCGGGCGTTCGTGGCCCGGCATGATGAGCTTTTGGCCGGCACCCTCGAGGGCGATTTGGTCGAACACATGCACGGCCCGGCCAAGGAGTGCGTGCTGCGGGCCAAGGCGCTGGCACGGGAGAAGATCTTCCATGACAAGCGCAAGACCCTGCACGAGATCGGCGCCTATACCACCCTGGAAATTCTCCTCGATGCCTTTATCGGGGCCGCGCTCGAGCAGCATGGCGGGCGCACGCCGTCCTTCAAGCACCGGCGCATCCTCGATCTGCTCGGCAACAATGCCCCGAACCCCTACGCCCCGCTCTATCAAGGCTATCTGCGGGTCATCGACTTCATCGCCGGCATGACTGACAGCTACGCCACCGAAATGGCCCGCGAGATGACCGGACGCTCCAGCCCGGTCTGAAGCGGACACAAAAAAGCCCCGCATCCGGCAACGGAGCGGGGCTTGGCGATGGCTCGCCGGCGATCAGGCCGCGTTGATCGCGCGCCCCGGATACCAGGCATCGACCAGCTCGCCTACCTTGAAGGAGGCCAGCTCGCCACGGCCCTGCAGCCAGGCTTCGACCGCTGCGCGCTGCTCGGCATTCACCGAGCCACGCTTGGCCAGGCAGACCATGCCGAACTCGTCGCAGCCGACAAAGATCAGGCCGTTGGCGCCGATGGCCTGGGCAAGAAAGTCCTGGGTGAAGGCTTCGACCGCTTCGGCGTCAAGGTCCTCACGGAAATCGAGCAGCAGCTCGAAACCGACTTCCTGGAATTCATCGACACAGAGTTTCTTGCGCAGACGGCGCGAACGATTGGTAGCCATGCTCGGTTCCTCGACCGGTTGAAGTGGCGGCCACTCTACCAGTTTCCGTGTGCCAGGCCCATGACTGCCCGGTGCACCGGCAAATGTGTGGCCGCTGACAGCGCGCCATGGGGTTTCAGGCATAATGCGCGACACTTTCGCCCACTGCGCCCGTGAGAACACTCATGTTGTCCCGCATCACCCGCACCCTGCTGGGCAGGGTCTGTTCTGCATCCCCCACGCTGCGCCTGCTCGGCGCGCTCAGCCTGATCGTCCCGCTGGCCCTGCCGCTGCCGGCTTCGGCCGTCAACCTGCCGCCGCGGGTCGAACAGGCGCTGCGCACCAGCAAGCTGCCCACCGAGGCCCTGTCGCTGGCGATGATCCCGCTGACCGGCCCCGGCAAGGCCAGCTATCTGAATGCCGATATGGTGGTGAACCCGGCTTCGACCATGAAGCTGGTCACCACCTACGCAGCGCTGGAGCTGCTCGGGCCAACCCACCAGTGGAAGACCGCCTTCTATGCCGATGGCCCGGTCCGCAACGGCGTGTTGCAGGGCAACCTCTATCTCAAGGGCGGCGGTGACCCCAAGCTGACCATGGAGCGCCTGTGGCTGCTGCTGCGCGACTTGCGCAATGCGGGCGTTGAGGAGGTGCAGGGTGATCTGGTGCTTGAGCGTAACCATTTTCGTACCGAGGGGCAGACGCCCTTCGATGACGATGGTGGCGACAACACCCGTCCTTATCTGGTCGAGCCCGATGCGCTGCTGGTCAATCTCAAGACGCTGCGCCTGATCGTGCGCGGTGAGGCGCGCGGCGCCCAGGTGCTGGCCGAACCGCCGATTCCCTATATCCGTATCGACAACCGCGTGCAGGTCACCGCCCCGGGTGCCTGCCCGAGCTGGCCGCAGGTCACCTATCAGTTTCGCCCCCAGCCCGATGGCACGGTGCAGATCACCGCTGCGGGGCAGATCCCCGAGGGCTGCAGCGGCCAGCGCTACCTGTCGCTGCTCGATCATCCGGTCTACACCGGCGGTACGGTTCGCGCCCTGTGGAGCGAGCTGGGCGGACGGATTCTCGGCAATGACCGCCTCGGCAGCACACCGGGCAATGCCCGCCTGCTCGCCCAAGCGCTGTCGCCGGATGTGGTGGAGGTGATCCGCGACATCAACAAGTACAGCAACAACACCATGGCCCGGCAGCTGTTCCTGTCGATCGGCGCGCGCCATCGCCTGCCGGGGGATGCCAATGATGCCGCCGCTGCCCATCGCGCCATCGGCCAGTGGCTGGCCCGCAAGGGCATTCGCGCCCCCAACCTGATCATGGAAAACGGCTCAGGCCTGTCCCGCAACGAGCGGATCACCGCCCGCGAGATGGCCAACATGCTGCTGGCAGCCTGGAAGAGCCCGTATGCCGCCGAGTTCATCTCCTCGCTGCCGCTGGCGGCCATGGACGGCACCCTGCGCAAGCGCCTGCGCAACACGCCACTGGCCGGCAATGCCCACCTCAAGACCGGCACCCTGAACAACGTGCGGGCACTGGCCGGCTACAGTCGTGATGCGCAGGGGCACATCTGGGCGGTGGTGGCGATCCTCAACCACCCGCGCCCGTGGGGTGCTTCATCGATTCTCGATCAGGTGCTGCTGGAGCTGCATCAGCGTCCGGGCGTGCTGTCCGGTCAGGCGCGCTGACCGGACACCGGCGGTCGGGCGCCCTCAGCGGGCGCTCAGCTGCCAGGCGCGGTGGATCTTCGGGTTGCGGGCAAAGTCCGGATCGAGGGTCTGCGCGCTGATCTCCTCCACCGCATAACGCTGCTCCAGGGCCGGATCGAGCTGGAACTTGCGGAAGTTGTTGCTGAAATACAGCACTCCACCCTTGGCCAGCCGGGCCATGGCCAGATCCAGCAGGTGCACGTGGTCGCGCTGCACATCGAACACGCCTTCCATGCGCTTGGAGTTGGAGAAGGTCGGCGGATCGATGAAGATCAGCTCATATTCGCCCCGATCGGCCTCCAGCCAGGCCATCACATCACCCTGCTCGAGCCGGTGCTTGTCGGAGAAGCCGTTGAGCGCCAGATTACGCCGCGCCCAGTCCAGATAGGTCTTCGACAGATCGACACTGGTGGTGCTGCGCGCACCGCCCTTGGCGGCATGCACGGTGGCGGTCGCCGTGTAGCAGAACAGGTTGAGGAAGCGCTTGCCGGCGGCTTCCTGCTGGATGCGCAGGCGCAGCGGGCGGTGGTCGAGAAACAGGCCGGTGTCCAGATAATCCGTGAGATTGACCAGCAGCTTGACGCCACCCTCGCCGACCTCCATGAACTGCCTCTGCTGGGCCTGGCGCTCGTACTGCTTCTTGCCGGCCTGACGCTCGCGGCGCTTGATCACCACCCGTGAAGGGTCGATATCCAGCGCCTGCGGGATGGCCGCCAGCGCATCGAGCAGGCGCGCCTGGGCCTTGTCCGGATCGATCGAGCGCGGCGGTGCGTATTCCTGCACATGCACCCAGTCGCGGTACAGATCGACTGCCAGGGCATATTCCGGCATGTCGGCGTCATACAGGCGGTAGCACTCGACACCGGTCTTGCGCGCCCATTTGCCCAGCTGCTTGAGGTTCTTCTGCAGGCGGTTGGCGAACATCTGCCCGCCTTCGGACAGGCGTGCCGGCTCGCTGCGCACCGCCGGCGGGCGCTCGACCAGCTGGCCGCCGATCATCCGCGCCTGCGGCGCCGGCTGCGCTGCCTCGTTGCGCCCGGTGACGAACTGCTCGGGCAGCACCTTGAACAGCAAGAGCTTGCAGGGCAGCGCGCCGTTCCAGAAGGCGTACTGCTTGTGGCTGCGCAGGCCCATGCACTTGCCCAGCTCCGGTGCGCCGGTGAACACCGCCGCCTGCCAGTTCAGGCAGGACTGGCGCAGGCGCTCGCCGAGGTTCTGGTAGAGATACAGCAGGCTGGCCTCGTCCCCCAGGCGCTCGCCGTAGGGCGGATTGCAGACCACCAGCCCGGTCTGGTTCTGGTCTGGACGCGGCTCGAAGGTGGCCAGCTCACCCTGATAGATCTTCACCCAGTCGCCGAGCCCAGCGCGCTCGATGTTGTTACGCCCCGGCTGGATCAGCCGCGGGTCAGCTTCGTAGCCGCGGATCCACAGCGGCGGCCGGGCCAGACCTGCAGCAGCGCGGGCTTCGGCCTCGGCGTGCAGCTTCTTCCACAGCGCCGGCACATGGCCGAGCCAGTTGGAGAAGCCCCACTTTTCGCGCTTGAGATTCGGCGCCAGGTCAGCGGCCATCATCCCGGCCTCGACCAGGAAGGTGCCGACCCCGCACATCGGGTCAGCCAGTGCACCGCCCTCGGCGGCCAGTTGCGGCCAGCCGGCGCGGATCAGGATAGCGGCGGCGAGGTTTTCCTTGAGCGGCGCAGCGCCCTGCTGCAGGCGGTAGCCGCGCTGGTGCAGGCTGAAGCCAGAGAGATCAATGGACAACACCAGCTCACCACGCTCCAGGCGCGCATGCACGCGCAGGTCGGGGTCGTACTTGTCTACCGACGGGCGCTCGCCACTGGCGGTGCGCAGGCTGTCAACGATGGCATCCTTGACCTTCAGGGCGCCGAAGTGCGTGTTGTCGATGCCAGCGCCACGGCCGGAGAACTCGATGGCCAGGCTGCCGGTGGCCAGCAGATGCTCACTCCAGTCAACCGAGCGCACCGCCTGGTAGAGCGCCTCGGCGCTGTCCACCGGGAAGCGGCCGAGTACCAGCAGCACGCGGTTGGCCAGGCGCGACCACAGGCACAGGCGATAGGCGGTTTCCAGGCTGCCCTGCCCCTGCACGGCAGCGACCTGCGAGCGGCCGTCCTGCAGGCCGAGCGCTGCGGCCTCCTCGAGCAGCAGGGTTTCCAGCCCCTTGGGACTGGTCAGAACGAGGGTGTAGAGATCGGACATGGGCAGCTTCCAGAAACGAGGCCAACAGTATGCCTCAGCGGGCGGTGGACCGGGGCGCGCAGCGACGTGCGCGGCGAATCAGGCCCTGCGCGCCATCGCGCGGGGCCGGGTTAGCGGTCACCGGCTTATGCGCTGAGTTGCGGTTTGATGAATTACTTATGAAGAATCGATCGTTCACAGATCGACTCAGGCTGATTGATGATCGAAGAAGGCTGACGCATACCACGCATCAGCCTGCGCTCCCACCGAACCGGGAGCGGCGGCCTCCAGGGGGAGGCCAACGGTCAGTCAGTCCTACAACGAGGGAAATACCCGATGAGAAGACTCAAGCGTGATCCGTTGGAACGAGCTTTTTTGCGTGGATATCAGTACGGGGTCAGCGGCAAGTCCCGCGAGATGTGCCCCTTCAGCCTGCCGGCCACACGTCAGGCATGGCTCAACGGCTGGCGAGAGGGCCGTGGTGACAACTGGGCAGGCATGACCGGTACCGCCGGCATCCACCGTCTGAACGAACTGCACGCGGTCGGCTGAATCGCCCGCTGACCCTCAGCCAACGATCACCTCATTCACTCAGGGCTCCCGCGGGAGCCCTGATCTATTGTCCGCTTAGCGGCGCAGACCCGCCGCCGCAATCGCCTGCACCGATTCACGCACCAGCGCCGGGCCCTTGTAGATGAAGCCGGAATAGATCTGCACCAGGCTCGCCCCGGCCGCGATCTTCTCCGCAGCATGCACACCCTCGGTGATCCCGCCCGCGGCAATGATCGGCAGACGCCCCGCCAGCTCCCCCGCCAGCACCCGCACGGTATGGGTACTCTTCTCACGCACTGGCGCCCCGGACAATCCACCCGCCTCGCCGGCTTGCGCCAGCCCCTCGACGCCTTCGCGGCTCAGGGTGGTGTTGGTGGCAATCACCGCATCCATGCCGGTATCCAGCAGGGCGCGGGCGACCAGCACGGTTTCCTCATCGCTCATGTCGGGGGCGATCTTGATCGCCAGCGGCACACGGCGACCATGCAGCGCGGTCAACTGCTCCTGACGCACCCGCAGCGCATCGAGCAGCTGCTTGAGTGAGTCACCGAACTGCAGGCTGCGCAGCCCCGGTGTGTTCGGCGAGCTGACATTGACCGTGACGTAGCTGGCATGGCCGTAGACCTTGTCCAGGCAGATCAGGTAATCGTCCACCGCACGCTCAACCGGCGTATCAAAGTTCTTGCCGATGTTGATGCCCAGCACACCGCGGTAGCGGGCCGCGCGAACGCGCTCGACCAGATAATCAACGCCCTGGTTGTTGAAGCCCATGCGATTGATGATCGCCGTGGCTTCCGGCAGGCGGAATAGACGCGGCTTGGGATTGCCCGGCTGCGGACGTGGCGTGACGGTGCCGATCTCGATGAAGCCAAAACCCAGCTGGGCGAAGCCATCGATCGCATCACCGTTCTTGTCCAGGCCCGCGGCCAGACCCACCGGGTTGGGGAACTCCAGGCCCATGACCGTCACCGGCAGCTGCGGCGTCTTGCACAACAGGCGGTTGACCCCCAGACGCCCACCGGCACCCACCAGATCGATGGCCAGTTCATGGGAGGTTTCCGGGGACAGCTTGAACATCAGTGCGCGGGCCAGGGCGTACATGGGCAGGTCATCTTGTAAGGGGCGGGGCGGCGATTATAGCCCGTTGCGTCCGGCGCGGCGACGCCGGACGCCGCCACTCAGGACGCGAACGGCACCAGCAGTAGACGCTGCGCCTGCGGGCCACGCAGCGCCAGACTCGCCTCGCGCCACAGCGCCTGCGCCACACGTGTTTCAGGCGCCGCCGGGTGGATCACCAGCCGCAGCACCAGCCCGGCCGGCAGGCTGGCCACATCCAGATGCGCCTGACACGCCTGCTGGCAGCGCTCGGCCAGACTGTCCAGCCTCGCTAGCGCCTCAGCCCCTTCCAGCAGCAGCATAAAGCGCCCTGGCTGCACACAGGCCAGCAGGTCATCACTGCCGGCAAGCGGTGCCAGGGCAGCCCCCAGCTGCGCCTGCAGCGCATCCGCCTGCTCCAGTCCGAGCTGATCGGCCAGCGCCGTGAAGCCTTCCAGCTCCAGACAGGCCAGCGCCAGCGGGCGCTCGCGCTCCAGTGCAGCCTGCAGACGCTCCAGCAGCGCCGCACGGCTGGCCAGCCCGGTCAGCGGCTCATGGTTGAGCAGCCACTCCAGGTGGGTTTCGGCATTGCGCAACACGGAAATATCAGTAAACACCGCCACATAGTGGGTGAGTTGGCCCTGCTCATCACGGATCGCGCTGATGCTGTGCCACTGCGGGAAGATCTCGCCATTTTTGCGGCGATTCCAGATCTCGCCCTGCCAGGAACCTTCCTCGGTCAGGATCCGCCACATCTCCTTATAAAACGCCGCGCTCTGGCGCCCGGAACTGACCACATTCGGGTTGAGGCCGAGCAGCTCGTGCTCGCTGTATCCGGTGATTTCGGTATAGGCCCGGTTGACGGCGATGATCCGCGGTGTGGTGTCGGTGATCACCACACCCTCGCGGGCATGGGTAAAAATGGCCGCCGCGTGGCGCAGCTTCTCCTCGCTGGCGCGCCGGGCGGAAATATCCAGCAGCAGCCCCTCCAGGAACAGCACCCGCCCCTCCTCATCGCGCTGCACGCTGATGTGATCAGCGATCCACAAATAGCTGCCCACCCCGCTGCGCAGGCGGTATTCGAGCACGAACTCACTGCGCCGCTCCGCCAGCGCCTGCTCAATCTGCGCCATCACCACCGGCAGATCGTCCGGGTGAATCAGCGTGCTGAAACGGCGCTGGCCCAGGCTCAGCGCCTGGGTATCCAGCCCCCAGCGCGCCACGTTGCTGGAGACAAAGGTGATCGGCCAGCCCGGCTGCAGGCTGCGCCGCAGCAGCACCACCGGGCTGGCCTGCACGGCATCCACCACGGTCTGCAGCGCTTCGCTGTCATGACGGCGGCGGGTGATGTCGAGCAGGCTGCCGATCACCGCCGGCTCGCCATCGAGCAGAATGCGCGTGCCGAAGATCTCGACGATAAACGGCTCCCCGTCCCGGCGCAGCGCGGTAAATTCGTGGTGCAGCTCGGCCGGCTCTGCGGCCAGTTGCGCTGCAAGCAGATCCTCCAGCGCCTGACGATCCCCTTCGCTGGCCAGGGATGCGAACGGCACCCCCAAAAGCTCGCGGGGCTCATAACCGAACCACTCGGCCATGCGCGGGTTGACGTACTCCAGGGTGGTACCGCGCAGCAGGTAGACGCCGACCATCGAGCGCTCCACCAGACCACGAAAACGCGCCTCGTCATTGGCGCGCGCCTGCCCTGCTTCTTCTTGCTCCTGCACATCGAGCGCACTGATCAGGGTGCCTTCGCGGCGACCGTCCGCCGCGCTCAACGGCTGGATATTCAGGCGACTGAGGCGGTAGCGACCGTCCGCACGGCGCAGCCGTATCGTGAGCTGTGTGGCCTGCTCAAGTGCGCCGGCCAAGGCCGCCTGCAAGGCGGCACGATCCGCCTCCTGCACCAACTGTAACCAGCCATCCTGCAAGCCCTCGCCCCGTAGCTGGCCACTGAAAGCCTTCCAGGCCGTATTGAACAGCACCGCCTGCCCGGCCTCATCCAGGCGCCAGGCCGGCAGCGGCAGCGCATCCAGCAGCCGGGCATCGCGGTTACGGGTGATCTGTGCGTCCTGCTCGAGCGCGCCCAGGGTGGCATCGAGGCTGTCCAGCGCATCAGCATGCGCCGGTTGACGCCCACTGCGCCGCACCAACGCCAGCAGGCGACCCGCCAGATAGCGGTGCAGCAGCCAGCCAAACAGCAGCGCCAGCAGGGGCGGCACCAGCAGCGGCCAGTGCCCGGTGAGGGCCTGCCATGCCTGTTCGGGGCTGGTTTCGTGGGCCAGCGCGCTGTAAAGCGCCACGCCCTGTTTCAGGGACAGCAGCAGACCGAAGAGCAGGCAGCCACCAAGCAGCAGACTGCGCAGACGCGGGGAGCGGTGCATGACGGATTCTCGTTGCAGGGGCCAGCGGCGGGCAGGCCGGAGCCTTTATCTTCCCATAACCAGGCCCGGTGGCGCGTCCCTGCCTTTCGTGATGCTGGGCACGCCGGGCGCCCTGTCTCGTCGAAACGCGCCCATGAAAAAGGCCCGCCTTGCGGCGAGCCCTGTTCATGGATCGGTGGTGCGCGAGGGGGGATTCGAACCCCCGACCTACCGCTTAGGAGGCGGTTGCTCTATCCAGCTGAGCTACAGGCGCGATCGGGCGCCGATGTTAAACGAGCCTCCCGCGCTTGTCATGCCCGCGCTGCCGGCACGCCCAGTGCACCGCCCGGTCAGCCCACAAAGTTGAGCAACACCCCCGCCGCCACTGCCGAGCCGATCACCCCGGCCACGTTCGGGCCCATGGCGTGCATCAGCAGGAAGTTCTGCGGATTGGCCTCAAGGCCAACCTTGTTCGACACCCGCGCCGCCATCGGCACCGCCGAGACGCCGGCCGAGCCGATCAGCGGGTTGACCTTGTGGGTGCTGAACAGGTTCATCACCTTGGCCATCAGCACCCCGGCTGCCGTACCGGCGCAGAAAGCGATCATGCCGAGCAGCAGGATGCCAAGGGTCTTCAGCTGCAGGAAGGCGTCCGCCGACAGCTTGGAGCCCACGGTCAGGCCGAGGAAGATGGTGACGATGTTGATCAGCGCGTTGCGCGAGGTATCAGCCAGGCGCTCGACCACCCCGCTCTCGCGCAGCAGGTTGCCGAGGGCAAACATGCCGATCAGCGGCGCGGCATCCGGCAGCAGCAGGCCGACCAAGAGGCACAGCACGATGGGGAAGATGATCTTCTCCACCTGCCCCACCGGGCGCAGTTGCTGCATGACGATGGCGCGCTCCTCGGGCGTGGTCAGCGCACGCATGATCGGCGGCTGCAGCAGCGGCACCAGCGCCATGTAAGCATAAGCCGCCACGGCAATCGGGCCGAGCAGGTCCGGCGCCAGCTTGGAGGTGACGAAGATAGAGGTCGGCCCGTCGGCACCGCCGATGATCGCAATCGAGGCCGCTTCCTTGAGGGTGAACTCAAGGCCGGGAATCCCCAGCGAAGCAATCGCCAGCGCCCCCAGCAGCGTGCCGAAGATGCCGAACTGCGCGGCAGCGCCGAGCAGCAAAGTCTTCGGGTTGGCGAGCATTGGCCCGAAGTCGGTCATCGCCCCGACGCCCAAGAAGATCAGCAGCGGGAAGAGGCTGGTCGGCAGGCCCACCTCGTAGATCAGGTGCAGGAAGCCCGCCCCCTCGGCCATGTTGGCCACCGGGATGTTCGACAGCAGCCCGCCGAAGCCGATCGGAATCAGCAGCAGTGGCTCGAAGCCCTTGCGGATCGCCAGATAGATGAGCCCGAGGCAGACCGCGATCATCAGCGCCTGCCCCGGCTCCAGATGATAAAGGCCGGTGCTTTGCCAGAGTTTGATCAGTTTTTCCATGACCGTCCCCTCAGCCGATGGTCAGCAGGACATCGCCCACCGCCACCGCATCACCGACCTTGACGCTGACGCTGCCAACGGTGCCGGCGCGGAACGCGCGCACCTCGGTTTCCATCTTCATCGCCTCGAGGATGATCACCAGCTGACCCTCCTCGACCACCTCGCCCGGCTGCACCAGCACCTTGAAGATGTTGCCGGCCAGCGGGGCGTTCTGCGGCTCGCCACCGCCTTCCGCAGCGGCCACTGCCGGTGCGCCGGCCGGGGCAGCACTGCCCAGCGGCTTGATGCCTTCGATGTCGCCACCCTCGTTGACCTGCACCACGAACGACTGGCCGTTGACCTCGACGGTGTACACCTCGGGCTTGCCGGCCTCGCGCGGCGCGCCTTCCTGGCCGGTCGATGCCGGCTCGAAGGCTGCAGGGTTGCCGCGATTCTCCAGGAACTTCAGGCCGATCTGCGGGAACAGCGCGTAGGTCAGCACGTCATCAATCGCGTCGGCCGCCAGCGTGAAGCCCTTCTCGGTGGCCAGCTGCTTGAGCTCGGCGCTGAGCTTGTCCATCTCTGCCTCGAGCAGGTCGGCCGGACGGCAGGTGATCGCCTCGGCGCCGTCCAGCACACGGGCCTGCAGCGCCTCGTTGAAGGGAGCCGGCGCCGCACCGTACTCGCCCTTGAGCACGCCGGCGGTTTCCTTGGCGATCGACTTGTAGCGCTCGCCGGTGAGCACGTTGATCACCGCCTGGGTACCGACGATCTGCGAGGTCGGGGTGACCAGCGGGATGAAGCCGAGGTCTTCACGCACCCGCGGGATTTCCGCCAGCACCTGGTCGAACTTGTCCTGGGCGCCCTGCTCCTTGAGCTGGCTTTCCATGTTGGTGAGCATGCCACCCGGCACCTGGGCGACCAGGATACGGGAGTCGACGCCCTTGAGGTTGCCCTCGAACCTGGCGTACTTCTTGCGTACTTCGCGGAAGTAGGCAGCGATCTCCTCCAGCAGGTTGAGATCCAGGCCGGTATCGCGCTCGGTGCCCGCAAAGATCGCCACCACCGATTCAGTCGGCGAGTGGCCGTAGGTCATCGCCAGCGAAGAGATGGCGGTATCGACCGTATCAATCCCGGCCTCGACCGCCTTGAGAATCGCCGCGCTGGACAGGCCGGCGGTGGCATGACAATGCAGCTGGATCGGAATCGACAGGCTGGCCTTGAGCCGTGAGACCAGCTCGAAGGCCACATAGGGCTTGAGAATCCCGGCCATGTCCTTGATCGCCAGCGAATCGGCGCCCATGTCCTCGATCTGCTTGGCCAGATCCACCCACATTTCTAGGGTATGTACCGGGCTGGTGGTGTAGGAAATGGTGCCCTGGGCATGCTTGCCGACCTGCTTCACGGCCTGCAGGGCGCGTTGCAGGTTGCGTGGATCGTTCATCGCATCGAACACGCGGAATACGTCCACCCCGTTGATCGCCGCACGTTCAACGAAGGTGTCCACCACATCATCGGCATAGTGGCGATAGCCGAGCAGATTCTGGCCGCGCAGCAGCATCTGCTGACGGGTGTTGGGCATGGCCTGCTTCAGCGCGCGGATCCGCTCCCAGGGATCTTCACCCAGGTAGCGGATGCAGGCGTCAAAGGTCGCGCCGCCCCAGGACTCCACCGACCAGAAGCCGACCCGATCGAGCTTGGGGGCAATCGGCAGCATGTCTTCAAGGCGCAGGCGGGTGGCGAGGATCGATTGGTGCGCGTCACGCAGCACCACATCGGTGATGCCGAGCGGTTTCTGCACAGCGGTCATGAAACGGACTCCCGAAAGGTGTGGTCAGCCGCGACGCGCGCGGTGCTGGTGAATGGCCGCCTGGATCGCGGCGAGCAGCTCGCCATCCGGCAGCTGCTGCGCCGCGGGGGTGGCGGCAGCCGGCGACGGTACGCGGCGCGGCGCCAGCACCGGCACAGGCGGCGGCGCAAAACGCGCGATCAGCCGTGACATCAGGCGGATCGCGCCGATCAGCACGACCAGGAAGGTGAACACAAAGCCCATACCCAGCAGCATGAGCTCCAGTCCCTCCAGCAACAGTTGTTCAGCCGTCATGTGGGCCGTCTCCCGTGAGTGAATAAGATGCTGGTGCAGCAGCGCTGCCCGCCCGGCGCGCGCTGCGCACGCTCTGATCTATAGACAAGCACGCATTGTCGACAATTGCCAAGCCCACGAGGCCTGAAAAAGCATCAAGCCGCTCGCAATTGACAAAATTGTCATCACATTAGGAAGAGACTGGCCAGTCCGAGGAAGATGAAGAAGCCGCCACTGTCGGTCATGGCCGTGATCATCACACTGGCGCCCATGGCCGGATCACGCCCCAGACGGGTCAGGGTCATCGGGATCAGCACGCCCATCAGCGCAGCCAGCAGCAGGTTGAGGGTCATCGCCGCGGTCATCACCGCACCCAGCGCCCAGTCGCCGTACAGGTACCAGGACACTGCACCGATCACCCCGCCCCAGACCAGACCATTGATCAGGCCGACCCCCAGCTCCTTGCGCAGCAGACGCCAGGTGTTGCCGACACTCACCTGATCCAGGGCCATGGCCCGCACGATCATGGTGATCGTCTGATTGCCGGAGTTGCCACCGATACCAGCGACGATCGGCATCAATGCCGCCAGTGCCACCAGTTTCTCGATCGAATCCTCGAACAATCCGATCACACGCGAGGCGAGAAATGCGGTGACCAGATTGAGCGCCAGCCACGCCCAGCGGTTGCGCAGGGACTTCCAGACCGAGGCAAAGATGTCCTCCTCCTCACGCAGACCGGCCATGTTGAGGACTTCGCTCTCGCTCTCCTCCCGGATCAGGTCGACCATCTCGTCAATGGTCAGGCGGCCGATCAGCTTGCCGTAAAGATCGACCACCGGGGCGGAAATCAGGTCATAGCGCTCGAAGGCCTGGGCGGCGTCATGACCTTCTTCGTCCGGGTAAAAGGTCACCGGATCCGTCGCCATCACCTCGGCGACCTTCTTGTCCGGGTCGTTGACCAGGAGGCGCTTGATCGGTAGCGCGCCCTTGAGCAGGCCGTCGTGATCGACCACGAACAGCTTATCGGTATGCCCCGGCAGCTCCTTCAGGCGGCGCAGGTAGCGCAACACCACCTCAAGGGTCACATCGTCGCGGATGGTGACCATCTCGAAGTCCATCAGCGCGCCGACCTGATCCTCTTCATAAGAAAGCACCGAGCGCACCCGCTCGCGCTGCTGGGCATCCAGCGATTCCATCAGCTCGTAGACGACATCACGGGGCAGCTCGGGAGCCAAATCCGCCAGCTCGTCGGCGTCCAGATCGCGCGCTGCGGCGAGGATCTCCTCATCGTCCATGTCGGCGATCAGGGTTTCGCGCACCGCATCGGAGACTTCCAGCAGGATGTCGCCATCGCGCTCGGCTTTGACCAGCTGCCAGACGGTCAGACGCTCATCCAGCGGCAGGGCTTCGAGGATATGGGCGATGTCGGCCGGGTGCAGGTCATCGAGCTTGCGTTGCAGCTCGGCCAGATTCTGGCGGTGTACCAGCTGCTCGACGCGCTCCTGATGCTCCCCCTCCTGACGATGGGTGAGCTCCTCCACCAGGCGGTGACGGTGCAGCAGCTCGATCACCTGGGCGAGGCGATCCTGCAGGCTTTCCTGAGGTTTTTTGCTGTCGTTGTCGGTCATGACGCACTCCACCCCCGAATGGTGGGTGCATCCGGGAGATTCAGATGGTATTGGCGCGCTGTTTCACGCAGATGTTCGGGTACTGACGACTGGGTAAGTCCATGGAGGTGGCCTGCAAGCCCCGGCGGGGCTGACGGAGCGGATGATAACACTGCCCAGCAAAGGCCGGCAGTACGGATGAGGGGCAAGAATCCGGGGATGGCGCAAGGTGCTGCGCCGCAAGAAAAAGGCGCCGGCCCGCCTTGGCGGGAGCGGTACCGGCGCGGTCCCCTAAGGCTTACAGCGCCTGCTGCAGCTGCGGAACCACCTCGAACAGGTCGGCAACCAGACCGTAGTCGGCCACCTGGAAGATCGGCGCTTCCTCGTCCTTGTTGATCGCCACGATCACCTTGGAGTCCTTCATCCCCGCCAGGTGCTG
>NZ_JAMJEZ010000031.1 GCF_023544715.1 Pseudomonas eutrophicaquae | reverse complement strand
CGTGGAACTGCAAGCCAGCGACAACAATGTAAAACACTCGCCCCATCATCGGCAGATGGGGTTCATGGATCGGTTACGATTAGCCGGAATGAAGCGTAGGGTGGACAATTCGCGCAGCGATTGTCCGCCTCTGCCGAGGCGGATCGGTGGACAAGGCTGCGCCGTTGTCCACTCTACTTGCTGCGCGTTGCGGAGCAGCACAAGATCACGCTTATCGGCCACGATCCGGCGGGAACCGAACATGGCAGTAATGACAACCTGGAAACCCTGCTGCGCTCGGCCATCGACCGCCTGCAGGACGCCCACAACCCCGCGTTGTCCTTCGCCAGCCGCTTCCTGATGGCTCCCACGCTCCTGCGTGGGCAAGATCAGAATTGCCGATTTTTTATTGAAATACGGAAACACCGAGGGTTTAAATGAAAAAAATTGAAGTAATATTTAATGCCGTTAAATCTCTTGGACTTAACCCAAGGCTTGATGCTGACGGAGACATCGAGTTTAAAAACGAATTCGGAACATTTTATATATATCTTGATGAGAAAGACGGATTCTTTAGCTTGGTTTACCCATCTTTTTATGAGGCTGATAGTCTAGCAAAGAAAAATGAGGCCCTTCTTGCATGCAATGAGGCAAATGAAAAGATAAAAGCGGTAAAGCTTTACATTTATAAGGACAATGTTTTTGCCTCGGTTGAGACTTTTTATTTCGGGGATCAAGGAATTGAAAGCTTAATAGATAAGTCTCTAAAGGCAATCCATGTCGCATTGAAACTGTTCTCTGAGAATATAAGTACGCTTGGCAATGCTCCGGAGAAATAGTCATGTCCGATGCACCAAAGGAAAAGGCTAGCGGTAGTGCCATTGGTGGTGGTGTTACCGGAGCAGGGAGCGGGACATTGGTTGTCATTATTGCTAATGGTCTACCCCAAGACTCTCCATACAAGGCAGTATTGCTACACTCTGCCCCAACGGTCTCGGTAATTATAGGGGCAGTCACCACTTATTTAATAAGCCGGTTAAAGCAATACCTTGCGAGAAAGGAGCTAGAGGACGCTTTCAGCGACGCAAAGAATCATATGGTTGAGATGTTGAAGAACCCAGAAACATCTGACGGCCATAAAAATAACATACGACAAAAACTGGAACAGCTTGAGTCTGTTACTGTGGAATCAAAATTGTCCGCAGTGAAAAAATTTACGGAGGGCAGCAAGGCTACAAACTATTGACTCAAGCTTAGGAAGAGCTTTCTTTGCAGGGTATGGGTTGTGGCATCTGCAATGTCTAGGAGACAGCCGCTGCTTAAAAAGCAGCGGCTTTTTATCCAAGAGATTAAGCAAATTTAATTACGTGCGTTGCGCACCCCCTCCGCCAACTCCCGGCACAGCCCCAGCACGCCTTCAACTGCCTCGGCCGGCGACCCCGCCCTGGCAATCCTGTCAATCAACGCCGACCCCACCACCGCGCCATCCGCCCGCTTGGCCACTTCCGCAGCGTGTTCCGGGGTGCGGATGCCAAAGCCGATGCACAGCGGCAGGTCGGTGTGGCGGCGCAGGCGGGTCACGGCCTGTTCCACATGCTCCATGGTCGCCGCGCCGGCACCGGTCACGCCGGCCACGGAGACGTAGTAGACGAAGCCGGAGCTGCCGTTGAGTACGGTAGGCAGGCGGGTGTCGTCGGTGGTCGGGGTGGTCAGGCGGATGAAGTCGATGCCGGCGGCCTGGGCCGGGTCGCACAGCTCGTCGTTATGCTCCGGCGGCAGGTCGACGACGATCAGGCCATCGACGCCGGCGGCTTTTGCATCGGCAATGAAGCGCTCCACACCGTAAATGTAGATGGGGTTGTAGTAGCCCATCAGCACCAGCGGGGTGTCCTGCTCTGTGGCGCGAAATTCGCGAACCATCTGCAGGGTTTTATCCATGTTCTGGCCGTTGCCGAGCGCGCGGATATTGGCCAGCTGGATCGCCGGGCCATCGGCCATCGGGTCGGTGAACGGCATGCCCAGCTCGATCACGTCGGCACCAGCGCCCGGCAGGCCCTTGAGGATCTGCAGCGAGGTGGCGTAGTCCGGATCACCGGCGGTGACGAAGGTGACCAGCGCGGCGCGGTTCTGTTCTTTCAGCGCGGCAAAGCGGCGTTGCAGACGGCTCATCAGTGTTTCTCCAGTTTTTCCTGCATGTGATGCATCACGGTCTGCATGTCCTTGTCGCCACGCCCGGACAGGTTGATCACCATCAGGTGATCCTTGGGCAGATTCGGGGCGCGCTTGAACGCTTCGGCCAGGGCGTGAGCGGTCTCCAGCGCCGGGATGATGCCCTCCAGGCGGCAGCAGGTGTGGAAGGCTTCCAGCGCCTCATGGTCGGTGATCGGCACGTACTCGACGCGCCCGACATCGTGCAGCCAGGCATGCTCAGGGCCGACGCCCGGGTAGTCGAGGCCGGCGGAGACCGAGTGGGCATCGGTGATCTGCCCGTCGGCATCCTGCAGCAGGAAGGTGCGGTTGCCGTGCAGCACGCCGGGGGTGCCGCCCGCCATGCTCGAAGCATGCTTGCCGGTATCGACGCCGTGGCCGGCCGCTTCGACGCCGACGATGCCAACGCTCGAATCATCGAGGAACTCGTGGAACAGGCCGATGGCGTTCGAGCCGCCGCCGATGCAGGCAACCAGTGAGTCGGGCAAGCGGCCTTCCTTCTCCAGCATCTGCGCGCGGGTCTCGCGGCCGATCACTGCCTGGAAGTCGCGGACCATCGCAGGGTAAGGGTGGGGGCCGGCAGCGGTGCCGATCAGGTAGAAGGTGGTATCGACGTTGGTCACCCAGTCGCGCAGCGCCTCGTTCATCGCGTCCTTGAGGGTGCCGGTGCCGGCGGTGACCGGGACGATCTTGGCGCCCAGCAGGCGCATGCGGAAGACGTTGGCCTGCTGGCGGTCGATGTCGGTGGTGCCCATGTACACCACGCACTCCATGCCAAAGCGCGCGGCCACGGTGGCGCTGGCCACGCCGTGCATGCCGGCGCCGGTCTCGGCGATGATGCGCTTCTTGCCCATGCGCTTGGCCAGCAGGATCTGGCCGATGCAGTTGTTGATCTTGTGCGCGCCGGTGTGGTTCAGCTCCTCGCGCTTGAAGAAGATCTTCGCCCCGCCAAAGTGCTCGGTCAGGCGCTCGGCGAAATACAGCGGGCTCGGGCGGCCGATGAAGTCGCGCTGGAAGTAGGCCAGCTCTTCAAGGAAGGCCGGATCGTTCTTGGCCGCTTCGTACTCGGCGGCCAGGTCGTTGATCAGCGGCATCAGGGTTTCGGCGACGAACTGGCCACCGAAGCGGCCGAACATGCCGCGCGGATCGGGGCCGTGGGCGTAGGTCTGGGTCATGGCGATTCTCCGGCGTTGACGGCGGCAGGGCCGGTGGGGTGGCGGGCGCGTTCATGCAGAGCGCTCGCCGGTGGCGCTGCCAGTCCCTGCAATCTACCCAATGGCCGGTGGCAGTGAAAGCGATAAGATCGCCACAACCCGTCAGGAAATCTCACCTATGACCTCGCCCCGCGAACTACCGCCACTCAATGCCCTACGTGCTTTTGAGGCCACCGCCCGCTTGGGCGGGGTGGGCCGCGCTGCCGAGGCGCTGCACGTGACCCACGGCGCGGTGAGCCGTCAGCTGCGGGTACTTGAGGAGGAGCTGGGCGTGGTGCTGCTGCGCAAGGAGGGGCGCGGCGTGAAACTCACCGATGCTGGTGAGCGCCTGCAGCGCGCCAGTACGCGGGCTTTTGATGAACTGCGCCGCGTCTGCGCCGAGCTGCGCGCGGGAGCCGGGCAGCGGCCGTTCGTGCTCGGCTGCCCCGGCAGCCTGCTGGCGCGCTGGCTGATCCCGCGGCTGGATCGTCTGCAGCGCGAGCTGCCGCAGCTGCAGCTGCAGTTCTCGGCCAGCGAGGGCGAGCTGGACCCGCGCCAGCCCGGGCTGGATGCCACGCTGTGCTTTGCCACGCCGCCATGGCCTTCGGACCTGCAGGTGTTTGCCCTCGCTGGAGAGCGCATCGGCCCGGTGCTCTCGGCGCGGCATCCGCGGCACGCCCTGCTTGCAGCCGCCACGCCCGCGCAGCTGCTGGACGAGCCGCTGCTGCACACCACCTCGCGCCCGCAGGCCTGGCCGCAGTGGGCAGAGGCTCAGGGGCTGGACCCGGCGCGCCTGCAGCGCGGGCAGGGCTTCGAGCACCTGTATTACCTGCTGGAAGCCGCGGTGGCCGGGCTGGGGGTGGCGATCGCCCCGGAGCTGCTGGTTGCGGACGATCTGGCCGCCGGCCGCCTGCAGGCGGCCTGGGGATTTGTCGCCACACCGGCGCAGCTGGCGCTGTGGGTGCCGCGTCAGGAGGCTGATCCGCGCGCCGCGGCGCTGGCGGCCTGGCTGCGCGCCGAGCTGGCGCGCCCGGCCGGGTAGTTGGCCGGGCCGTCAGCCGGGGTCAGCAGGGCGGCGCTACTGGGCCATGCACTGCCCGGTTTTTCCGTCAGCCAGGCGCTGGCCGTGGGCGTCTTCCAGCCAGCTTTCCGGTTCGAGCAGGCGATGGCGGGCGACGATCCGGTAACGCACCCCGGCGGCAAACGCCGGGTAGTCGATGCGCAGGTAGCAGAACATCACCTGCGGTTCGCGGTTCAGCGGGCCGATCGGCTCCTCGAAGCGGTAGGTGAGGTGCAGGCGATGGGCGCCGGGGCTGAGCTGAAAATAGCGGCCATCGGCCGTGCGCTGGCCATCGACCCGATCGGCCATCAGCAGCTCGCCGGCGGTGCGCTGAAAATCAACCCATGCCTGTTGCGGATCGGCCTCAGGCAGGGGGCTGGCGCAGGCGCTGAGCAGACTGGCGATCAGCGGAACGAGCAGGACGCGCATGGTGACTCTCCGGCGATGGGGCTGGCATTCAGCATAGCGCGCCGGCCTCGCCCTCTGCAGCGGGGGCTGAGCGCTCGCCACACAGATCGATGCCAAACCAGTGCTCGACCTCAGCCTGGGTCAAGCCGGCGCCGCACAGGGCGAACAGCTTGGCCAGCGCTGCCTCGCGGGTCATGCCGCCGCCTGAGACCAGCCCGCAGGCCGCCAGCTGGTGCCCGGCGGCATATACGCCAAATTCGACATGCCCCTCGGCGCACTGGCTGATCGCCGCCAGCACCACGCCGCGCTGGTGGGCTTCGCGCAGTACCTCAAGCAGCGCAGCATCCTCGGCCGGGCCGGTGCCGCTGCCGTAGCACTCCAGCAGCAGCGCCTCGATGCCGCTGTCGAGCAGGGCGCGCAGATGGCTGGCCTGCAGGCCGGGGAACACCGGCAGCACGGCCACCGCGACCGGACGGCGCGGCTGGCGCCAGTCCAGCGCGGCCGGCAGCCCAGCCGCTGCCGCGCCGTGACGCGGGCGGGCGGCTTCGGCGAAGGCATCGAATGCCTCGCTGCGGATCTTGCTGGCGCGCGCGCCGTGCAGCAGGCGACCGTGGAAATACAGATGCACGCCCGGCGCGAGCCCCGCGGCCAGCGCGGCGAAGGCCCCGGACAGGTTGTCCGCGGCGTCGCTGCCTGCCGCGCCGGCCGGCAGCATCGAGCCGGTGAGCAGCACCGGCACGCCAAGGCCGAGCAGCAGGAAGGACAGCGCCGCCGCGCTGTAGGCCAGGGTGTCGGTGCCGTGCAGCAGCAGCACGGCGTCGCAGCCGTCCTCCGTCACCGCGGCGACGATGGCGTCGCGCATCGCCAGCCAGTGACCCTGGTGCATGTTGGCGCTGTCGATCGGCGGCGACAGCTCGCGGTAGTACCAGCGCGGCACACACTGCCCGGGGCGGGCGGCCTGCTCGGCGCGCAGCCGCGCCTCAAAGCCTGCGGCCGGCACCAGGCCGTCCGCGCTGGCCTGCATGCCGATAGTGCCGCCGGTATACAGCACCAGCAGCTTGTGGGGGGCGTTCATCGCATCAGCTCCCGGAGAATCAAGGGAAGGAATGCCCGGCATTGTGGCAGTTCGCGCGCGGCGCGGCAGTCAGCCATTGGCCCTGCGCGGGGCCGGGAGGGCAGGGTGGCGCGGGAGGGAAACGGCCGGCAGCGCGGGGCTGCCGGCCGCTGTCTCAGGGGCGGGGGGCGCTCGCCGGAGCAGCGCCGGCCTGCGGCCAGGCGGCCGGATCGAGGTCGAGGTCGGCGAACTGCTGGCGGTCGAGTACCGGCTGTTCGATCCCGGCGGCAACCTGCGCGTCGTAGTCGCGCATCAGGCGCAGCCCGGTCCTGTACAGCAGGGCGATGGCGATCAGGTTGACCAGCGCCAGCAGGCCCATGGTCACGTCCGCGAAGGCGAACACGGTGGACAGGTCCTGTACCGAGCCCCACAGCACCAGGATGATCACCAGGGCGCGGTAGGCCTTGACCAACGCCGGCTTCTGGCTGAAGAAGCCCAGCGCGTTCTCGCCGAGGTAGTAGTTGTAGACCAGGGTGGTGAAGACGAACAGCAGCAGGGCCAGGCTGATGAAGATCCTTCCCCATTCGCCGACGATGGCTGCCAGTGCCGTCTGGGTCATCACCACGCCGGCCATCTCGGTGCCGGGCTGGTAGACCCCGGAGAGCAGGATGATCAGCGCGGTGCTGGTGCAGATCAGCAGGGTGTCGATGAACACGCTGAGGGACTGCACGATGCCCTGCGAGGCCGGGTGCGGCACGTCGGCCACCGCGGCGACGTTCGGCGCGCTGCCCAGGCCCGCTTCGTTGGAGAACAGGCCGCGCTTGACGCCCATGACGATGGCCGCGCCGACGCTGCCGGCGAAGGCTTCCTCAAGGCCGAAGGCGCTCTTGACGATCAGCGCCAGGGTGGCCGGCACCTCGCCAAGGTGGGTGGCGATCACGAACAGCGCCATGGCGATGTAGGAAATCGCCATGACCGGCACCAGCACGTCGGCCATGCTGGCGATGCGCCTGATGCCGCCGAAGATGATCGCCGCCATCACCAGCGCCAGCACCACGCCGGTGGCCAGGGTCGGCACGCCGAAGGCATCGTGCATCGAGCTGGCCAGGGTGAAGGACTGCAGGGCGTTGAAGCCGAAGCCGAAGGTCACCAGCAGCAGCACCGAGAACAGCACCGCCATCCAGCGCTGGCCGAGGCCGTGCTGGATGTAGTACGCCGGGCCGCCGCGGAAGGTGCCGTCGGCGTTGCGGCGCTTGTACAGCTGGGCCAGCGAGCATTCGAAGTAGCTGGTGGCCATGCCGAGCAGCGCCACCACCCACATCCAGAACACCGCACCGGGGCCGCCGAGCATGATGGCCACCGCCACCCCGGCGATGTTGCCGGCACCGACCCGCCCGGCCACCGAGAGCATCAGCGCCTGGAAGGAACTGAGCTGGCCTTCCTTGCGCACGCTGGCGCTGGCGAAGATGCGGAACATGTCGCCGAAGTAGCGCAGCTGCACCAGTGACGAACGCAGGGTGAAGAACAGGCCGAGACCGACCAGGGCGACGACGAGGACCTTGCTCCACAGCAGGTCATTGAGGAAATCGAGCATAGGGGTGTGCCTCTCTTGTTGTTCTGGCTCCGGCGCGGGCCGCTGGTTGCGCCCCGCGTGGAGCCGTGTCGGAGGGTGGAATGCCCGGCCCCCCGGCCCAGGGGTGAAATGGTTGGGCAAAGGCGGGCTGGCGGGCAATTTCGCAGCTGGCGGCGAACTGGCGCGAGCTGATGCTATATTGCGTCATCCGCATCACGGGAGCAGCGCCATGTCCGAAGCCTTCGGCCACAACCTCAAGCTGCTCTGCAGCCATTACCGCTCGATTGCCGAGGTCTGCCGCAAGCTCGGCCTCAACCGTGCCCAGTTCAACCGCTATCTCGCCGGGCAGAGCCGGCCGACCGCCTACAACCTCAAGCGTATCTGCGACTTCTTCGGTGTCGAGGAACACGAACTGGTTCTGCCGCCCGACCAGTTCGCCCGCCTGCTCGGCGCGCGCGGCGACCAGACGGCGGCGCGTCCGCAGGACCCGCTGCTGGAGCTGCTGCAGCCGCTGCGCGGGCACGCCAGCAGCCTGAGCCGCTACTGCGGCTACTACTTCGAATACGCCAACTGCATGTCAGTGCCGGGGCAGGTACTGCTGTCGCTGGTGCATCTGCGCGAGGAGCGCGGCGACTTCCTGTTCGAGCGTCAGGAGCGCCAGGGCCGCGCCCGCGAGGGCGAGGCCGAGGACTGGGTGCGCTGCCGCTATCTGGGCGCGGCGTTCTACCTGCAGGACCGGCTGTTCCTCATCGACTATGAGTCGCTGACCGGCAACGAGATGAGCCAGACCATCCTGATCCCCAGCTTCAAGAGCCGCATCACCCGCCTCAACGGCCTGAAGACCGGCGTGTCCAGCGGCGACCGGCGCACTCCGGCCTGTACCCGGGTGGTCTGGGACTACCTGGGGCCGGAGATCAACCGCATTGCCGCCTACCGCCAGGTGATGCTCTACGCCCCGGACGACCCGCGCATCGACGCCGACATCCGCGCGCGCCTCGGTGGCGCGCACCTGCGCGACGGGCTGTTCGAAATCGAGTGAAGGCCCGCCGCGCAGTGGCAGGGATCAGCCCTTCAGCGGTACCAGCCGCGGGGCGATCATGTGCTCGGGGCGCAGGATGTCGGCGAGCATGTCCTCGTCGAGCAGCTGCTCCTCGCGCACCAGCTCCAGCACGCCGCGGCCGCTGTCCAGCGCGCGCTTGGCGATGCGCGTGGCGTTCTCGTAGCCGATGTAGGGATTGAGCGCGGTGACCAGGCCGATGCTGTGCTCGACCAGCTGCTGACAGTGCGCGGCATTGGCGGTGATGCCCACCACGCAGTGCTCGCGCAGCATATCCATCGCCCGCTGTAGCAGGCGCATCGAGTCGAACATCTTGTAGGCGATCAATGGCTCCATGACGTTGAGCTGCAGCTGGCCGGCCTCGGCGGCCATGGTCACCGCCAGGTCGTTGCCGACCACCTCGAAGGCCACCTGATTGACCGCCTCGGGGATCACCGGGTTGACCTTGCCGGGCATGATCGAGCTGCCCGGCTGGCGCGGCGGCAGGTTGATTTCGTTGATCCCGGTGCGCGGGCCGCTGGAGAGCAGGCGCAGGTCGTTGCAGATCTTCGACAGCTTGACCGCGCTGCGCTTGAGCATCCCCGAAAGCAGCACGAAGGCGCCCATGTCGTAGGTGGCCTCGATCAGGTCGGCCGCCGGTACCAGCGGCTGGCCGCTAATTGCCACCAAGTGCTCGACCGCCAGCTTCTGGTAACGCGAATCGGCATTGATCCCGGTGCCGATCGCGGTGCCGCCGAGGTTGACCTCGGTGAGCAGCTCCGGCACCAGTCGTCGCAGGCGTTCGAGATCCTCGCCGAGGGTGGTGGCGAAGGCGCGGAATTCCTGGCCGAGGGTCATCGGCACCGCGTCCTGCAGCTGGGTGCGGCCCATCTTGAGCACGCCGGCAAATTCCTCGCCCTTGGCGGCGAAGGCCTGAATCAGATTGCCGAGGCTGGCCAGCAGGGCGTCGTGGGCGAGCAGCAGGCCGAGGCGAATCGCGGTCGGGTAGGCGTCGTTGGTCGATTGCGCCATGTTCACGTCGTTGTTGGGGTGCAGCGCCTGGTAGTCGCCCTTCGGCCGGCCCATGGCTTCCAGGCCCAGGTTGGCGATCACCTCGTTGGCGTTCATGTTGGTCGAGGTGCCGGCGCCGCCCTGGATCACATCCACCACGAACTGCTCGTGGTGCTCGCCGCGGATCAGCCGCGCGCAGGCCTGGCTGATCGCCGCGTGCTTGACGCTGTCCAGATGGCCGAGCTGGTGGTTGGCATCGGCGGCGGCCTGCTTGACCATCGCCAGCGCGATCACCAGCTTCGGGTAGTGGGCGAGCGGCACGCCGGAGAGGCGAAAGTTCTGGGTCGCGCGCAGGGTCTGGATGCCGTAGTAGGCATCAAACGGGACATCGAGGCTGCCAAGCAGGTCTTTTTCCGTGCGGGTCGCAGTGAGGCGGGACATGGGCTGGGGCTTCCGAAGAACGGCCGGGGCCGCGAAGCCTCAAGCGTAGAAGGTTTGCCGCACCGAGGCGAAGGGTCAGCGGGTGCTGATCCGTCATCCGCATCCGGGTATACTCCACGCCCGCGCAGCCCACGGCTGCGACGCTCACCCCATTCCCGAGCCACGCCTTTTGCGTGGCTTTTGATTTCAAGGCTGCGCCCGGGAGGGCGCCCCACCGCGAGGCACGACGATGAGCGCACTGGTAGGCGTGATCATGGGCTCCAAATCCGACTGGAGCACCCTCAGCCACACCGTCGATACGCTGGAAAAGCTCGGCATCCCCCATGAGGTCAAGGTGGTTTCCGCCCACCGCACCCCGGATCTGCTGTTCCAGTATGCCGAGCAGGCCGAGGAGCGCGGTCTTGAGGTGATCATCGCCGGTGCCGGTGGCGCGGCGCACCTGCCGGGCATGTGCGCGGCCAAGACCCACCTGCCGGTGCTCGGCGTGCCGGTGCAGTCGTCGATGCTCTCCGGGGTCGATTCGCTGCTCTCCATCGTGCAGATGCCCGGCGGCATTCCGGTTGCCACCCTGGCGATCGGCAAGGCCGGGGCGATCAATGCCGCGCTGCTGGCCGCCAGCATCCTCGGCGGCAAGCACCCCGAGTTCCACGAAGCGCTCAAGGCCTTCCGTACCCAGCAGACCGAATCGGTGCTGGAAAACCCGGACCCCCGCGAAATCTGAGGCGCACCTCCATGAAGATCGGCGTGATCGGTGGCGGCCAGCTCGGCCGCATGCTGGCCCTGGCGGGCACTCCGCTGGGCATGAACTTTGCCTTCCTCGACCCGGCTCCGGATGCCTGCGCCCAAGCGCTCGGCGAGCACATCCGCGCCGATTACGGCGATCAGGATCACCTGCGCCAGCTGGCCGACGAGGTGGATCTGGTGACCTTCGAGTTCGAGAGCGTGCCGGCCGAGACCGTGGCCTTCCTCTCGCAGTTCGTGCCGGTCTACCCGTCCGCCGAGGCGCTGCGCATCGCCCGTGATCGCTGGTTCGAGAAGTCGCTGTTCCGCGAGCTGGGCATTCCCACCCCGGAATTTGCCGATGTGCTCAATCAGGCCGAGCTGGACGCGGCGGTGGCGGCCATCGGCCTGCCGGCGGTGCTCAAGACCCGCACCCTGGGCTATGACGGCAAGGGCCAGAAGGTTCTGCGTCAGCCTGAAGATGTCGCCGGCGCCTTTGCCGAGCTGGGCAGCGTGCCGTGCATCCTTGAGGGCTTTGTGCCGTTTAGCGGCGAAGTGTCGCTGGTGGCGGTGCGTGCTCGCGATGGCGAGACGCGCTTCTACCCGCTGGTGCACAACACCCATGTCGGCGGCATCCTGGAGCTGTCGGTGGCCAGCAGCGACCATCCGCTGCAGGCGCTGGCCGAGGACTACGTCGGCCGGGTGCTGGAGCGTCTGGATTACGTCGGTGTGCTGGCATTCGAGTTCTTCGAGGTCGAGGGTGGCCTCAAAGCCAACGAGATCGCCCCACGGGTACACAACTCCGGGCACTGGACCATCGAGGGCGCCGAGTGCAGCCAGTTCGAGAACCACCTGCGTGCGGTAGCCGGTCTGCCGCTCGGCTCGACCGCCAAGGTCGGCGAGAGCGCGATGCTCAACTTCATCGGCCGCGTACCGGCGGTGGAGCAGGTGGTAGCGATCGACGACTGCCACCTGCACCACTACGGCAAGGCCTTCAAGGCCGGGCGCAAGGTCGGTCACGCCACCCTGCGCAGTCAGGATCGCGCCACCCTTGAGGCGCGCATCGCTGAGGTCAAGGCGCTGATCGCGGGCTGATCGGCCCGGCGGCGCCGCGGGCCGGCGCCGTTTTCCCCGTCCTGCTGGAGTGCATGCCGTGCGCCGCCTGCTGCCTGTGCTGTTGCTGATCCCCCTGCTGGCCCGCGCCGAACTGCCGGAAGTGGACTGGCTGGAACTGATGCCGCCGGAGGATCTGGCCGCGCTGGAGGCGATGCCGGAAATCGGCCACGAGGGCACCGAGGCGGACAGCCCGTTCTACGGCACCGGTGGCCTCAAGCAGCAGCAGGGATTGCCCGAGGTGATGTACTCGACCCGCACCGTCCCGGCCCTGAATGGCCGCCAGATGCGTCTGGGCGGCTATCCGGTGCCGCTGGAGAGCGATGCCCGCGGGCGTTTTCACACCTTCTTCCTGGTGCCCTATCCCGGCGCCTGCATCCATGTGCCGCCGCCGCCGCCCAACCAGATCGTGCTGGTGCGCTATCCGGCTGGCATTGCGCTGGAGGATATCTACGCACCGCTATGGATCGACGGCACGCTGAAGGTCGAGTCGGTCAGCAATGATCTGGCCGACGCCGCCTATGCCTTCGAGGCCCAAAGCGTGCGCCCGGTCGAGGAGGAGGATCTGCTGCAGGACATGCCAGGCAGCAACGAGCCATCCGATGCGGCGGAGGCGGACTGGGAGTGGGCCGAAGACGCGGTGCCTGAGGAGAACTGAGCCAGCTCAGGACGCCAGCCAGACATCCTCGACCCAGCTCCACAGCGAATCCCAGGTGTTGTCCTCGTCCAGCTCGCCATCTTCCCAGAGCAGCACCTCGCCATCCTCGGCCACGCAGTAATAGCGCCCGCCATCGGCGCAGACCGGCACCAGATAGCGCGGCATGCCGTCATCCCAGGCGCGGGACGCCACCTCCGGCAGGTAGGTGTGGGACTGCGGATCGCAGACCGTCACCGGCTCCAGATGGCCATACACCACATCACTGGCCTTGAGCAGGTACTCGCGCAGCTCGAAGGGCAGGTGGATCAGCAGCTGCTCCTGAATCTCCACCAGCAGGTCCTCATCCGGCAGCTCCAGCGGCACCGGCACCGGTTCGTTGAGTTCACGCAGGCGCTCGATCACATCTTCCACGGCGGTATTCCTCTTGGCAGGGGGCAGGCTTTATAGACCACTCGGCCGAGGCTGGCGAGTGCCTGCGGTGTCGGGGCGCGCACGGCAGGCGGCGCCCAAACGAAGAAACCCGGGGCAAGCCCCGGGTTTCTGCACTACTCAGCGCATCCCGCCGATCAGCCGTTCTGGCGGATCCCGGCGACCAGCCACGGCTGGCTCTCGCCCTCGGCGCGCTCCAGACGCCAGCTCTCGCTGAACGCCTCGCCCTGCTCGAAGCGCGAGGTCTTGGCCACGCCCTCGAAGGTCAGGGTGGCCACGGTGGTGCCGGCCTGCTGCTCGACGCCTTCCAGGAACACCTGCAGGTTGTCGATGTAGGTGGACTGCAAGCCCTCGCCGAGGTTGGCGCGCTCCTGCTTGAGGAAGTCCAAAAGCTCCGGGGTGACGAACTCGGCGATCTTGTCCATCTCGCCGGCATCCCAGTGCTGCTGCAGGCTCATGAAGTGCTCACGACCGGCAGCGATGAAGCGCTCGGCATTGAACCAGGCCGGAGCGTTGAGCGGCGCGCTGGCCGGTGCCGCGTTCTGGTCGAAGATCGTGGTCGCTGCCGGGGTGTAGGCCGGCTGCGGCGCCTGATAGGCCTGGGTCTGCAGCGGCGCCTGCGGCGGCACGCCCGCACCGGCACCGGCGTAGGCCGGGGTGGCGGCCTGGGCCTGCAGCTTGCGACGGGCCAGCGCGCGCAGCGCCAGGAAGGCCAGCAGGACCAGACCACCGACCATCAGGAAGTCGAAGATCTGCAGACCCTCAAAACCATCGCCCATGAACATCGAGGCCAGCAGGCCACCGGCGGCAATGCCGGCCAGCGGGCCGAGCCAGCGCGAGGCGCCGCTGGCCGGTCTGGCAGCGGCGGCCGCACCCGCAGCTGCCGGGGTAGCCGCCGGCGCGCTGGGCACGGCCTGGCGCGGCTGGGTCTGGTGCGCAGGCGCTGCGCCAAAGGATTTGCCGCCGCCCATGCGCTTGGCATGGGCCTCGACGGCCACGGTCAGGCTCAGGCACAAGGCCAGAGCAAAGCTCAGGAAGCGTTGCATACGTCAGGTCACCCTCGTGTGGGAACAGGCACAGCGGTCATTGTGCCCGGCCGCCTACGGGCGACCAGCCACGGATTGTTTCCGGCTGTTGCGCGGCACGCGGCCGCGCTTGCCGGTGGTTTCAGCGCCAGTTGTGCAGTTCTTTCTCGGAGATGTTCTGCATCAGGGTGGACTCCTCGCGGAAGGCCTTCATCGAGGCCCAGATGCGCCCGTTCAGCTCGCTCTGGCTGGCCAGCTGCTCCAGCACCTGCTCGGACTCATGGCGCATGGCCGCCAGCACGGTATCGGGGAAGCGCTTGAGCTCGGTGCCCTGACGGGTCAGCTCGGCCAGCGCCTTGGCGTTGTGGTAGATGTAATCGTTGATCAGCACCTGCGTGGCGCCGCGCGCGGCTTCCTCGACGATTGCCTTGAGGTCATCCGGCAGGGTGGCCCAGGCCTTCTGGTTGACCAGCAGCTCGATGGCCGCCTGCGGCTCCTGCCAGCTCGGGTAGTAGTAGTACTTGGCAGCCTTGTGGATGCCAAAGGCCAGGTCGTTGTAGGGGCTGACCCAGTCGGTGGCGTCGATGGCGCCGGTCTGCATCGCGGTGAACACCTCGCCGCCCGGCATGTTGACGGTGGTGGCGCCCAGACGGTTGAGCACCTCGCCACCCAGACCCGGCATGCGGATCTTCAGGCCCTTGAGGTCTTCCAGGCTGTTGATTTCCTTGTTGAACCAGCCGCCCATCTGCATGGTGGTGTTGCCGACGTGGATCGGCTTGATGCCGAACGGCGCGTAGGCCTCTTCCCACAGCGCCATGCCACCGCCGTTATGCAGCCAGGCGTTCATCTCCAGGGTCGACAGCCCGAACGGCACGGCCGTGAAGAACTGCGAGGCGCTGGTCTTGCCCTTCCAGTAGTAGGAGGCGCTGTGGCCCAGCTCGGCGGTGCCCTGGGAGACGGCGTCGAACACCTCCAGCGGCGGCACCAGCTCGCCACCGGCATAGACCTTGATGGTCAGGCGCCCGCCGCTCATCGTGGTGACCCGCTCGGCAAAGCGCTCGGCGCCGGTACCCAGTGCCGGGTAGTTCTTCGGCCAGGAGGTGACCATCTTCCAGGTGATGTTTTCCACGGCCGGGGCCGCGGCGCTGGCGGCGGCCTGCGGGGCCGCGTCTTCCTTGCAGCCGGTCAGGCCAAGGGTTGCCAGCAGCGCAACGCCGGCTCCGAACAGTTGACGACGATTCATCGCTTTCCCTCTTGTTTGAATAAGGCGGCACAGCCGCTGTGATCGGGTTACAGCCCTTCGAGCTTGGCGTAGGAGAGCATCAGCCATTTGCTGCCCTCCTGATCGAAATTGACCTGCACGCGGGCGCTGGCGCCGCTGCCCTCATAGTTGAGGATCACCCCCTCGCCGAACAGTGCATGGCGCACCCGCTGGCCAAGGGTGAACAGGGTATCCGGAACCCCGCTGCCGGCAAAGCCGGCGGCCGGGCCGTGGGCCGTGCTCAGTGGCCGGCTGACGCTGTTGCCCAGGCGCACCTCGCGGATCAGCCCCGGCGGAATCTCCCGCACAAAGCGCGAGACCTTGTTGTAGGTCTCGCTGCCGTACAGGCGGCGGGTCTCGGCATAGGTCAGCACCAGGCGCTGCATGGCGCGGGTCAGGCCGACATAGGCCAGTCGCCGCTCCTCCTCCAGTCTTCCGGGCTCCTCAAGGCTCATCTTGTGGGGGAACAGTCCCTCCTCGACCCCGGCGAGAAACACCAGCGGGAACTCCAGCCCCTTGGCGCTGTGCAGGGTCATCAGCTGCACGCTGTCCTCGCCGGCCTCGGCCTGGGTGTCGCCGGCCTCAAGGGCGGCGTGGTCGATGAAGGCTGCCAGCGCCGAGGCCTCGGTGTCCTCATGCTCGAAGGAGCGGGCCGCACTGACCAGCTCCTCCAGGTTGTCCACCCGGGTCTGGCCCTTCTCGCCCTTTTCCGCCAGATGGAAGGGGATCAGCCCGGCCTGCTCGATCACCGTCTGGGTCAGCAGGTGCAGCGGCATCTGCTCGGTGCGCAGGGCCAGGTTGTCGATCAGCTCGACAAAGGCGTTCAGTGCGCCGGCGGCGCGCCCCGGCACGCGCCGCTCGCCGACCACCTGATGCAGCGCCTGCCACAGCGACAGCTGGCGCTCGCGGGCCAGCTCGCGCAGCGCCTCGACCGTCTTCTCGCCGATGCCGCGCGGCGGCAGGTTGATCACCCGCTCCAGCGCCGCGTCGTCATCGCGCAGGCGCAGCAGCCGCAGGTAGGCCATGGCGTTCTTGATCTCCGCCCGCTCGAAGAAGCGCTGCCCGCCGTAGATGCGATAGGGCACGCGCGCGCGCAGCAGTGCCTCCTCCAGCACCCGCGACTGGGCGTTGGAGCGGTAGAGGATGGCAATGTCGCTGCGCGCCAGCGCACCGCCGCGTACCGCCTCCTGGATGCGCTCGACGATGTAGCGTGCCTCGTCGTGCTCGTTGAAGGCCGCGTACAGGGTCAGCGGCTCGCCGTCCTGGCCCTCGGTCCACAGCTCCTTGCCCAGACGCCCCTGGTTATGGGCGATCAGCGCGTTGGCGGCCTTGAGGATGCTCGCCGTGGAGCGGTAATTCTGCTCGAGGCGAATGGTCTGGGCATCGCTGAAGTCCTGCTCGAACTGCTGGATATTCTCGATGCGCGCGCCGCGCCAGCCGTAGATCGACTGATCGTCATCACCGACCACCATCAGGCTGGTACCGGGGCTGCCGCTCGGCGCGGCCAGATGGCGCAGCCAGGCGTACTGCACGGCGTTGGTGTCCTGGAACTCATCGACCAGCAGGTGGCGGAAGCGCTGGCGGTAATGGGCCAGCAGGCCCGGATTATCGCGCCACAGCTCCAGCGAGCGCAGCAGCAGCTCGGCAAAGTCCACCGCGCCGGCACGCCGGCAGGCCGCCTCGTAGCCGCTGTAGATCTGCAGCTGGGTGGCGAGGAACAGATCCCCGGCCGGCTGAATGTGCTGCGGGCGGATGCCCTCATCCTTCTGCGCGTTGATGAACCACTGCGCCTGACGGGGCGGCCAGCGCTGCTCGTCCAGCCCCAGCTCGCGGATCACCCGCTTGATCAGCCGCTGCTGATCGTCGCTGTCGAGGATCTGGAAGTTCTCCGCGAGGCCGGCCTCCTGCCAGTGGGCGCGCAGCAGGCGGTGAGCGAGGCCGTGGAAGGTGCCGACCCACATGCCGGCCGGGTTCTGGCCCAGCAGCTGCTCGATGCGCGCGCGCATCTCCGCCGCCGACTTGTTGGTGAAGGTCACCGCGAGGATGCCGTGGGGGCTGGCGCCCTCGACCTCGATCAGCCAGGCGATGCGGTGCACCAGCACGCGGGTCTTGCCGGAGCCGGCACCGGCCAGCACCAGCTGACGGCCCAGCGGGGCGGCTACCGCCTGACGCTGGGCATCGTTGAGGGACCCGATGAGGGCAGAAAGGTCTTCGCGCATGGCCGGCATGTCCAGACAGAGGGGAAAGAAAGGCGGGCGAGGGCGCCCGCCGGTTCAGCCGCGGGTGCTGGCACCCTGCAGGTCGCGCATCAGTAGCGCATAGTCCAGCTCGACGCCGTCCGGCACCGGCAGGTAGACGGTGTGGCCGTTGCCCGGCGCCACCTCGCAGGCCGCGCCCTTCTTGTCGACGAGCTGCGTGAGGGTGAAGTTGAGGTTGCCCTGCGGGGTCATCAGCTCCAGACGATCGCCGAGCTGGAAGCGGTTCTTCACCGCCACCTCGGCCAGCCCGTCACGGCGCACGCCGGTGAACTCACCGACGAACTGCTGGCGCTCGGACAGCGAGTAGCCGTGCTGGTAGTTCTGGTATTCGTCGTGGACGTGGCGGCGCAGGAAGCCTTCGGTGTAGCCGCGGTGGGCCAGCGATTCGAGGGTATCCATCAGCGACATGTCGAACGGCCGCCCGGCCACCGCGTCGTCGATCGCCTTGCGGTACACCTGGGCGGTGCGCGCCACATAGTAGTGGCTCTTGGTACGTCCCTCGATCTTCAGCGAATGCACGCCCATCTTCGTCAGACGCTCGACATGCTGTACCGCACGCAGGTCCTTGGAGTTCATGATGTAGGTGCCGTGCTCGTCCTCGAAGGCCTCCATGTACTCGCCGGGGCGGTTGCTTTCCTCGAGCAGCATCACCTGGTCGGTCGGCGCGCCGGCACCGAGGGTCGGCTCGGCGGCCTGCGGGTCAATCTGCACCACCGGGATCGGTTCGTGGACGTGGACGATGTTGCCCAGCTCGTCCTCCTTGCCCTCGTGGACCTTGTACTCCCAGCGGCAGGCATTGGTGCAGGTGCCCTGGTTGGGATCGCGGTGGTTGAGGTAGCCCGACAGCAGGCAGCGCCCGGAGTAGGCCATGCACAGCGCGCCATGCACGAACACCTCCAGCTCGATGCCCGGCACCTGCTCGCGGATCTCGCCGATCTCCTCCAGCGACAGCTCGCGCGACAGAATGATGCGGCTCACGCCAATGCGCCGCCAGAACTCCACCGCCGCCCAGTTCACCGCATTGGCCTGTACCGAGAGGTGGATGACCTGCTGCGGGAAGTGGTCGCGGACCAGCATGATCAGCCCCGGGTCGGACATGATCAGCGCATCCGGTCCCATCGCCACCACGGGTTCGAGATCCTTGAGGAAGGTCTTGAGCTTGGCGTTGTGCGGGGCGATGTTGACCACCACGTAGAACTTCTTGCCCTGCGCGTGGGCCTCGTCGATGCCGAGCTTGAGGGTCGCGTGGTCGAACTCGTTGTTGCGCACCCGCAGGCTGTAGCGCGGCTGCCCGGCGTACACCGCGTCGGCGCCATAGGCGAAGGCGTAGCGCATGCTTTTCAGCGTGCCGGCGGGGGAGAGCAGTTCGGGGCGGAAGGCAGTGGTCATGGCGCAGCGACTCGCAGGAACCTGAAACAGCCGCTGATTCTACCGGAAGCCTCACCGCTCCCGCAGAGCGCCGTGCGCGCGCCTCAGGGCTGCGGCGGGGCCGGCCCGTTCAGCGGCTGGGTCTCGCGGGTGGTGTGCAGGTGCAGGGTGACCGGCAGACGGCTGAGCCGGCGCATCAGGCGCAGCTCGCGGTGCAGCGGCCACCAGTCGTAGAGAAACATCTCCAGCGGGCGCCACAGCGCCACCCAGCCGAGCACCAGCAGTCCCTCGGCGGCGGTCTGCGCCACCACATGCTCGGAGGGGGCCAGCAGATTGAGCACCAGCATGCACGAGGCCATGAAGCTCAGACCAAGCAGGGTCGAGCGCCAGGCGGCTTGCAGGTGAGCGCGCAGGCGCAACTGGGCGGCATCCGCCGACCAGGCAAAGTAGTGACGAATGATGCGCTCGATCCGCTCGCCGCTGGCCGCGTTCACATCGCTGGCCGGCAGCCACAAGGCCAGCGCCCAGGGCTCGTCGGCGGGCAGCTCGCGGGCGGCGGCGACGATATAGCGCTCGGCATCCGGGTCAAGATCACGGTGCGGCAGAGGCGAGGGGTCCATGCTGTTGACCAGTTGCTGCAGCCGGTCGAGGCGCAGGTCGATCTGCCAGACCCCTTCCTCCTGTCTATAGGGCAGCTGCATGGGCCGCTCCTTTATAGGAGAACAAGGGGGGGCGCAGTGTAGAGGCAGACACCCCGCGCCGTCAGCGCTGCTGTGCGTCAGGTGGCGGGCTCCGCAGGCCTGCACGCCGCTGTAACCGGCGCGGCAGAGCGGTCTTGCCTTGCCGGCAAGGCGCGCATAGAGTCCGCGCCTTGATCATTGTCGGACCCCACACCATGACCCATTCCGCGCTCAAGAAGCTGCTGGCCGCCACCGCGCTGGTGCTGGCCGGCCTGTTCGGCCTGCTCAATGGCGGCAGCATCCAGCCCCCGGAGAACTTCTCCGCCGCCAAGCAGATCGCCCGTGAGATCTATGCCGGCGAGCAGAGCACCTTCTACTGTGGCTGCCGCTATAACGGCAGCCAGGTGGATCTGGCCAGCTGCGGCTACCAGGTGCGCAAGAACGCCAACCGCGCCGCGCGCCTTGAGTGGGAGCACGTGGTGCCAGCCTGGGTGATCGGCCATCAGCGCCAGTGCTGGCAGCAGGGCGGGCGCGACAACTGCACCCGCAACGATCCGACCTTCGCCCGCGCCGAGGCCGACCTGCACAACCTGGTGCCGGCCATCGGTGAGGTCAACGGCGATCGCAGCAACTTCCCGCTGACCATGCTCGACGCCCGCCCCACCCAGTACGGCCAGTGCGCCATGGTGGTCGATTTCAAGACCCGCAAGGCCATGCCGCCGGAGCCGGCGCGCGGCCCGGCGGCGCGCATCTACCTGTACATGCACGAGCGCTACCAGCTGCGCCTCTCCAGTCAGGATCGCCAGCTGTATGAAGCCTGGCACCGCATGTACCCGCCGACCGCCGCCGAGCAGGCCCGCAACCAGCGCATTGCCTGCCAGATGGGCTGGGGCAATCCGTGGGTCGGCGAGGTGAACATGGCGCAGTGCGGGGCGTCCAACGTGCTGGGCGGCGTACTGAGCGGCGCTCAGGAACTGCTGCGCAGCGGCCCGCCCCGCGAGCTGGCTGGCCTGCTGGCCCGCTAATCAACCTGCATGACCCCGGAGAACGACGATGCGTAAACCGCTCCTGATCGCCGCCCTGGCCCTGTCGCTGGGCGCAGCGCTGCTGCCGGCTCAGGCCGAAACCCCGCCGCTTGAGGCGGTGGATCGCCTGGATCTGCCGCGCTACATGGGCACCTGGCACGAGATTGCCAGTTATCCGGCGTGGTTCCAGAAGCACTGCGTGGGTGCCAGCCGCGCGGATTACCACCTGCAGGCCGATGGCCGCGTGCAGGTGCTCAACCGCTGCCGGCAGGCTGACGGCAGCATGCGCCACGCAGTGGCCGAAGGCCGGCGGGTGGGCGCGGACGACTCGGCAACGCTCAAGGTGCGCTTCGCTCCGGCGTGGCTGTCGTTCATTCCGGCGGTGTGGGGCGATTACTGGGTGATCGATATCGACGAGGACTACCAGCTGGTCGCGGTCAGCGAGCCGCGCCGCGAGTACCTCTGGGTGCTGTCGCGTCAGCCGCAGGTCGATGAGGCCGCCTACGCCGCGCTGCTGGAGCGGCTGGCCGCCAAGGGCTTTGATCTGGAGCGTCTGCAGCGCAGCGCGCGCTAAATGAAAATGGGGGCGCCTGTGCGCCCCCATTTCATCGCCCTGAGTGCAGACTCAGGCGGCATTGCTCTTGAGGATTTCGTACAGCGCATCCTTGAGGCGCAGTTTCTCCTTCTTCAGATTCTCGATCTCGACCGGGGTGCCCGGCTCGATGTGGGCTTCCATGTTCTGGATGCGCTGATCGAGATCGTTGTGCTCATCGAACAGACGCGCAAAGTGGGCATCGCTGGTCTTCAGGCGGGAAATCAGGTCACGGTACTCGGGGAACATACAAACTCCTGAACGGGAAAGGGGTCGGGCGTCGCTCCGTGCGGTGCAGTGCGTGACGCCCCACTCACATCCTGCGCCTGCGCCGGCAAGGCGGCAAGCCCCACCAGTGCGGGAAACTCAGGATACCCAGCACGTGAGTATAGCTTAACGGCGGGGCTGCGGGGCGTGTTGATCTGGGTCAGCTCCCGCACGCGCGCTGGCGCGCCGATTGCTGCGCGCGGTGCGCTCGCCAATAATCGCGGCTTTACCGTGCCCTCAAGGAGGCTGCCCATGCCTACGCCGACTCCGCCGCCCCGTCGTCGCCTGCTGCGCTGGCTGGGGCTGGGTGCGCTCGGCAGCGCCACGGCCGGTCTGCTGCAGGCCTGCTCGCCGCTCGGGCTGATCAACGCGCTGGTGCCCTCCGGCAGTCACCAGCGGCGCCGTGACATTGCCTACGGCCCGCATCCACGCCAGCGCCTGGACCTTTACCAGCCGCTGGAGCCGCTGCCGGGGCGGCCGCTGGTGGTGTTCTTTTATGGCGGCAGCTGGAACAGCGGGCGCAAGGAGGATTACCTGTTCGCCGGCGAGGCGCTGGCGGCGCGGGGCGTCAGCGTGGCGATTGCCGACTACCGCCTGAACCCCGAGGTGACCTGGCCGGGGTTTCTTGAAGACTGCGCGCAGGCGGTGCACTGGGCGCACCAGCGCCGCGCTGAGCTGGGGGCCGAGGCGCTGTACCTGATGGGCCACAGCGCCGGCGCCTACAACGCGGCGATGCTGGCGCTGGACCCGCGCTGGCTGGCGCCCTTTGCGCTGACTCCGGACATCCTGCAAGGCTGGATCGGCCTGGCGGGGCCATATGATTTTCTGCCTATCGGCATCCCCGAGGTGCAGGCGGCCTTCAACTGGCCCGACACCCCCGCCGACAGCCAGCCGCTGTTCCACGCCCGCCACGGCGTGGCCGCCCCCGGCCAGCGCGTGCTGCTGCTGGCGGCGGAAAACGATCCGCTGGTCGATCCGCAGCGCAACACCCTGGGGCTGGCCGCCGCGCTGCGCGCGCAGGCGGTATTGGTGGAGACCCAGCTGTTCAGTCGGGTCAGCCACGCCACCCTGATCGGCGCCCTGGCGCAGCCGCTGCGGCCACTGGCGCCGGTGTTGCCGAGGGTGGTGGAATTTCTCGGGGAGGGGGTGGGCTGATGTGACTGGCTTCACTATTAATCCGGCAATAAGATAGGGCATAATCAGTATTTTCAAAATGACCAACGATGCACGCAGCCTCAGCCCCCTGGAACAGCGCGAAAAGCGCGCCACT
>NZ_JAMJEZ010000030.1 GCF_023544715.1 Pseudomonas eutrophicaquae | reverse complement strand
GCCGCCCGCTGCTCCAGCGCCCGGATGCGCGCCAAGGCCGGCACCTGCTCCTGGGCAATGCGGGTCGTAGCCGCGCTACGCAAGGCCTCGGCCATCTCACGGGCGCGCGTCGCCTGCGGGGCGACCTTCTGATACTGCCCGCGCATCTGCTCGATGACCTGGGCGCGCTCGTCCAGATAGGCCGCACGCATCACCCCGGCGTCGTGCGCCTTGGCTCGGATGGGATGCGCTTCACGCCAGGCCTGCGCCTCGCGGTGTGCCTCGTTGGCGCGTCCCTGGAGGGCCTGGACCTGCCCGGCCAGCGTGCGATGCGTCCGGGTCGCCTCGATCACCGCCGGATCTCGCTCCACCAGCTCGGCCACCGGCGCTAGCCGTTGCCGCTCGATTTCGGCGCGCAGTTCGGCCGCGTTCATACGCTCGATACGCAGCTGTTCCTGGCGAAGCTCGGCGGCCCGCAGCCGCTCGCGCTCGGCCTGCCGCTCCTCCTCCCGCCGCTCGCGCGCCTGGCCAATCGGCTCGTGGAGCGGCTTCTGGCTCACCTCGGCAGGCGTATGCCGAATTACCCCCCCCTCGTCATGATGAATCAGCCCCCCTTGGGGTTCCTGGCGCTGCGCTGCCGCTTGCCGTTCGCGCTCCTGGGCCTCCGCCTGAGCCTTGGCCTTTCGCCGCTCGGCCAAGGCCTGCTCGACCTCCTGCGCGAAGGCACTCGGCGGGGCGCTCTTCGCCCGCTCATCGACATCGGATTTCATGTTGCGAATCAACGCACCGAGCGCTGACTCATCTGGCCGGCGAGCGCGCTCGCTTTCGCGCTGCTGCCGGCGCTGCCGCTCGGCTTCCAGGTGAATGATTTCGGCTCCGGTGTCCGGCACCGCGCGGCGCAGCTCGGCGGCGGCTTGGGTCACCTCGGCGCGGGCGGCGCGAAACTCGATCACCTGGGCACGGCCTTTGCCGCGCCAGGCGCTCGGCAACTGCTTCCGTTCCGGCACCTGGCCGGTCTGCCGCTCGGCATGGCTGCGCATGTCGATCCGCTCGGCCAGGCCGGCCCGCTCCAGGTGCGCGTTGCACATCGCCTCCCAGCGGCTGCGCAGGGCCACCAGATCGGCCTTGCGCTCGGCCGCCGTCAGGGTCTGCCCGGCGTGCGGCCCGTAGCCTTTCCGCGCCCCGCCACGCTCGGGGTTCTTCGCGTTGTAGCGCTTGAAATACTGCTCGGGGTCGCGCTCGATACCGTCGCGCTGCCGCTCGCTGAACATCAGGTGCGCGTGGGGCTGCTCGCCGCCATCGGCGGCCTGGGGGTTGTGGATCGCCCACTGATAGGCATGGCGGTCGCCCAGCTCCTCAGCGACGAACGCCCGAACCAGCTCGATCCGCTGCGCGGCGCTCAGCTCGCGCGGCAGGGCAATTTCCATCTCCCGGTAGGTGGTGCCGTTCGCCCGCTCATGGACATCGGCGGCCCGCCAGAACTCCAGCGGGTTGGCCTGCGCCCACAGCGGCAGGTTGCCCGCCTCGCAGGCCTCCAGCGCCTCGCCTTTCTCCCGGCGATGGGCGTACTCGCCTTCCCGCGCGATATAGGCGGCATGCGGCCCGGCCTTGCCGGTCTTGCCTACCTTCATGCTGAGTCGCGCAATAGCCATATACTGTAGCCCTTCGATCTGTATTTTCGCGCCCGCGAAAATGCTCTGGCTTCTGCCCCCGGCAGGGCGCGCGTTTCTCGGCTTGCCGAGAAACAACTAAGCGCGCCTTCTGCTTCACAGAAGGAAAAAGCGGTCAGTGTCAGTCTGACAGAATAGCGCTAGACTCAGCAATCCAACGGACAGGGAGAACTCCCATGCATGACGAATGGTTGACGGCCCGGATTGCCTACCTGCGCGGCCTCAAATCGCCCAGCGATCAACAGCGCCTGCTCCTGCTGCTGGCCGACAAACCCGAGCGCAGCAACGACGACAACCGCAAGCTCTCCGCGCTGGTGAAAGCCGAGAAGGCCGCCGAGCGCGCCCAGAAGGCCAAGACCAACGCCGCACGCATCGTCAACGCCGAGAAAGCCGCCGAACGTAAGGCCCGCGACCGTGAGCTGTACCAGTCGGCGGGTTTGCTGATTCTGGCCGGGCTGGTGGACACCAAAACCGGACGCCCCACCGTGGACCGTGGCGAGCTGCTGGGCGCCCTCCTCGGCCTGGCCAAAGTGCCGCTCGACGACCAGCGCCGCAGCGAATGGAAACGCGCCGGAGACGCCCTGCTGGCCGCCAAGTCCTCGACGACCACGGAGCTGTAACCAAGGAGCCGCCGCCATGCGAACCGCCAAGGTGCTCGACCGCCTGAAAGCCGAGCAGGCCAAGAACCCGGACGTGCCCCACTACGACATCATGGGCACGCCTTGGCCACAGCCACCCCGCGACGTGAAAACGGCCGGGTACTGGAAGCTGGAAGGCAGACGGCCGGCACGCGGGGAACAGCCCTGCGCCTTCGTCGTCAGCGGGCACGGCAGCAGCTACAACCCCACCGGCTGGGTAGCCGCCTACCACCTCAGCCAGACCGTCGAGATTCGTCGTCGCCAGGTTGCCCCCCAACCGACGCAACGGATCACCGCGCCGCTACCGATAGCCTCCGAACCGCTCCCCCTCATCGAGGACGACCGCGACGAAACCCGCCAGCGGCTCGACAGCCTGGCCCGCCTGCTGGAACGCGCCCCGCTGGGCGGGCAGGTGCTGTACCTGGACACCGAAACCACCGGCCTGGCCCCGACCACCAACGACCTGCTGGAGGTCGCCGTGGTCGACGAGTCCGGCGCGGTGCTGCTGGATACCCTGGTGCGGCCCCGCCGTCGCCAGGCCTGGCCCGAGGCTCAGGCGGTGCATGGCATCCGTCCCGAGGACGTGGCCACCGCCCCCGAACTGGCGACCGTCGCCGCCAGGCTGGCCGAGGTCATCGAGGCCGCCGGCGCCCTGGTGATCTACAACGCCCAATTCGACCTCGGTTTCCTGCCTGCACGGGTACGCAAGCTGGCCGCCCAGAAAGCCGTCTGCGCGATGGAGGCCTACGCCCTGTGGGTCGGGGACTGGAACGACTACCACGGCAATTACCGCTGGTTCCGACTCACTGCCGCCGCCATGGCAGCCGGCCACACCTGGAGCGGCCAGGCCCACCGCGCCCTGGCCGACACCCTCGCCGCGCGCAGCGTCTGGCAATGGCTGCACGCGCAAGCGCTCCCGAACCCGCGTGACGTTTGACCTGCACGGCCAGCGGGGCAATCCTCCCCGCCCCCGCGCGGGATAGGGGGTCCGATTCGGCATGGAGAGCCCGCCCGCAGGCCGTGACGTTTGACCTACGCTCCCACCCCGCAGCGCTGCCAGAACTACCGCCTGACGCGCTGCGCTTGTCGGGCATCGAGCGCTGCGGCGCTGCGCACGCGCAGCCCCTCCGCTGGCTCGACGCCTTTCCGGGTAGAGCAACCCCAGCCTCCAGCGGCAACGCGCTCGCGGCTCAGGCGGACGGCTCGCCGCCCTCAGCCTCCGAACCGGCGACCAGATTCAGCCGGGCCAGCAGGGCGGCCAGAGCCGCGCTGTGCGACTGCTCGCTTTCCAGCTTGCCGGCCAGCACGGCAGACCGCTCGCGGGCTTCGGCACCGACCGCCTCGGCCTGGCTGATGGCGGCCTTGGCCGTGTTCAGTTCGCCCAGCAGCTGCTCGCGCTCCTGCCGCGCCCGCTCGATCTCCTGGGTCTTGCTGGCCTCGACGGAACTCAACTGGGCGCGCAGCACCGCGACGGCATCCTGGGACTGGCGCAGCTCGCCGGCCAGGGTCGCCGTCTCTGCACGGCCGCGCTCGCTTTCCTGGTGCGCGCTCTCCAGTTCACCCCGCAGTGCGGCGGCGCGCTGCTCGGCATCCTGCGCCTGAGCCTCGGCGCGTTCGGCACGGGCGATAGCGGCAGCCAGCTCGGCGCGAATGCGCCCCTGCTCCTGGTGCGCGTGGTCAAGCTCGCTGCGCAGGTCGGCGGCGCGCAGCTCGATCTCCTGGGCGCGGGCCTCGGCGCGCTCAGCGCGGGTGGCTGCCGTGACCAGTTCGGCGCGCAAGGCTGCCAGCGCCTGGGCCTGGGTGTCCTGCTGCTCCTGGTGGAGCCGGGCGGATCGCTCGGCGGCGGCCCGAACCTCCTCCAACTCGGCAGCCTGCCGCTCGTAGGCGTCGGCCAGCTCATGGCGGTCGTGGTCGGCCTCGGCCCGCTCGGCTTCCCAGGCGGCCTGGGCAACACGCAATGACTCGTTGGCCAGCTCCTGGGCGGTCTGCCACAGCGCGACCAGCGCCGCGCCGTGCGCCTGCGTCACCACCTCGGGGACCGTGACGGCAACCGGCGCCGCCTGAGCGGTCTGAGCGCGGCGCCACTCGCGCATCACGGCACTTGCCGCGTTCATGTCGACACGCGCGTGACGGCGCACGGCATCCACGGTCGGCATCGACTCGCGGCCGTTCTGCTCATACAGCTCCTGAGCGGCCTGGATAACGCGCTCACGCACCTCGGTGGGGATCATGGACATAGCAGCGATTCCTTTCTGTAAATGTCCCCACAGCGTAGCATAAGAATAATCATAATATTATGATTATTCTTATGATTGTTATGGTAATTATTCACTAAGCTAACGACAGGTCGCCCGCCGCACCCTAGTCAGGGAGTGGCACACTCGGGCGCCGAGTCCAATCCAAGCTTGGACAGAAGCAGCATCTTCCACATCCCCGTAGAAACAGGAAATCGGTGTTGCATGGGGCATGTTGCCCACCGGCTACGCCCGTGGACAACATGCCAGCCCTCGACCCCCGCAAGCGGGGGACCCCCACTCGGGCTTCAAGAGCAAGAGCACTATAGTTTTACGAATTCAAAAGCACGGCCTACGGCCGCCGATATGCTGGCCCTTACGGGCACAGCTCGAATGCAGGCCGCCATGAAAGGCGGCCGCTCTCGCAACAGTGCTGCGGCTACGCCGCAAGCCCTCCACCAAAGAGCGAGGGCTTCGCCATTAGTAATACGGACGGACTTGTGCCAAACATTTACCGACTCTCCTGCTGACCTGCAGCCGCCTGTAATACGGACGGACTTGTGCCATTTTCAGATGGGTCAGGCTTCCCAGCTCGATACCAGGAACGACGGCTCATCCCCAACGCCTCCCAGGGCTTCTGACGGCTCGCAGAATTGGCCTCATAGGTTGCACGATCAACCGCCCCAGCGGCTCGTCTGCGGGCCGTGTGGCGCTCCTTGTCGCGTTCCTTTGCCATGTCCTGGCTGATGAGCGTGCGCAGCGCGCGTTGCTCGTTGTCGGTGATCTGGAACAGGTTGATGAGGGTGTCGTTCCTAGGCGTGTAGAGCGGGGCAAACTGTCTGCCTCCAAACTCCACCTTCTCGCCAGCTTCGTACTGCTTGGCTCTCGCGTAGAGCGTCATCAGCTCCTTGCTGCGGTAGTTCCAGGATGAATCCAGCTCTCGGGCCAGTGCTGCCGCTTCGTGGTACATCTGGGCGCTATTCGTGGCCCCGGACAGCAGCAGGAAGTTCAAACGCCAGAAGAGATGCAGCATCCGCTCACCCTCTATGACGCCTCCTCGTAGCTCTGCCAGCCGCCGCAGGTCCTCCAGCCGATCCCAGGCCAGTTGACGGCCAGAGAACCCGCGTAGGTTGCTGCTTCGGCCTCCAGGAACAAGCTGGAGTTGCCGACGCTCGATGCGCTCCTGACGTTGCGTCTCAATGTCCCAACGGGCCACCGGCAGCAGCATTTCAGCCAGATAATCGAACGAATAGCGCACCGGCTGGCCATCAGGCCCGTTCTCGACATGCGCCACGCGGCAAACCTCGCCGCTCTTGCTGTTCACCGTGTCGACGAGCCTCAGCACTCGCGAGGCATCTTTGGCCGCAGGGTCAGCCCCCAGAGCGGCTAGTCGGTCAACCAGATGTCGCTGGCAGGCGTTCCATCGTGGGAGCGCCTGCCGCGGCAACGGGCGATCCAGAAACCACTTCGCCTGGATGCCTCTACCAGAAAAGACCAGTAGAGATGGAGCTGGAACGCCTTCGTCCGCGCAGTGATACAGCACCGATGCAGCCAGCTGATCGGGGCTGCGCCCTGAGAGGGCGGGCACTCGATAGGTATCCAGATCAGCGAACAGCAGCCCGATACGCGCAAGATTGACGACTCGCCGATTGGGCCGGATGAACTCAGCCTGAGACAGCCAGGTGTCCCGACTGTGATCGAGCATCGAGAGCACAACGGGCATCTGTGACAGCCGGTAGCTATCCTGCCGCTTCCCAGTAGGAGAGCCGACTAGCAGCGAGAAGAAGCCGTGCCGATTGATGTCGTGATACTGCTCGGCCTCGAACAGTGATAGTTGCTCTACTGCGCTCGCCATGGCTCACCGCAGCAGCGTGCGAGCCAGAATTCGCCCTGCATACCTGCTCCCCCAAATTTCCGTTTCAAAACTCGGGGAGTGCCTGACAAACCAATAGACGACGCCAATTCGAGCGCCTAAAATGGATTACCAGGTCTCGCATCCGGCCAGCTAAACCAGATTCTCCCGAGACCATAGGCAGTAGATGGCGCCAACCATCACACTGCCCGTGAAGCCCCGCGATGCGGGGCTTTTTCGTTTTCGCTTCCCGGCCGCCAACGGGAATCTAAGAGGCTCAAAGAGCCAAACACCCCGAGGCGGATGGCAATTGGCGGGGCGTTATCGTACAAAAATTGACAATACGCCTCTTTTTTACACGCCGCAACTCAACTACGCACAACCTTGTAGGCCCCATATTTCCTGAGTCGAACACAAAAAAGCACGAAAGCACATTGGTGCTTTCGTGCTCATGTGCTTTCGTGCTCTAACTTCTAGTCTACGTCCTGCACTTCGGCTGGTTGGCCATCGAGATACAGGGCAACAGCCTCAGCAACTATTGCCTTCATCGAAGTGTCGCGTTTGAATGCTGCCTTCTTCAGGCGTCTCCAGTCTCGCGCCGACAGCGTGACGTTGAGCCGCTTGTCATCACCGCTGATTGCCGTTTTGCTGCGCGCCTCTGTACGCGCTGTGCGAGCTTTGAGCACCATCAATTGTTCCCCAGCAGTGCCATCGCTTCCCGCGCAATGGCCTGAATCTCTTCCTGCGCAGCCCTAGACTGCGGCTCCTCAAAAACCGTCTTGCCTTCCCCTGCAGTCGACGCGTAGACCACACGCTGAGTCGTCCCCGCATCGAGCGTCGGCAACCCGTACTCATGCAGCGCCTCGGCCACCTCCCCAGCCAACTTGGTGCTTTTGATAGCTCGACTCACTACGAACGCAGCGAGCGGCCGACCGTCAGTGACTTCCTGTCGGGTTTTCACCAGATCAACCAGTTCAGCAGCTGCCCAGATATCGTAAGGGCTCGGCTGCACGGGAATCAGCACCAGGTCAGCCGCCCGGATCGCCGCGACCGCCATTTCCGAGGCCTGGGGACAGCCATCAATGATGATGAAACCCTCACCGGCTTTCTTACCTTCGAGCGAAGCCAGTAGGGTTTTCCGGTCCAGGCCGATCACCTCCATCAACTCGATGCCGCCAGCCTCAGCCCAATCGCGGGCGCTACCTTGAGGGTCACTATCGACCAATTGAACTGGATGGCCCGCGAGCTGCAGAGCCCGTGCCAGGTTGACGCTAAGGGTGGTCTTACCGCTTCCCCCTTTTTGGTTGAGCACCGCGATTTTTCGCATAAGTCCCCCGCGAGTATTGGCCCCACTAAGAGCGAGGCACAAAAGCACGAATGTGCATTCGTGCTGATAGTACACGCTAACTGATGGATGTCTAGGCACAGAAGCACGTATGTGCTTTTAGTGGGGTCCCAAGGCGGGAAGCGGGCCGGTTGTCGGTCATCAACGCGAACTCCGCCCCATGTCGGTTTAGGTAGTTGGTACAACCTGCAAGATGCGCAGGGTAGCAATCTGTTCGCGCATACCTTTCGGCTAGGCGAGTTTCTTGGCCTTGGCGGCCGGCGCGGCGGTGGCTTCACCTTCGCTTTCTAGCTCAGCCTCGTCTACTGCGGCACGGCATCTGCGGCGTTTGAGTTCTGGCAGTCCGAGCGCAGCGACAAGTCTGGGAGTTCAGCTGATCAAGCGATTGTCTCCCTGACCAGCTGGACATACTGGCCAAGGTCGAGCAGCCAGTCCTGCTGCTCCGGCGTGTAGGTCTGGCCGATCTCCCGCGGAGTGACCAGTCGGAGGTTGTTCGCGGCCATCTCGTCGGTCTGGTGGGTGCTGATGGCAGGCTCCAGCGTCAGCAGGTGCTTGTGCGGAATGCGCTTGGCCTCTGCCAGCACCTGCCGCCAGCGGTCCTTGCAGGTGGATTTGGATGCGAGCATCGCCAGCTTGGCCTCCGGCCATTGCGTGTCGTGGTACGCCTTGGCTCCCGGGAACAGGAAATCGACCTTGCTGCGGTGTTCCGTGACCACCTGCCAGCCATAGGGCAGCCGGCAGGCTTCGAAAACGGCTTTCAGGTGGTGCTCCAGGGCATAGCCGACCCGCGATTTCCGGCGGTTCTGGACGCTCAGGGAGAACTGCACGAAGTGGTCCACGTCGCGGAATCCGGCCGCCAGCTGCTGCTCGACGATCTGCCGCTCCAGAGTGCGGAAAAGCATTTCCTCGTGCCTGATCCAGGCCATCAGCGCGGTGTCGGGGTCTTTCGAGGCAGGCAGGGTGTCCGGGCAGCTTTCGCGCGCCCAGGCGCTGAAATCCTCGGTCGCCGGGAATGTCGGGCCGAACTTGGCGATTATCCGGTCGAGCCAGCTTTCATCGTCAAGCCGTGTCTCGATGCCCAGTTCCTCGAGAATCACCGCTTCCGCTAGGCTCACCATGCGCTGGCCCGCAACCTGGCGCACATCGAACCCCTTTTCCGGGAGCCGGTCGATTCCGAACAGCCAGCGGATCTGCTGTTCGCTGGTGGAGCCTGGCGGGGTCATCACCAGCAGCAGGCTTCCATCTAGGCAACGGGCGATCACGCAGAAATCACCCTCGGTCATCCGGGCCGTCACGGGGTTTTCGCGGTAGTACAGGCGGTATTCGGCCGACCTGTCCGGCTGGTTGATCCGGGTGTCGTACCAGGTCAGCACGCCACTGGCCCGCAGGGGTTCCTCCTGCTCGTCATCCAGGTAGAGGAATGTCCCGTCCAGATAGACCTTCTGGGCGCCGGGGTTGCCGAGGATGGAGGTGAAGCGGTTGGAGCCGATTTCGTGCTGGTGGGATTTCGGGGTGGCGTCAACGCCGCTCAGGTACTTGGCGGCTACGCCGGTGAAGTGCTTGCGGAGGCTGTCCATGCAGGGTTTCCATTGTTCAGGTCGCCGGAGCATAGCCACTCGGCAATCCGCTCTACAACGGGCTGATAGCCAGCTTTCCGGGCGTCCCGCAGCTCGCATTCCCAGACTTCCAGCACCCGCCAGCCAAGTCCGGCCAGCGCCTGTCGCACTTCCGCATCCCGCTCCCGGTTGCGGCCGATCTTGGCCAGCCAAAACTCTGTCCGGGTGCCAGGAACCTTGAACAGGTGGCAGTTGTGCCCGTGCCAGAAACAGCCGTGGACCATGACCACGCTTCTGTAACGGGGGAAAACGAGGTCCGGCTTTCCCGGCAGGTCTTTGACGTGCAGGCGGTAGCGGAAACCGCGGGCGTGCAGCGCACGCCTCACGATCATTTCTGGCCGGGTGTCCTTCGAGCGGATGCCGGACATCATCTGGCTCCGCTTTTCGGAGCTGACGACATCCGTCATGCAGTAGCCTTTTCAGCCTCGAACACCAGCTGTGCCTGCCCCTGCTGCTGGCCCGCCAGGATGGCCTCGACATGCGGGCGCATCAGCTGTGCGATGGCCTTCACCTTGGGCACCACCACCGCATTGCCGAACTGCTTGTACGCTTGGGTATCCGAAACCGGAATCTCGAACAGCGGCTGGCCGGGCATGTCGAAGCCCATCAGGCGCGCGCACTCGCGCGGCGTCAGCCGGCGCGGGCGATTGCCCTGCTGGTGCACCAGGATTTCGGAACCGTCCTTGTAGTACCGGGCCGACAGAGTGCGGGTCACGTCGTCACGGCCGTTGATGCCGAAGCCGAAACCGTTACCGGCTGCCTTGTGCTTGTCGGCGTAGGCCTGCAGGTAGTTCCAGAGCTTTTCGGTCAGGGTGTACTTCTCCGCGACCATGGCCGCGTCACCCTCGGTGAAGGGGGCTTCGGCCTCCTCGTCGCCGTTTTCCGGGTGCAGGATGTCGCCCAGTACCGGCGGTTTTTCCGGGAGAACCAGCTGGTCGAAGTCGAACGGCACGTCCTCGCGGAAGCCCACGATGAAGATGCGTTCGCGGTGCTGGGGCACCCAGTGCTGCGCGTCGATAATCCGGTGGTGGACGTGATAACCCAGCTCGTCCTGCAGGGTTTCCATGATGGTCTGGAAGGTGCGGCCCTTGTCGTGCCCCTTCAGGTTCTTCACGTTTTCCAGCAGGAAGGCCGCCGGGCGGTGGTGGGCCAGGATACGGGCCACGTCGAAAAACAGAGTGCCCTGTGTCTTGTCCTCGAAGCCGTGCGCGCGGCCCAGCGAATTCTTCTTGGAGACGCCGGCAATCGAGAACGGCTGGCACGGGAATCCGGCCACAAGCACGTCATGGGCCGGAATCTCGCTGGCCTCGATCTTGGTGATGTCGCCGGTCACCTCGTGGTCGCACTCGTAGTTCGCCTGATAGGTCATGCGGGCGTACTTGTTCCACTCGCTGGTGAACACGCACTGCCCGCCAGCTGCGTCGAAGGCCTTGCGCATACCGCCAATGCCGGCAAAGAGGTCAATGAAGCGGAAAGCAGCTCCAGGCTTGCTCGAGTGGCCTCTGGTCGCGTGGGCAATCCGCTCGTTGATAACCTTGAGGGCTAGCTTGTCAGCCTGAATCTGCCCTTTCTCCCAGCGGTAAACCGTGCTTTTCGATTTACCGGTCAGCTCCATCACATCCTCGATGGTCATGCCTGCTTTTTCGCGCAGCAGGGCGAAGCTGGTCTGATGGTTGCTGAGGGGCATCATTCAATCTCCGGGAATGTTTTTCGCATTTTGCGCATTCTGGATATTGGAAAGGACTATGACAACAGGGCATCATGGGAAAATCGCAAAAAAACTGGAAATCCATACATGGGGAGTGATCTGGAGAGGGCGCGAATGGCCCGCCTGCAGCGGCAGATGGCGGTGGCCGGCTGGAAGCCGGATGCGGAGACGTTGGCCTGCAACCCGGTGAAGCTGTGGCTCTACAGTGTGAGTCTGCACGGCGGGCCGCGCATGGTCACCCAAGCGGGCGCGCAGCTTTACCGGGAAATGCTGTGCGGTGGCGGAGTGATGGGCGATCTTGCCGCCCAAGTGCCGGTGCCAGGCGATGCGCTGTCGGATGCGCTGCACTTCTACGATGCGCTGAAGGAGCCGGATGCAGACGCCCGCCAGATACTGACCATGTACCTTGCGATCTACGCCTGCAGCACGCGCACATGGGACATGGTGAAGCCGCTGAACCAAGTCGAGGGGGCGCACTTCTTCGTATTCGACTGGATGGCACGGGATAGGAAGACGCGCGTATTGCGCCCGGCCCATCATCACCAGCCAGGTCCAATGAGCGACGAAAAGGTGGCGGATCTGTTCCGCTTCGTGCTGGATGCGCACCTGCGGAATCATCCAGGCGACATGCCGGCCTAGCGTCCTGCTGCAGGCGAAAAGACAATTACCCGACCAGATAGAGGCAACAAATGGATCAAAGCCTGATTAACGAGCCGGATGCTTCACGTCTGATTTTTGGGCTCAGGGATACGGGGTACAACTTCAGGACAGCCGCGGCTGACATTATCGATAACTCGATCGCCGCTAATGCTGACGAAGTCCATGTCAGAATCTCAATGACCCCCGAGGGGCGGAAGTTCGTCTATTTCGGTGACAACGGAGACGGCATGGATGCGCAGGGCGTGCATAATGCGCTGCGCTATGGCGCGCCTGAACGAGAGAATCTGGCGAGCCTGGGCAAATTCGGCCTTGGCCTGAAAACAGCATCAAGCTCCGTATGCCGCCGTTTCACGGTGATCTCCCGCAGATCGCCCGATGCCTCGCTGACGAAGCTCGCCTGGGATCTCGATCACGTCGAGAGTACCGGCAAGTGGGAGATGCTGCGTGAAGCCCTCGAACCCCACGAGGAAGAAGCTTGGGAGGAGCTGTGCGGCGACAAGGGAACGCTTGTTGTCTGGTCCAAGTGCGACCGGCTTCTGTCCAAGAACTACGACGAGCCGGGCGGGACTAAAGAGCAGGGGGCGATCAAGCGCCTGCGAAGCAGCCTCAAGGCGCACATCGGCCTGATCTATCACCGATTCCTCGATACCGACGATGATCGCCAGCGTAACATCAAGATCACGGTAAACGATGAGCTTGCTGAGCCATGGAATCCGTTCTATCCCGAGAAGTCCGAGCAGGTCTTGTCAGAGCCCCAGCAGGTGATCGATATCACCTCCGTCGATGGCGAGAGTACCGGCCAGGCGACCATCCGCGCATGGATATTGCCTAACTCGAACACCCTGACCAAGGAAGAGAGGAACAAGGCAAACATCACCAACCGCGGGCAGGGGTTCTACATCTACCGGGAGGGCCGTCTGATCAACGAGGGCGGCTGGCTCGGTGTGTTTGGCTCGCAGGGAACTTTCGAGCCTCACATGTCCCTGTTACGGATCGAGTTCGATTTCGGGCACGACCTTGATGAGGCCTTCTACGTAGACGTCAAGAAGTCTCACATCCTGTTCGACCCGGCGATCGAGGAGTACCTCAATACGCTGCTCAAGGGTGCCCGGCGCGAGGCAGAGAACCGTTACCGGCGAAAGCAAAAGGAAGTCGCTGCAGAGGCGGTCCTGAATCATGCGCCCGCGAACGTCAGCATTGCCGAGACGCCCAACGTGAAGAAGCCGGTCGTCAACGAGGTGGATGTAGGCAAGCAAAGCGCCACCATCACCAACAGCACGGGCTCTCGCATTCGCATCAAGCAGCCGGTCCAGAACAACGTGGACAAGAAAAGCCTGTTCGTTGATGCGGTGGATGACATCACATCGGGCGAGTTGTGGGTGCCGGCCCTGCGTAGCGTGGAAACTACCGGGCATGTGCCGGGCGTTCAGATCAACAAGCACCACGAGTTCTACCAGAAGATCTACCTGCGGGCCAGGTCGAGTGGCTACGCCGTGCAGGGCATGGATCTTCTGCTTTGGGCATTTGCTGTGGCTGAGCTTGAGTATGTGAACGAGGAGATGGCACCGATCTTCGCGGACATCCGCGAGGTGGTTTCCTCTAACCTGCGCAAACTCCTGCGCAGCTTGCCGATGCCTGATGAGGAGGACCTCGCGGACGACGGGGACGAGTGACATGCTCGCCCAATACCAAGCGCTCATTGCCGGGGAGCTGGCTGAAGGGACGGGGGCTAGTATCGCCGTGCGTCCCTTCAATGTCGGGCGGCGCCAAGGGCTGAGGATCTGGTTTGACGACCTCGATGAGAAGCATGGCCCCGTTGCGGAACTCCGGCCGCATGGACTCCTGACCCACAGGGTCAGGCTCTCCTTCGGTCTGTTCTCTGCCAGGGTCATCGCTCAGATGGCCGGCGCACAGGAAGAAGACAAGGTGCTGGCTCGTGCGCTGGTGCGCTCGGTAGCTCAGGCTGCAGAAGTCTCGATCGCCGAAGACCAGACCCTTGAGGTATGGGAAGTTACCGGCAGCGGATTCGAGATCATCGCCAACTACCGCCACAAGACGCTGGCACCAGACAGTGATGAAGCCGTCGCGGTCACTTGCCGCGAAGTCATCGTTCCACTCATGGCTGCCATGGCTGAACTCATCGGCTACGACATCGTTGAGCAGACTGCTGAGTCCGATGTGCCGGAGGTCGAGGGCGGACTGAGCCGGGCAGTTGTCAACCGGCGCGAGCGCAACCCCAGAAACCGGCTGCTTTGCCTCAGAGTCCATGGATACGCCTGCCAGGCCTGTGGGATAGACCCCCGTGTCGTTTACGGGGAGGCCGGTAATGTCATTGAGGTACATCACCTCGAGCCCGTCTCGATGCTCAAGAGTCCTCGCCCATACGATCCGGTAACCGATCTGGTTCCGCTCTGCCCAACCTGCCACCGTGCCGTCCACACCCGTCGCCCTTGGCCTTTGAGCCTTGAGGAGCTGGCCAGCCTAATGCGGAGACCACATGACTGATCCGGCCCTGCTACCGCGCGCTTTCACTGAACTCGCCAAGAACCTTCCATCAGGCATGGTTGTATCGGATCGTGTGCTCGATGCCGAAATGCTCATCGACCGTATCGATGGTCGCATCACAGCCAGTCTGGCGGGGGTCAGAACTATTCGTGGCGTTAGGCACCTGCTGAAAGCGCCATCACCCGCACATAACTGGGTGCTCGATGCCGGCACTGTCCGTCCGCTGCCCATAGATGCGCCGACTGCCTTCCTGTCCATGCTGGACGGGGGGAGGGTGGATGATCTCTCTTACAGCCAGGCGGTCGGCCTCTTGCGCAGGGGGGATGGCGAGCTGTCCATATCAGCTACTGAGCGGTTTCATGCAGCAGGACGTATCTCTGCCGAGGCGCTGCCAGGCACCCTCGAAGTACCCGGTCTCAACGCCTCGCTATTCCCATACCAAGCCCGAGGCGTGCAGTGGATGCAGGCGACGATCGCGCGGACAAGCGGACTGATCCTTGCGGATGAAATGGGGCTTGGGAAAACGCTGCAAATCATCGCGTTGCTGCTCATTGATCCGCCGCCTCCATCGTCACCAGCCCTGATCATCTGCCCAGCCAGCCTGATTGCAAACTGGTCGCGCGAGCTCGAGCGGTTCGCGCTCTCACTGACGCTTTCAGTCCATCTCGGACCGCGCCGCACCGGAATCTATCGGGGGCTGCAGCAAACCAATATCGTCATCACCACCTATGACACGATGGTGAATGACATCGCGATCCTGTCGGCGCTCGAATGGTCCTGGCTGATCTGCGATGAAGCCCAAGCCATCAAGAATCCCGATTCCAATCGCCGGCAAGCCATCGTCAGTATTCCGCGTCGTCGCACAATCCCGATGACCGGCACGCCGGTCGAAAATACGCTGATGGATCTGTGGTCGCTGATGGACTTTGCCATCCCGGGCATCTTGGGAGATCGCAAGGCGTTTGAGAGGGACTACCCTGACTCGCTCGAGGCTGCAAAGGCACTGAGCTCCGTCACCGACCCCGTGATTCTCAAACGGCGAGTGGCCGATGTAGCAGCGGATCTGCCCGAGCGTATTGATGTGGATCTGCCTCTAGGGATGGACGACCTCCTTGCCGAGCACTACTGCACGGTTCGAGAGGAGACCCTTGCACGCTACCCGGTTGCCGGCGCACTGGTGGCGACTCTGCAGCTTCAGCTGGTGTGTGCTCACCCATGGCTGCGCAGCCCCAGCCCCTATGACGAGGATGGCGAGTTCGCAGAGGTTGACCGGGGTAGCGGACTCCCGCTGATGACTCCCAAGATGGAGCGCACCATCAGCCTTCTGCGGGAAGCCTTTTCCAACGGCACCAAGGTCATAGTGTTCGCCTTGTTCAATCGGATCGGTGATCTGATCCGGGAGGCGGGTGTTGAGCTGCCCCCAGCATATTGGGGGGCGATCAATGGCTCCACCGCACAGGCTGACCGACAACGGATCATTGACGAGTTTTCCAGCCATGAGGGGCCAGGATGCTTGGTACTCAATCCCAAGGCAGCCGGTGCGGGCCTGAACATCACGGCAGCAACCTTGGTGATCCACTACACGCCAGTTTGGAATCCAGCACTGGAAGCACAAGCCAGCGCACGGGCTCATCGTCGCGGGCAGACCATGCCTGTCACCGTGTGCCGGCTCTATTTCGAGGATACCGTCGAGCGTGTCATGCTTGATCGGTCAGTATGGAAACAGGCGCTCGGCAACGAGATCATTCCCCTCTCGCATCGTGACGAGCAGGATCTGAAGCGGGCGCTCACCATTGAACCAAGGAAACCCTAATGGCGAGAACCACTTTCAGAAAGACACTGAGCGCAAACGATGTCGGGAGTACAGGTGGGCATCAGGCCGGCATCCTAATTCCGAAAGGGGAGAAAGAGCTGCTGGCAATGCTCCCTCCGCTCGATCCAGGCATCAAGAATCCGAATGTCTGGCTGGATTGCGTTGACGAGAGCGGCGAGCATCGGCGCTTCAAATTCCGCTACTACAACAATAAGCTGCATGATCCAACCGGCACTAGGAATGAATACCGGGTCACCTACATGACGGCTTGGTTCAGGAACCTTCGCGCACGAGAAGGTGATGTGTTCGAGATCAGCAAGGGGCCTGAAGACGACCGGTTCCGAGTCAGGGTCATCCCGGCGGGTGCGGAGAGTCCAGAGTCCAGCACTCCGGCCCAGATCCAGCTTCGTGGCTGGCGAAGGGTCCACTGAACAACCCAGGCTAGCAGCGACCCACGAAGAGTATGGTCCCGGAATGGGATGGAGGTGCGGCGTTTTCTCGAGCAATCGCTGGTGCATGATGCCCTTGCCCAAGGCTGGGCAAGTCGATACCGAAAACGAAGGTAGAGCGCCGTTTCAGTTTGAAGCGGCAGGATTAGCCGTAACCACACGGTGTCGAGTGAGGTGGCCCACTGAATGCTAGTCCTGACGCCCCCTCTGCCACATCAGCGCCAAACTCATTTTCCAAGCCTTGAGCAAGGCGTGGTTCGCCCCTTTGGTCCCGATGCGCTTACCGGTCACCAGCTGGACGTAGACCTTTACCTTGCGGGGGGCGGCGCGTCTTCACGGCAACAGCCGCGGGCGACTCCAGCTCAACCGGCTGCGGATCGAGGATGGCGACAACCTTCGTCAGATCAACGCCTTAGTCCGCCATCAGCGCCTGCAGCTTCTCCTCGAACCCCATTTCGCGTTGCAGGCTGGTATCAGCCTGCAGCTGCTCCAGCAGGGCCATCTGCTTCTGCAGCTCACGCTCGGCACGGCGAAATTCGGCCAGTTTGGACATGTCATCTCCTTGGGTTTCGTAACGGAATCAAAGCGGATACGGCCGGCTACTCGTCGGTGCGCAGGTATTCGTAGAGGGTCGCCCGGCTGATGCCGAACTCCCGGGCCAGGGCGGCCTTCGGCTCGCGCGCCTCGACGCGACGGCGCAACTCGGCGACCTGAGTAATGTTCAAGGCTGGCTTTCGCCCCCGGTAGGCGCCACGCTGCTTGGCCAGGGTGATCCCTTCCCGCTGCCGCTCGCGGATCAGCTCGCGCTCGAACTCGGCGAACGCCCCCATCACCGACAACAACAGGTTGGCCATCGGCGAATCTTCACCGGTGAAGGTCAGCCCTTCCTTGATGAACTCGATGCGCACACCGCGAGCAGTGAGCTGCTGCACCAAGCAGCGCAGGTCGTCCAGGTTGCGGGCGAGACGATCCATGCTGTGCACCACCAGGGTGTCACCCTCGCGGACGTAACCGAGCAGCGCGTCGAGCTGAGGACGCTGCATGTCCTTGCCGGAGGCCTTGTCGGTGAACACCTTGCTCACCTGGGCGCCTTCGAGCTGGCGATCCGGGTTCTGGTCGAGGGTGCTGACCCGGATGTAGCCGATCCGCTGTCCCTGCATGCTGTCTCCATGATGAATGTGTATGGATGAACCCTAAGGAGCTGCCGGACACCTGTCAAACAATACATGAAACGACCCTATCCAGACGCACGGAAACGGGTTTCCTGAGTGTCTGGATAGGGTATAGGTCAGGAAGACAGTGGATGGCAGCCATCGGCCAGAAGCGGCCACTAATTTCTTGGCAATCAACAGCAGAAAAAGCATTATGGAAACAACTTCTCACGCGCAGTCCCATCTTCGGCGGCATGGATGCCTTGCTTATCTCACACAAGCATTCATTCCTGCTAGCTTTGGCGACATGCTGTGAAGCGCGGGCTTATGCCGCATTCGGCTATAACTGACTTATACCGCGTTCGATATAACGTCGCAGCAGAAGGGAGTGAAAGATGCATAAAACACTGATCCGCAAGAGAAAAGTCAACATTGTTAGCGAAATGTTAGGCTGCGTATTAGTCGAGCGTTCGGTCTAATCACTGTTATGCATTAAGGGAGAATCAATGCTCAAACCAGTAGTGCAGGAAGAAACCACCGGATGCGGAATCGCGTCGGTTGCCAACATTCTGGGCAAGACGTACTCGGAGATGAAGGCCGTAGCCAATGCTATGGGCATCCATGCTTCGGACAAATCGCTATGGTCAGATACACAGTATGTCCGGCGTATGTTGTCGAGCGCAGGTGTCAAAACTTCCGCTGATGAAACCCCATTTGAATCTTGGGAGGCATTGCCCAATCTGGCGTTGTTGTCTATCAAGCACCATCAGGAAGAAGGCAAGGACTTCTGGCACTGGGTTGTATTCAAGCGCGTGGGAGGTCAACCATTTGTGCTGGATTCGGCTAGTTACCTGCCATCCAATATCCGTCAGGATTTCGATGCCATGCAGCCCAAGTGGTTCATCAAGGTCGAAAATGCAAAACCAGGCGCTGTTGTCGCCGCTATCGCGGCTGGGACGGCTTACGCTTCGCTCCAGCCGCCCCAGAGCTTATCGTTAGATGCGCAATAAGACTGAAGCCTCCTTTTGGCGTTTCGTGGCGGGTGCTTTAGGCCTGTCGCTGGTGGTATGTGTCCTGATCAATACCGCACGAAACGACGCCGTACCGCATCAGATCACGCTTTTCCTCTTCGGCTGTCTGGTCGCTCTAGGCGTCGGAAGTACAATCGTGAACCCGAATACGTCGCAGGCCATGCTCTCAGAACATGAAGAGTTCAACTTTCGTAGAAAACAATACGCCGTGGGCTTCTTCTTTAGCGCGATTCTCGCGCTCTTATTGTTCCTAACGGAATTGCGCCACTCCGTTCTGGCGTGGTTATTCGCACCCATTATTGCTTTGCCGTTCGGTCTTCTGATTCGAAACCGCATAACAAAGAAAGGGTAATCGCTGAAAAGTGTACTAACCCCACTGTCCTACAGGGTGCACGGTCTCGGCGCCGCTGCATCTAACATTCGGTTCGAGAGAGGACGCGGCAAAAAGTGACGCGCCTCTCAACCGAGCCGTTGGGCTACATACGAATTTGCATCGAAGGTAATCCATGACACGCATTAAGGTTTCACTTCTGGTTGTCCTGCTACTGCTGACTGCGCTATGGCTCGCCGCCGATACGCTGTTGCCCGAGCCGTTCACGTACTTCTCGTTTCGCACCGTGTTCATGCAGTACAGCGGGGTGATCGGCATCGGCTTGATGAGCGTGGCCATGCTGCTGGCGCTGCGCCCGAAATGGCTGGAGCCGCATCTGGACGGGCTGGACAAGATGTATCGCCTGCACAAGTGGTTGGGCATCGCCGCCCTGGTGGTCGCCATCGTTCACTGGTGGTGGGGAAAAGGCACCAAATGGATGGTGGGTTGGGGCTGGCTGGAAAAGCCCGCGCGCAAACCGGTGGCCGGAGAAACCCTCGGCGCCATCGAAGGCTGGCTGCGCAGCCAGCGGGGGTTTGCCGAATCCGTCGGCGAATGGGCGTTCTACGCCGCCGTCGTGCTGATCGTTCTGGCTTTGGTCAAGCGCTTCCCCTACCACTGGTTCGTCAAAACCCACAAATGGATCGCAGTCGCCTACCTTGCCCTGGCCTATCACTCCGCCGTGCTCACCAAGATGGAGTATTGGACGCAGCCGGTCGGCTGGCTAATGGCGGCCTTGCTGCTGGGCGGCACCGTGACCGCGCTGCTGACCCTGACGGGGCGGATCGGCACCGGCCGCAAGGTTACGGGAACCATCGCGGGTCTGATCGATTATCCCGCGCTGCGCGTGCTCGAGACCGCCGTCGTGCTAGAGGACGGCTGGCGCGGCCATGCCGCCGGGCAGTTCGCCTTCGTCACCTCGGACAAAAACGAAGGCGCGCATCCGTACACCATCGCCTCCGCCTGGAACCCCGCTGACCGTCGGCTCGTCTTCATCACCAAGGCGCTGGGCGACCACACCAGCCGCTTGCGGGAAAGACTGAAGCTCGGCATGCCGGTTACGGTGGAAGGCCCTTACGGCTGTTTCGACTTCGAGGATGCGCAGCCACATCAGATCTGGGTGGGTGCGGGCATCGGCATCACGCCGTTTATCGCCCGCCTCAAGCAACGCGCCGCCACCCCGGACGCAAAGACGATTGATCTCTTTCATCCGACTGCCGAGTTCGAACAGGCCGCCATCGACCGCCTCACGGCAGATGCCAAGGCCGCGGGCGTGCGGCTGCACCTGCTGGTCGATGGCAAGGATGGGCGCTTGAATGGCGAACGTATCCGTGCCGCCGTGCCGGAATGGCAGTCCGCCAGCATCTGGTTCTGCGGCCCGCCGAGGTTTGGTCAGGCGCTGCGCGAGGACTTCCTCGCCCACGGCCTGCCACCAGAGCGTTTCCATCAAGAACTGTTTCAGATGCGTTGATGGCAGCCCTAATGCAGCTTATCCGATGAGGTTTATCCACTGAATGCCCAACCCATCATTCCACCGGACGCTGCGCGATAAAGCCGCGCAGCACCGGTGAATTCAAACGTTATATGAGCATGACACAGATGGAGTCTTCTGCGTGATCCTAATTGACCATTACAGGCCCATCACAAGCAACTGGTTTTTCTGGGTTCTAACTGCGGCGCCTACTGTTCTTGGCATAGTTCTCGGCATAATTGTTTGGTCCGATATGGATCTGTCTTTGTCGCCTATAGGATACGAAACATTCCTAAGAACAGGGGCGCTTCCTATTGGTGTGATGGGTCTAGCGTTTCCATTAGGGGGCATATACGGGCTGGTTCATAAATCCAAGCAGTTGTCACAGCAAATACTGGACGAAAAACTTAAACGTCTGTACGAAAAACATATGCCAACCGTAAACTCGATAGACGCGATTCTGGTGCATCTCTACCGTCTCAGCAACCATTCCTATGTCCTAAATGGCTGGATAGTTGGTAGAAAAAGAGGTAATGACCAGATTGCCCAAAAACTTCAAATAATTATTGAAGATTGGTCATCTCTCTATTCCGAGGAAAGATTTTTCCCAGCTATGGCAAGAATTACCAATTTAAGCGAAGAGCTCGACGCCGTTATGTGCGGGTACGAAAGAGGCCTTACAGATCATGTGATTCCCGGGAATCTGGAGTTCACAGATATAATGCGAGACGAACATCTAGCCAAATTTAAAGAACTTGAGCAAAAGGTTTTGGAGTATCGCCAAGCTATGGTAGCTGAATACAATGAAGAGGCAAATGGGTTGGTCAGGTCTTTCGGTTTAAACGGTAGCCAAAAGATAAAGTCATATAACAAACGCCTTCAAAGTGACGCGCAAGCGCGCACTTGAGGCGAGCGTTAGCTCTCTAGGAGTGCTGAGTGGATACTAATGAAGGGAGGGTATACTTCGCCCTAGATGGAGATGACTTTGACCCTGACGAAGTGACTGAATTTCTCGGAATTGAACCGACTTCAATCAAACGCAAAGGCTCCAAAGTCCCAGGCAAAATCCCAAAAATTAATTCATGGGAGCTTTCAACAGAAAACATTGTTAACGAATGCATCGATGTTTTCGAAATGTCCACTGCAATAGTCAACAAACTAAAGGCCAAGAAGGAGCTTATTCTTCAGGCAAAGGACCGGTTCAACGTCTTACCGAGATTTGAAGTGGTTTTGTGGTTTTCCACGAATGAAAAGCATTCAACTCCAGCAATAGGTTTCGAAGTTGAAACAGTAGAGTTTTTGGGTGAAATTGGTGCGTTCTTTGATATCGATACATATAAGCACTAAAGCAAAAGAGCTAACAAGTGGCTGCTGTCGGACTGGTAAAAGCTCCGGCTTCGCCTCCACTTTTACCAGCCGCAGAGCCGGGCGTTAGGTTATCCGAGCAAAAGTGACCCGCCCCTCATTCCTCAGTCACTGTGAATGTCCGCTTCTGGCCCAGAGTGTGTAAAAACATCCCGGTAAACCCTTGCTATGATTTCCGAGAATCTCATCGCAAGGGACGCCCATGAAACGGTTTATCCAGGGTGAACATCGAGGTCAAAGCACCTTACTTCCCGAAAGCCTCGACGACTACGTCAGCGATACCAATCCGGTTCGGGTGGTTGACGTTTTCGTCGATGAACTCGATTTGGCCAATCTAGGTTTTGATGGCGTCATTCCAGCCGAAACCGGCAGACCTGCCTACCACCCGGCGATCCTGCTGAAGATCTACATCTACGGTTACCTAAACCGAATTCAATCGAGCCGACGTCTGGAGCGAGAAGCCCAGCGCAACGTCGAACTCATGTGGCTAACCGGGCGTTTGATGCCCGATTTCAAGACCATCGCCAACTTCCGAAAAGACAACAGCAAGGCCATTCGCGGCGTCTGCCGCCAGTTCGTTTTGCTCTGCCAGCAGTTGGGGTTGTTTGACGAAAACCTGGTTGCCATCGACGGCAGCAAATTCAAGGCAGTGAACAACCGTGACCGCAATTTCACCAGCGCCAAACTGAAGCGGCGCATGGAAGAAATCGAGGCGAGCATCGGCCGTTATTTGGCTGCGCTCGATGCGGCTGATCGACAGATTCCTAGCGCCTCCGCGCCAGACATTGCCAGCCTGGAAGATAAAATCGCCAAGCTCAAATCGCAGATGAAAGAGGGCGGCCGCAAAAACTGAGTGCAACACCTGACCTTTCCGGTACGGTGTTGCCATGTCTTACCACGAACTCAGCGT